>CAZNMS010000318.1:0-9917 GCA_964573505.1 uncultured Planctomycetaceae bacterium | reverse complement strand
CCCGTCAGTAATATCACGAATCTTTGCAGCGCCCGCCATCCCCATAATACCGCGATCACTCCCCGACACATTCGTGAAAGTATATCGCCAAAAACCATTCGTACTGGGAGCAGGTCCGGTCGTGCCTTCGAGTGCCATATTGGTTGCAACGCCGCCGTAGTTCCCTCGCGCGAAGGTTGCTCCGTTGCCTGTATCATTCCTTCCGTCGGCGGAGTTTGGATCGCTGGGGCACGCGTAAGCAGGAATAAACTTCGCCCAAATCGCATTGTTCGTATTCATCTGCGATGCGTCTTGATTGATCTGCTCATAAAGCCCGAGTTGATCAACATAAGGCAGCAGAATTCCGAGCCAGCTGATGCGACAGCCTCGATTGTTTCCAATGTCATCGTCAATCGTTTGATCGGCGACGATTGCGGCAAAGGCAGTCGAGCCAATGCCTAAGGGCGGAAAAACGCCGCTCGTCTCTTCGTAGGTTTGTAGCGCAATGCCAATCTGCTTCAGATTGTTTCGGCACTGGCTTCGCCGCGCAGCTTCGCGTGCCTGTTGCACTGCAGGCAGTAGCAATGCAACGAGCACTGCAATGATCGCGATGACGACCAGTAATTCGATCAAGGTAAATGCACTTCGTCCCAGGCGAGGCTTTGCTTTCATTTCTAGATTCTCCTTCATGCTTGTAGTGACAAAAGACGCGTACGGAATTGCATAGATCGGCGAGGAGCTACTGCGACGTCAACGTGAAGTCGTGCTCGTTCTTTCCGGCTTTGACCGCGATCTCCAGTGTTGTGGCGGAATGATATTTAGCCGGAATCGCTTCAACGAAAACGTCAGCCCCAGTGGCATCCTTTTCGCCAGTCTTCTTGATCCAGTTGATACGCACCTTGTGAGTTCCGACAACGGGGCCGCGGTTGGCTTCTTCCATCTTGTACGCGCCTGACACAATTTGCCCGAAGCTCTTCGGACCTTTCGTAGTCCCGGTCGGCTCGAATTCGATCGTGCCTTCGGCGACGGCGGTGCCATCAATGGTCACCTTGCCGAATACAGTGGCTCGCGACGCACCGTCGGATGCGCTGCCGCAACCGAGTGTTGCCATTCCGATTACCACAACTGCTACTGTTCTTAGAAAGTTCATCGCGTTCCTTTGAGCTATATAAATATAGAATTCAGCACCGAGCGGCGTTGAGAGCGTTGCAACGAGGTTGCCTGTGTTCGTACTTCGGCCAGAGGCCGGAACGACGAACGGCGTGAAGCGACAGAGAGTCCTACGACCAAAATCAGTGGTTAGAGCCAGTGCCCTCTTACCCGCCCGCAGTTACGAAAATTGTTCGTGACAGATTTTCCCGTGCCTGCCAGATGCCGCTGGCAGAGGCCAACATCGGTCGGGTTTCGCCTGCGATCACAGAGGGTTCCCTCAAACCACTCGGAGCAAAGATGGATGCTTCTGATGCCGTCTGATCGGAAGCATGCGACCTGAGGCTACGACAGGTTGCTTCAAAAGTCTACTAGTGCATCTTCAAGACTAAGTTTTCGGGTTACCGACCCGGTGCAATCGGCAAGGATCTAGGAGTCTGCCTGAGTAGCCGTAGCATGGGCTTCCAACCCGTGCTGTATTTACTCCTACAAGCGAACTCGAATCGTCATGAAGACTGCACGGGCTAGAAGCCCATGCCACTCGGACAGACTCCTAGGGCAACAAGGATGTTGCCATGATCAAGAAGTATGTCGTGCGTCTCACGGGTGAAGAACGCGAAGCTTGCCAGCAGGTTATCAAGAAGTTGAAGGGGACATCGCAAACGGTGCGACGAGCTCAGATTCTGCTGAAGGCTGATGCGGATGGCCCAGCCTGGGTTGATGCGAGAATTGCGGAAGCCTTTGGATGTCCGATTCGAACGATCGAAATGCTTTGCCAAAGACTCGTTCTCGAAGGCTTTGATATTGCACTTTATGGCCACCAGCGGAAGACGCCGCCGACTGCGAAACTCCTCAATGGCGAACAAGAAGCCAAGCTAATTGCGATGCGATTGGGTAAGCCTCCGGCGGGGTTTGCTCATTGAACATTACACTTACTCGCAGACCAAATGGTGGCCTTGGAAATTATGGAGTCCATTAGTCATGAGACAGTCCGTAAGTAGGGCGGAATAAGTTGTCGCCGCTAACTATATGGTAAGCCGAAGCAACTTTCCGACCTGAAGGAACACACCATTAAGGCTCTCGCGGGGAGTTGTCTTGTTCCGGTAGGCTGTCAGTGGAAGCCGGTGATATTTGATGACTCGCCAGAGTGTTTCGATGAGGTTCAATTCGGGAATATAAGGCGGCAGATAGTACATCACGAGACCCCGCTTCTCCCAAGTCTCTACCTGCTCCTCAAATTCGTCGCCCATGGTGAATGCTCGCGTTATCAAGCACGAGCACTGTCGGACGTCTTAGATATTTGGAAAAGTCGTCGATGCAGTTGATAATTAGTTCCCTGTTGATGCTGCCTTCGAATTGACAGGTCCATAATCGTTGGTCGCAACTCAATAGGCCAAAGATGTTTTGGCGAGTACTGCGTACCGAAGGGAGCAGTCTCTGTTGTCCGACTTTTTGCCATGCGTAAGGCACCGTCGGAACCAACGAGAATCCCGATTGATCCCCAAAGAAGAGGTCAATCTCACCAGCCCAATGCCAATCCTTGAGTTCCTGCAACTCACACTGAGCAAGGCGAAAATCCTCTTCACTTCGCCGAAATTTGAGTGATCGACGCATCCGCTTCCAGTTTCATCGAGACAGACGAGCAATTCTCGAGAGCGTGTCGGCTGAAATCGTTTTTCCAAACGTTTCTTGAATCTTTAGCAGCACTACTCTGGGTTGATGCGGAGTTTCATCCAGCCATTTCAGAACTTGCTCCTGTTGTGCGGGAATAAGTATCGGTGGTGCTCCAGTTCGAGGTGCGTCAGCCAGTCCGTCTATGCCTGATTCGAGCCAGCGATCAATCCAAGCAGAAACCGTCCGATTCTGTAATTGGAGAAGATCTGCAATTTCGCCGACGGTTCGACCGGAATGACTCCACAGAATTACTTGCGCCCGGTGGCGAATGCGAGGAGTGGATCCTACTGAAGACGCCACTTCTAGTTGCTCTCTCTCGCTTGAAGATAAATTATCAACAAATTTGCTTGGCTTCCGTGCCATCGCACCACTCCTTCTGCTGGGCCTACGCGAAGATCCAACTTCGCTACTATGTTGAGTCCTAACAAAACGAAGCCATTTGCTGCGTCAGCGTTTCACGCGAAAACTTCTAAGCACCTACTCATGACCTCTTGTCCGAAGCCTTCGACCAAGCTCCCGAGCGGGCGACGAACATCATCACGCTCTCGACGAACAATCTTCAAAGAACTCTGCGAGTGATTGCCGAGCGAGCCAAGTTGCAAACATGGGACGATCCGTGGCAAACGCTGCGGCGGAGTGCCGAGACGATGTTCGCGATGACTTATCCCCAACACGCCGTCAGCCAATGGATCGGCCACTCGGTCGCAGTGAGTCTCAAGCACTACACGATGACGCCGGAATCGCTGTTCGACCAAGCGGCTCAATCGCGAGTGCTGCACGCAGCAGTAGGACCGGGAATCGGCTCGCATGAGGCCGCACAGACGAACAAGCCTCAGAACTTGACCAACGAAGCCGCTGTTGAGAATGCCCGAAAATTCAAGGCAATTCCGGCTGATGCAGCAGCAAGCGAGACTGGGGCTGCTGGGATTCGAACCCAGAACCAAAGGATTATGAGTCGCTTGCTGCGTTGTTAGAAACCACTGATTTTCAGCCTGTTTCTGCTTCTGGCAGGTCTTCAGTTGCACTCAAAGTTGCACTCCGAACTCCTGCAATGGCCTGCGAACTCGTGCGGGCGATTGAGCCTTTCGATGCAGGCGTCGAACCAATCTCCGCAGATCTCGCGAAAGTCATTTCCGCTTGGCCGAAGTTGTCACCAGCTTTGCAAGCGGCTGTCTTGGCGATCGTTGACGCTGCTGACTGAGGCGTTGATTGAGTCTGGGTCGCGCTGCAAGAGGTGATCTTCCGGGGCTTCGTAGAAACGAAGCAGGCCACTCTCTCCCGCGATGATGTCGGTCGAGCGTCATGCGTGTGTTTCACATGCTGCATCAGGCGAAGCATTGGCCATGATCGCGATGGTGGCCATTCTTACTTATTGTCGGCGACTCGCCTCTGGTTGTGATTCAAGCAAAGCACCTGAGGGATCAGTGCTCGGCTCGCAACCGATTAGAGATGAATGAGCTACGCACGGCAGGACTGGGAGCAAACAAACCGACTCGGGATGACTCATCCAGTGGCCTGCTTGGTTGCGGTGAGTCGCGTTGAGGCGCTGGTGACTCATAGACCGGAAGCAACTTCTGAATGACAGCGGCGGTTCGACCGTTGGATCGCACTCGGGTCGGAGGGCGCCGTTTGAACCACACCCCCGGTGGGGGCTTGAGACTGGAGTCTCAATTATGCGTCTCGATCGCGCGGCAATTTTCCAATTTCCTTCTTTGCATCGTTCGGTGGCCACAGTCAATGGGCCTCTCGATGTTCAGCATTGGAGTGTTGCGGGTGATTCATGGCGCGTTGCGTTGAGGGAATCATCATTTGGCCTATCTTCAGCCGTTCAGGGCCGAGGATGACTCGGCTCGCGCTTCGATGCTGCTCCTGAAGACAACACAACACATGGCTGAATCCAATCTGTCGTCCTTCATCTGGTCCGTCGCCGACTTGTTGCGCGGGGACTACAAGCAATCCGACTATGGCAAAGTCATCCTGCCGTTCACGGTGCTGAGACGCTTGGATTGCGTGTTCGAACACACAACGGCGGCTGTGCTGGCGGAGTTCGACAATCGGCAGAAGATGGGGCTCAATTCCGAACCGTTCTTGCTCAAGGCCAGGGGGCAATTCTCCTTCCACACGTCGCCGCTCGACTGACCCAATCCTTGCAGAGACCAGCATCCGGCTCGTTGCTATCCAATGATCAACCATGCCAATCACGGCGAGGTTCAGTTCGATGACTCATTAGGGCGCGGCTCTTCGACCTCATCGTGAACCCTGCTGAGTTTCTCAATCTGATAAAGGCTGCATCATGGCTCGCACGGTTCGATACAGGTCAAAGATTGGTGTCGCGGGATGGCCCTTGTTGGTGATCTCTCAAGGTCCCGATGACTCAGCGCAAGAAGTCCGAGGACATGCCCGAGGCATCATCGCGATTGGCGATATCGCAACCGGAGTCATCGCTATTGGAGGACTTGCTCGCGGGTTCATTGCGGTCGGAGGATTGGCGATTGGAGTCGTGACCGTTGCTGGAGTCGGTCTCGGAGCCTTCGTCATTGCCGGTGTGGCGATCGCTCAAACAGCCTTCGGTGGAGTGGCGATTGGGCAGTACGCTAAGGGCGGCGTTGCGGTCGGCTCTTCTGTGATCAGCGCGCAACACACTGACGAGCCGGCGATCTCGTGGTTCAGTCGATTGGGACTTCATCAACCTACGGCTCGTCGGCCGTCGCCTTAGCAATCGCCAGCCGTCAGTTCCTGTGAGCCGGCTCGGCCTTGAGTAATGCAAGAAGCTCGCGACCAGACCCGTTGCTCCAGCTCAAGTCATCCAGTTGGGTCGCTTGAGGCCGAGGACCGCGAGTTCTGTGTCAAGTTTTGTAGGACGGACAAGGTGTCCGTCCTACGAATTGTCAGTCTGACGCAGAGGCTCGCTATGCACTCTCCCACACGAACAATGTGGCGAAGGCTTCGTCGATGGTGTCGAGATCGCCAAAGGTGCGAATCAAGACGTCTCCGAGATTGGCTGCTCCAGTACCGCCGCGTGAGGCGGCTCCGTTGCCTCCGACGAGCGTGTCGACTCCTACTTCGCCGCGAAGCGTGTCGGCTTCAGTGCCGCCGATGAGCAGGTCGTTCTCGGTTCCACCCAAGAGCCGATCGTTGTCACCGCCGCCGATCAGGATGTCGTTGCCATTGCGACCATAGAGCACGTCGGCACCCGAGCCGCCGCTGAGCGAGTCGTTGCCGTCGCTGCCGTCGAGAGTGTCATTTCCGCTACCTCCCCGAGCGTAGTCGTCACCCGAGTTGCCGTTGATGCGGTCGTCGCCAGCATCGCCATCGAGAGTGTCGCTGCTCCCGCCGCCTTGCAGAGTGTCGTTGCCGTCTCCGCCGCTGAGCTTGTCGCGATCGTTCTCTCCGGTGAGCACATCGTCGCCGACGCCACCATACAGCACGTCGTTGCCATCACCGCCCGACAGGGAATCGTTGCCGTCACTGCCATCGAGCGTGTCGTTACCGCTGCTACCGCGAACGATGTCGGCACCCGAGTTCGCGAGCAGTCGGTCATTGCCCGCCTCACCATCGATGAAGTCGTTGCCGCCGCCGCCCTGCACGGTGTCATCGTTATTACCTGCCGCGATGAAGTCGTCTCCGGCTCGACCAAACAGGACGTCGGCTCCGTCGCTGCCGTAGAGGATGTCATCTTCATTACCCCCATCGACGGTGTCATTGTCCGTGCCGCCCTGCAAGACGTCGCGGCCGTCATCGCCACTGAGTGAGTCTGCTCCACTGGTCCCGTTGAGCGAGTCATTGCCGAGCCCACCGGTCAGCGTGTCGTTGCCTGCTCCGCCATTGAGCACGTCGTTGTCGTCTTCTCCATTGAGGACATCGTTGTACGAGCCGCCCATCAAGACGTCGGCTCCGGGACCTCCATTGAGCGTGTCGTTGTGATCTCCGCCCAAGAGCAGATCCTGACCATCGCCACCGGAGAGCGAATCGTCGCCGTCGCCTCCCACCAGCGAGTCGTTGCCTGCATCACCGTTGAGCGTGTCGTTGCCAATGTTGCCAACGAGCGTGTCGGCACCTGCTCCACCGCTGATGAAGTCCGGCACGAAGTCGCGCGGATCTTGCGTGCCCGTGAGCTGATCGGCTCCTGAACCGCCCAGAAGCGTGTCTAAGCCGTAGCCACCATTCACGGTCAACGGGATGCTCACGGCATGACCATCAACTCGATCATTGCCGAGGCCACCAACAACGGTGATCCCCGTGAGGTGCCCGTCGAGCGACGCGTCGAGAGTGACATTGTCGCCAACGTATGAGCCCGCAATATCAAGAGACGTCACATCGTTGAGCTGGACCAGAGCGGTCTCGACGGGAGGCACACTGGTCCCCACCGGCGCCAAGTTGGAACTCTGTGTCGGGGGAGTCACAGATCGCAGCACCAACAACCCGTTGGAAGCGGCGACGGTGTAAGCATCGCCGGTTGGAGGCAGGGCAAGGTGATACGGGGCGTAAGTGCGATCGTTGACGGCCACGGTGACTGTCGCATCAATGACAGTGTCGCCTTCAGTGAGTCGCACGCCCAACGTGAAGTTCGGCTGGGTTTCGAAGTCAACTGCCGCCGGATTGGCAATCACGAGCGCAGAACCATTCAACGCAAACGCGCCGCCCACATTGCCTGAGGTGATCGAAAACGTTGGCGATCCACTGTCGGGATCGGAGTAGCCAATGCCGCCGACGAACGCCCCGACGCCTGCATTCTCATCAACGTTCAAAGCGGCGCCGCTCAGAGTCGGGGGATCGTTGATGCCAATCACATTCACTAGCCGAGCGAGGTCGTAATCGCTCCCTCTGTCCTCGTCGTCAAAGACCCGCATGTAGATCTCTCGCGGGAAAGTATCGTCGGGAAACTCGCTCGAATTGTGGTAGGTGACGCTGCGTAGCAGATCTTGATAGACGGCGAGCGGAGCGGTCCCCGAGATGATCATGCTCATGCCGCCGTACAGGGTTGTGACTGTAAGCCCATCGGGCACATTGCTGACCGACAAGATGTCCTCTGACCATGTAAAATCAAATCCAAAATCGATCTCTGCGCGAGTGAGATTGGCGCTGTCGGGATCAGTGATGACCACATTGGGCGCGAGCACGATAGGGTCGCTGCCTTCCGTGTAATCCAACAATGTTGTTTCGAAGTGAGTCATCTTCGGTGCAAGGTCTTGGACTTCGCTCATCGTCCATGTGCCCGAACCTGTGACGCCGGGCGTGTTGACGATGGTCCAAGTCCCGCTGCCTGAGATCACGCCTTGTCCGTTGTCGGTCAACGAACCGCTGTAAGTCACCGCAACGCCATATCCGCCGAGCGAACCGTTTGCCGGGACGCTGAAGGAGCCATTGGTTGGCAGAATGACGGTCGATCCATGTCCGGCGATTCCGGGGATGTCGACGCTGACGAAGCCATTCTGAATCGTCGCGACGAAGCTGTTGTCCTCGATCACATACCCCGGAACCGGGACGGTTCCCGTAAAGGGTGTTGTAATCGACCCTACATACGTCCCCGCGTAATTACCGTCGAACGGCGAAGGCCCATCTTCAATCAGGGTCCATGTTCCCGATCCACTGCGAATGCCCTGCGGCAGAGTGGTCAGTGACCATGTTCCCGTCCCGCTGATTCCGGCTGCCGTGTCGGTCAATGTCCCTTGATAGCGAACGCCAATCCCAGCGCCCGACAGCGTCCCGTTGGCTGTCACGGAAAATACACCCGAGGCGTCGATCGTGCCTTGCCCGGTGCCGCCGATCCCCGGCACTGACACATTCACGACGCCGTTGGAGATCGAGACTTGCACACTGTTGTCAGTGAGCGACGGCCCCGGCACACCTTCAGAATCTCCGAAGACATCGGTGACGGTGCCGACGAAGTATCCAACAAACGAGCCATTGAACTGCGAGACGGCAAGCACGCGCCGAGCTTCAAGCAACTCCCCTCGTTGAACGCTCGGCTCACAGACCCGCGTCATGGCCGACAATCGCCGCCGCGAGGGAACCCTGCTTGAGAGATTCAACGTTCTTCCCAGATCCGAAATCCACGACTTCAAAACCATGATGCACCTCGTCGAAAGAAAGGGAATGGCCCTCACAGTGCGTCGCTGGTGGCCTTGAAAACTTTGTCGAACTCGATGCTGACTTCGTCGCTTCAGCGTGACCTGCGCCAATCGTTGGTAGCCGAAGTCGTGCGACTTCGGATGCAGTCACTGCGGCTCCGAAATCTGACGATTTCGGCGGCGGACGATTGCGATCGCACCTCATTCAGAGTCAGTTCGAGAAACGTGTCTGAGCGCTCGCTCGTCTCTCTGAGCCGGGTGTCTTCTTGGCGGGATGCTCGACTTGGAGAGCTTGTGATGAAGTCGCCCCCGACCTTGCGTCGGGGGTTCAACGGCTTTTGCGCTACTACGATTTCGGGCAAATTCGATTAGCGCAAAGGCCGCTAAACCCCTGGGACAAGCCCAGGGGCGATTTAATCACAGCCTCGGAGAGTCAGGCTACGGCGATGAAAACGTGGGTGGCCTTCTTTGGCGCCCCACACAGTGATCAGCAAATGCAGATCCCGAGTTGCATTCGCGGCCTGCATAACTGCAATTTTTGTGACATTGAGACTGTCCGGCATTGATGAGGCACGTCTCCGCCGTGCCTCATCAAAACGCATCACAATCACAACGCGTCGATCCAACTCGGCAAAGAGGCGAAGATGTTGGCGAGCACCTGATCGAGCGCTGGTGAGACGCGCGTGTCGGCGGGGTCGTTGTCGAGCTTGTCGATGCCCGCACCGCCGTTGAGTGAGTCAGTTCCGGAAGCGGGATTCGCGCGATTCCCGCCGACTAAGACGTCGGCATTCGAACTACCGATCAGCGTGTCGTTGCCCGCTCCGCCTAACAGCGTCACTGAGACGGACGAACCGGATGCGTCGAAGCGATTGGCACCCGCTCCGCCGATCAACACGAAGCCTTCGATCGTGTCGATGAGGTCCGTGCCGAGAGACGTCGCTGTCAGTGTTGTGCCGACGATCGTCGCGTTGACGTTAAGCGTCTCGTAGACGGTGTCAGAATTCGTACCCCCACTCAGCACGTCGTTGCCGGCACCGCCGCTGA
>CAZNMS010000317.1:0-9968 GCA_964573505.1 uncultured Planctomycetaceae bacterium | reverse complement strand
GAGCTGACTTGATCACTCTCCGTCCGGCTTGCCCGGACGGGAGTCACGACTGACCGGCTACTCGCTCGCAGTGGTAGCGGAGCAGTCGTTGCTTCCGTCCGGACAAGCCGGACGGAGAGCGAAAGAGCCTTTGTTTTGGAGTCAAGTAGCCGACCAGTCGTTCGTCCCGTCCGGGCGAGCCGGACGGAGACGACTCACATTCAGCGCCGGAGTGCCGGTCACACCCATTTGAATTCACGCTGCGAAGGGATGTCTGATGACTACTCTCGAAGAGATCGAACAAGCGATCGAACAACTTCCGATCGGCGAACAAAAGCAACTCGTCTCGCGATTGGACATGAAGTTGCGACGTCGCGTACCTCGAAGTCAGGAGTCGCCGGAAGAGTGGCTTGCGCGTCTCGACAGATTGCGAAAGGAAGCGCGGTTCACGCCTCAACCGGGAATCGACACTCAGAGCATTTTGGACGAGATGCGAGAGGACCGTTGATTCATGAGCTACTGGGACACCTCGGCGATTGCGAAGTTGTTTCTCGATGAAGCCGATGCATCGAGGTTTCGCGAACTGGAAATGCAGAGCGATCGAATCACGACCTCTTCATTGACGAGATTCGAAGCGCGGGTTTTGTTCTGGAGGCATGAAAGCTCTCGAACGATTACTGCGGGAATGGCCGCGAAGTTCACCGCAGCGCTGATCTCGCAACTCGAATGGACATGGATTGAAGTTCGAATGGACGTGCAGGAACTCGAAGAGGAGTTTGAACGCGTGCTCGATACCTGTTGGCGGCAAGCGACTCCGCTCCGGATTCGCAGCCTTGATGCCATTCATCTTGCGACCGCGTTGATGGCGAACGAGACACAGTTCGTCACCGCAGATGTCCGACAGCGAGCTGCAGCTGAGTTGCTCGGGCTCGATGTCATTTGAATTACCTTCGCGGACTTCGGGTTCGTGACTGAGCCTCTTATCCCGAGTTGGCCGCGAGTGGGTTTAAGAACGGTCATTCGATGCGTTGCCATTTGCGCTGCAAGACGCGGCTGACTCTGCACAGTCCAAAAGGAAGCGGCGTCTGCCCGCTCGCTCGCCCAGAGAAAACCCCTGCCTTGCGTTCGAGACGGGGCGACCTAACATCCCGCCCGCTTCTCGGGTTCTCATCTTTTTCTCTGAAAAATAAGGCTTTTTCGATGGCTAAGAAGACCATTGCCGACGTTGATGTGAGCGGCAAACGAGTCCTGATTCGAGTCGACTTCAACGTTCCGCTCGATGATCAACTCAACGTCACTGATGATCTCCGCGTCCGCATGGCTCTGCCGACAATCACGTCCGTCATCGAGCGCGGGGGACGAGTCATCCTGATGAGTCATCTCGGTCGCCCCGAGGGACAAGTGGTGCCGTCGATGAGTCTCAAGCCGGCGGCGAACAAGCTCGGCGAGCTGCTCGGCAAGACGGTGCAGTTCGCGAGCGATACTGTCGGCGCGGATGCAAAGGCAAAGGTCGCCGGACTGAGCAATGGCGATGTGCTCGTACTTGAGAACCTGCGATTCAACGCGGGCGAAGATCGGAAGTCGGACCCGGCGGTGCATGCTGAGTTCTCATCGACTCTCGCGTCTTATGCCGACATCTACTGCAACGACGCGTTCGGTACGTGCCATCGTGCTGATGCTTCGATGTACGCCGTGCCGAAAGCACTCGGTTCGAAGCCGAAGGTCTCCGGGTTCCTCGTTGAGAAAGAGATTCGCTACTTGTCAGACGCGATCGCGAATCCTCAACGACCATTCGTTGCGATCGTTGGCGGCGCGAAGGTGTCGGACAAGATCGAGGTCATCAAGAACTTGCTCAGCGTTTGCGACAAAGTGTTGATCGGCGGCGCGATGGCTTACACGTTCGGACTCGCAAAGGGCGGGAAGCTCGGCAAGAGTCGCGTTGAACTCGACAAGCTCGAACTCGCGAAGGAGTTAATGGCAAGCGGCGGCGAGAAGCTCGTTCTGCCGACCGACACTCATTGCGGCGATGCCTTCAAAGGCGACTGCAACAAAGTCGTCGTTCCGTTCGGACAAGTGCCGGACAACTTCGAAGGCTTCGACATCGGTCCCGATACGGCGAAGAGTTATGCAGCCTTAGTCGGCTCGGCAAAGACTGTTGTATGGAACGGTCCAATGGGCGTCTTCGAGATGCCGCCGTTCGACGCAGGAACAAAGGCCGTTGCTCAAGCGATTGCTGATAGCAGCGCGACGAGCATCATCGGCGGCGGCGACAGCGCGGCAGCGATGCAGCAACTCGGTTTCGCCGACAAGGTCACGCATATCAGCACCGGCGGCGGTGCCAGTTTGGAGATGCTGGAAGGCAAGAAGTTCAAAGCCGTAGAGATTCTCGACGAGAAGTAATCCGAGCCGACGTCCGATTCCGAGCATCGCATGCAATGCTCGAAGCGACTCGTGCAGCCAATACCCATCGGGGCAGCCCCGATGGGTATTTGTTTTTACCCGGTCTTAGAGATGACTCGCGTAGGATGGCCGCTCCCGGCCGTCGTCCTTCTGGGTCTCGGCCATTCGTGTCGATTCTTGCGAGTGCGAGACTACTACCGGTCCGCGAACGCAATGAATGAAGGCTCGCGTGAGGTGTATTGAGTTGTGTGTTCCGGACGGCGGGATGCGGTCGGTTGTGATAGACCTTCGATTGACCGAAGTTGGCTAGAAAGAAGTGGCCAGAATGTATTACTTCTTACTTGCGGCATTCTTATGAACCCGACTGCTGATCAACTCCTGTTGCAACAGATTCGAGGCGGAGATGCATCCGCATGGGAGCAGTGCATCGCGCGCTTTGAGGGGCGACTCTTAGCTTTCGTGCGTAAGCGACTCGGCGATCAAGCACTCGCGGAAGATGTCGTGCAAGAGACGTTCGTCGGCTTCCTCACCTCGTTGCCTAATTTCGATCCGAGTCAGTCGCTCGAAGCGTTCTTGTTCTCGATCGCGACTTACAAACTCACTGACGTGCTGCGACGCAAAGGACGTCGGCCAGCTTTGTCGCTGACGGCAGCGCAGAGCAGTGGAGGTGCGGTTGAGCTTGCTGGGCCGTCGCGCAAAGCATCGAGCCTTTATCGCAGTCGCGAAGAGTCCGTCGTGCGCGGCGAGAAGTTAAGACGCTGTTTGGCGCGACTCATTGAGGACTGGTTGCAGGCCCGCAGTTACGAGCGGCTTAAATGCGTTGAACTGCTGTTTGTGCTCGGATGGCCCAACAAGCGAGTGGCCGCAACGCTCGGCATCAGCGAGCAAGCCGTTGCGAATCACAAGTTCTTTGTGATCAGCAAGTTGAAGGAGAGCGGTGCGGACGGTGTAGCGAGCGAATGAGTGCGGGCAGATGAGTACAACGTCTTCAAGACGAAGAATTCGGGGTAGCCGAACTCGTGAGAGTTCGGTCTTTCGACGCTCGATCAGAAGTCTCACGACTTCTGCTACCCGAGACTCAAGCGTTGAAGAAGTACTACCCGATCTCGAATCCCTTTCGCTGATCGCGACGCAGCAACTTGTTGGCCTCAGCCGAATTCGCGAACTGCTCGGTCTCGGGGTTCCATTGCAGCTTGCCGCCAATCCGCATGGCGATGTTGCCTAAGTGGCAGAGGCTGACGGAGCGATGCTGACTCACGACGTCGGAGATCGGAGTCTTACGACTGACGGTGCAGTCATAAAAATTACCCATGTGATTCTTGATCGCGTCGATCTTGCCTTTTCGCTCGGGTCGCGAGTGGTTGTCGTTCGCGTAGATGTGGAAGTCGTCGCGGTTCAGTGGGTTCTTCGCGAGATCCTCAACCGGCTTGCCTGCGATTGTGCCGCGATTCACGAAGAGGCGACCGGCGTCTCCTTCGAACATGACGCCGTCGCGGTTGTAGTCGCCGCGCGGTGAGTCGAGCACTTCCAGTTCGACGCCGTTCGCATACCGGAACTTCGCGTGATAGTCAGTCGCGACGTTGTAGGAATTAGTACCCGTCGGGTATGTCGCCGTGCCTTCAATTTCGACGGGGCCACTGTGCTGCAAGCCGGCTCCCCATTGAGCGATGTCGAGATGATGCGCTCCAGTGTCGGTCATTTCGCCGCCGGAGTACTCGTACCACCATCGAAACGTGTAGTGGCTGCGTTCGGCGAGATAGGGCACGTCGGGCGTTTGTCCCTGCCACAAATTCCAATTGAAGTGAGACGGGACGGGCAGCACCGGGAATGGACCGCCTTGCTTATTCTTGCCCATCACGACCGTCATGCGTTGCAGCTTGCCGATGCGCCCGGCTTGCACCATTTCAACGGCCAGTCGGAATCGCGCGTCGCTGCGTTGCCATGTGCCGACTTGCACGACGCGTTCGGTCTCTTTGACGACCTGCAGAATTCGCTGACCTTCAGCAACGGTCAGGGTCAGAGGCTTCTCGCAATAGACGTCCTTCTTCGCGCGGCAGGCCTCGATCAGCATCTTCGCGTGCCAATGGTCCGGCGTGCCGATGAGCACGACATCAATGTCTTTCTTGGCGAGCAACTCTTGATAGTTCTCGAAGATCTGAGCGGTGCTGCCGAAACTCGCCCGCGCTTGTTCGCGCACATGCCGATCGACATCGCAGATCGCGACGACATCTCCGAACGGCAACGCCTCGCGCGTGATGACCGATCCTTGATACCTCATTCCGATGCAGCCAATGCGCCAACGATCGTTCGGTGATTTCGGTGCGGCGCTGTCTTGAGCGTTCGCGGTCCATGTGTAGGGCGTGAATGCCCATGCGGCGATGCCTGCCGACGATGCCACAAACGTGCGACGCGAAACTGGATTAGACGAGCGGGTTTGTTTCATTTCGGAACTCTCGAAAGAGGCAACGATCGAGCGTTGCGGGATGATGGTTTTGTAACGCTGCGAATTCTTGCTTGTGCGTCTTGAGGTTACGCCGCGCACATTGAGGGAGATTTCTCCGTCGACAACTCGTAGCCGATCCTGCCTGCAATTTGAATTGCACTGGCGCTGCCGGGTTGTCTGCGGATGCGGAAAATGGTTTCTTAGCCGCTCGCGTTATCGGCCAACTAACTGACGCGAGCACAACTGCGAGATTGCGATTTCGTTGTCGATGTGCCGCACGTCGAGTCCTTCAGCAACGAGTCGGCCAATCTTGTCGAGCATGCCGTCAGCGTCGCGGAAGCGCATGTCACTTTCGTTACTCGGCTGCCCCTCTTGCTGAAACAAGACGACGATCGCGGTGACCGCAAAGCCGTTGCGGCGCAAGTTGCCGAGTGCGATCGCAGTCTCGGTCGTGACATCGCCGAGCACGGCAACGACCGTCGCGTCGCGCGGCATCCGACTGGATGTCTCGGCAATAAGCTCGGGAAAGCTCAGCCCGTCTGTCAGTTCCAGTCGCGCGAGTTGCTCGCGGATCTGCTGAAACTGCTCGGGACCGCGACGAGTTTCGATCACGACTGGGCGAAGTCGAGTGCTTGCTGATTGGTCGCCGAAGCCTTGCTTCGCTGCGTCTCGCGTGCGGAATTCTTGTCGAAAGCCTTCTTCGCGAATGCGGTCCGCAGCGTCGCGACCGTTGCTGATGAAGCCGATCTGCTGACCCATCTGACAAATGGCATTGGCGAGCGACGCGACTGTTGTGATCGCTAACTCGGATCGAAACGGCTCGCCCTGCGGCGGATACATCGCAAGGTGAAAGTCGAGCACGAGCGTCATGCCCGCAACGCACGATGCGTCATAGACGCGGCTATGCAGTTTGCCCGTGCGCGCTGTCGCCTTCCAATGGATGCGGTTGAAACTGTCACCGCGCTGATACTCGCGCACTCCGGCCAGTCGCGTCGGATCTTCGAACAACCGATGCGACATGCGGATCTCGCCGATCGGTCGCCGCGATGTGAGGTCGTAACCAACAAGCGGAATGACTTTCGGATAGACGAGCACGTACTTCGGCTCGCTCACGATCTTGAAGCGGCGGTGCAGGCCGAAGAGGTCGCCGGTCTCCAGTAGCAGCGGCCCAATTTGGTAGTAGCCGCGCATCGCAAAGTTCAGTTGATAGAGCAGCGACTTCTTAGCTTTGCCGCCGAGTTGCAGCAGTCCGAGTCGTCGGCCTTCGAGCTTCAATCGCGGAGGCCGTTGCGCGAGAGCTTCATTCGGCAGCGCGTCCTCAAGTAGCAGCCATGGAACGGGGATCGAGGACGAGTTCTCGATGTCGACAGCGACCGCGACTTTCTCGCCGATCTCAGCCGTCGTGCGATTGAGCGAACGTTCGACGCGCAGGCACTCAACCCACTGCTGCGCGAGGAAGCGACTCAGCACGATGGCCCCGAGCAACACATACATTGCAAACACAAGAAGCCCCAATTGCAGCGCGATCCCGGCAATCAGCAGCGCGATTGCAGCGAGGATCCAGCGCATGAATGGGGCTCCGTTGAGTGAGTTGTTGGCGGCTTAGCTCGCTGACTTACGGGCGATGAGAGCATCGAGTTCGCACTTCAGCTTCGGCAGGATCTCGTCATAAGGAAACGCGCCGAGTTCCTCTTTGCCTCGCTTCAAGTTCACGAAGTTTGGCGCGCACCACAAACCGAGATCGGCGTCGTCTGTCTCGCCGGGACCGTTCACTCGGCAACCCATCACCGCAATCGTGATGGCATAGTCGCGCGCGTACTCAGTCATCTCGCGGACTTTTTGTGCGAGTTCAACGAAGGCTTCGTTCTCGACTCGCGAGCAACTCGGACAACTGATGATGTTGAGTGTCGGCAAGCCGTAATCGACATAAGACCGCACGCGACCGGCAGCGATGTCTTCGAGAATCTTTCGACCGGCTGCGATCTCTTCTCCTTTGCGATCATTCGGCACTGTCAACGAGACGCGCAGGGTGTCCCCGATGCCGCGACTAATGAGTTGTTCGAACGCGATCCGCGTCTTGATGATTCCGTCGGGCGGCATGCCCGCTTCGGTAACGCCGAGATGCAGCGGCACGTCCGGTCGCACTTCGGCAAAGCGACGATTGACTTCGATCACCTTTTGCGGGTCCGAGTCTTTCAACGAGACGCAGTAGCGCGTGAAGCCGAGTCCATCGAGAAACTCACAGTGCTCGGTCGCGCTCGCGATCATCGGGCTGATCGAATCATGCTCGTCGAACAGTCCGACTTTATCGGGATCGACCGAGCCGCAATTCACTCCGACGCGCATCGCGCAGTCATGAGTACTGGCGATGTCGGCGAGATAGCGCACCTTCTCGTGCCAATGCTTCTCGCGCTCATGGTGATAAAGGTGACCGGGGTTGTACCGAATCTTGTCGACGTGCGGCGCGACGATCTCGGCCATCCGGTAGTTCTCTTGGAGGTCGACCGAGAGATTGGCTGTTGTTTGCTTGCGAATCTCGGCAAGCGCTTCAGCGTCCTTCTTGCTGTCGACGGCAATGCGAATGACGTCTGCTCCGGCTGCTGCAATCGCATTGACTTGAGCAACGGTCGCGTCGATGTCCTGCGTCTTCGTCGCTGTCATGCTTTGGACGGCGATCGGCTGACTGTTTCCGATCGTGATGCTGCCAATTCGAACCGCGCGCGTCGGATTGCGCGGAAGTTGTCGAGTCTCCACTCGGGTACTCCATTCAATGGTGGGGAAGGGCGGGGCGGCCTCGTTCATCGACGGGGCAATCCATTCGGCGGCGGGAGTCTAGGGAGCCGCAGTGCTCGTACCAGCTTGCCGTGCGAGTCTCTATTTGGCTTCAGTCGTACTTCGCGGACGCAGCACGACCGTTGTCTGCACCGCGTGATAGCACGAGCAACCGGAACTCGCTTCCGCCTGAAGGACGACTCCGCCTGCGGGAATGATGTTGATCAAGCAGCCGGGTCGCGTCCCGATGAACGAGCTCGCTCCGCCGTTGAAGACATCGCGCCAAACGGTGTAACCGCCGCGTCCGAAGATCATGCACTCGGAGGCCGACAACGAACCGCAGCCGCCTGTCCGAGGACCGCTCGTTAGCGGGATCTCTTTGCCGGTCTTTGTCTTCTCGCGGATGAGCTTCTGGCCCGAATGCAGATCGAAGAACTGCGGCTCTGCGAGCAATGCGTCGTGCATCATCACTGGTCGGGACTTGTTGCCGAGTTCTTCAGACCACAATGGCGAACCGTCGCGAGTGGAGAGAGCGATTCCTCGGTGCGGTCGTTGCGGTGCTTTACTGCGCGTTGGGTAGATGGTGTAGGCACCTGCGAAGATCAGCACGTCATCTTGAGTGAGTGCTTGCAGGCTGCCCCAACTGCTTTGCTCCCAGCGCCCGCAGTCCGTGAGTTCTGTCTCTCGCTCCCAAATGAGTTTGCCCGTGCGTGCTTCAAGAGCGACGACCGTTCGTGAGTAAGGCAAGCTTTCTCCGGCGTCGATGAGTTCGCGGACGCGACTCTTCGGCTGCGCCTCGTGCGCATCGGGACGACGCTTCTCTGCGAAGAACACTCGCCCGTTGTTGATGGCAATCGCGGTGTCACGCATCACTGGAGAAGAGCGGCGCCATAACTCGCGTCCTGACTCCGCATCGAATGCGAAGAGCAAGTCGCTATGACCTTCGTGCTCGCCTTGCTGAGCACTGCCGATGACGACTCCTTCAGCGACGCTCAGGTAGCCCCACTGGGAGCGAATGCCGTCAGCTCGCAGCGGCGTTTCGTAACTGGCAATGGTCTCGCCCGTGAGTGCGTCGTCGCGCAAGCACTTCGAATCCGCAGCCATAAAGACACTCTTCGCATCGCACGCGAGATTGCCTGCGACTGCCGGCAGGTTGATGCGAATCGCGCCCTCAACGTCTCGCTTCCAGTACCGAACTCCGTTGTAGACATCGAAGCAGAACAACGTTGTTTGGCGATTGAGAAAATTGAATCCCTGACAATAAGCCCGCCCGTGATGCACGAGCGGTGCTGCTCCGCGCTGATGGCGATCGGGGAACTCGTCGGGGCCCGGCTCGCCGAACCACAAAACATCGAGAGCGCCTTTCACGAGCTTGTCTCTCGAAGAGCCGCTGTTGCCCGAGTCTGCGTACTGCTGAGTCCACCATCCAGAACCGTCGAGCTCGCCTCGAACCGCTTTGCGCCAGCGAGCATTCGGTATTGCAGCCTTTGCATCGACTTCAGTGAGCAACACTCCGCCGCATGGCTTCAGCACGCGATTCAACTCGTAGTTGCTGGTGACTCCGTTCTGATTGGCGAATTGCACAACAACATTCGCAGCACAGTCGGGGAATGGCAGCGCCTCGGGAGACCCGTGCTCGACACTCACGCGCCAACCGTAGAGTCC
Organism: uncultured Planctomycetaceae bacterium; assembly: GCA_964573505.1. Classification (GTDB taxonomy): domain Bacteria; phylum Planctomycetota; class Planctomycetia; order Planctomycetales; family Planctomycetaceae; genus AM-0621. The sequence continues at coordinate 709 of CAZNMS010000317.1, read as the reverse complement.
GCGCTGAGCCACTCGTCGCCGCGCTGGCTCGATCGCTGCTTGATCAAACAAGACGCAGGTGAATTGTAATTTTGATGACATCGCAAGGTCGCACGCCCAGTCAACGGACTGCTCGCCAATCAAGAGTCCGTAGCCGCGATCAACGGCTGCGAGTTCCTTCAACTCATTGGCCCGCAATCGAACTTCGCCGTTTTCGACGGGCGCGGACTTCGATCGAGAAGCGATCGAGTGAGTGCGTGACGATTGCTGATTGGCAGTCTCGAAGCCGTGAATCGCTCCGGTTGTGGTGCTCACGAACAATCGCCCGTGAGCAACGCTGAGCCCGATGGCGTCGCCGTTCACTGACAGTCGATCAAGCTGCTTGCCGGATTTGAAGTCGAGTACGACGACCTCATCGCGAGCGCCAACGATCACGTGCTGCCCGGCTTGAATGAGCGACGTCGCGTGCGGGATGAGGGTGCGCCAACTTGTGACTGTCTTGAGGCTCTCAGCGTCGCGTTTGGCTAATGTTCGGTACGCATGCCGATCATAGCAGACGATTTCGTTCTTACTCGGCGACGTGCCTTTTCGGCCGTAGTGCGGAGTCGACGCTCCTTTGAGCATCAGAAGTCGATCTTTACCGACGATGACTCGCTCTGTTGTTGCGAAGCCGCCTTTGCCTTTGCCCGTTTGAGTGTCGATGCCGTGCAGCGTGCCTGGAATGCGCGGG
>CAZNMS010000316.1:2710-9981 GCA_964573505.1 uncultured Planctomycetaceae bacterium | reverse complement strand
TTGCGGGCATGTCCCGCGTTAGCACGAAGGAGTCATGAATGTCGTCGTTGATCGAAGAGCGGCTGCGGACGCTCGGAATTGAATTGCCGGATGCACCCGCGGCGGTCGGGGCTTATGTGCCGGCCGTTGCGTTTCAGAACCTCGTTGTGACGAGCGGTCAGCTTCCGTTCGTCGGCAAGACGCTCGCCTTCACGGGCAAGGTCGGAGGCAACTTGACTGTCGAAGACGGAGCGAAGGCAGCACGCATCGCTGCGATCAATGCCGTTGCTCAACTCAAAGCGGCACTCGGATCACTCGACCGAGTGCAGCAGATCGTTCGAGTCGAGGGCTATGTAAATTCCGCTACCGGCTTTCACTCACATGCGACCGTGATGAACGGTGCCTCGAACGTCATCGCAGAGATCTTCGGCGACGTCGGACGGCATACGCGCATTGCGGTCGGTGCGAGCGAACTTCCGCTCGACGCTGCTGTTGAAGTCGTCGTATGGGCGAGTACTTCCTGATCACGGCTTCGCAGGACGGCCCCGCGTCCATCCGGAAGCGAATTTGTAGCTGTTCCGTTACGAATTTGGCTTCATGACAGACGCGAGGTTCTGCAAGCTCAGTGTGAGCTATGCCAGCTTTTCGCGTCGAATCGCGGAGTCCCTGTGGCCGATGACACTGTGCTAACTCGGAAGCATCCGCTTTTGAGTCTGTGCGGTCATGGCGCAACGCGGAGTGAGTCGACCAAGGAAACTCCGTGGATTGTCGGAAAAGTACGCACGGGGCTCTGAGGAACGAGCTTTGCCCGAGTGGGTCTTAGCGCCGTTCATCGCATGTGACTTGAGTGCGAAGAGAGTACTTGCGGCGTTCTACCCGACCTGCTTGTCATCAGGGCCGCACATCATGGCTGAGAACTCGGACTCAAATGGCCGCAGCACAAGCGGCGTGCCTCAGCAATTCTTCCTCGTCCTCTTGGCCGCGATGCTAGGCGTTGTCGGGTTGCGGCTTCCTCAAGAGTTAGACCGAGACGTCCCCAAATTAAGCGGAGCGCGTTCGCCAGTTGCGTCCTCGGACAGTGGCAGCCCGAAGTCATCCGCTGCGGAGGTCGCACCGGCCTTGCAAGTGCTGCGTGACTATGCCAATCCGCTGCGGTCGACTTCTCCAAAGAGTTCAAAGGTCGAATGGAATTCGACTGTCATTCTCGGCGACGCCAAATCGTCACGCAGCCTCAAACACGCAGGACAAATCTCAGTCACAGAGCCCGTTCTTACTCCGATGGCGACAGCCGATGAGATCGAGCACTTGCTTAATGCAAGGAAAGCTGACGTTGCCGATGAGTTGCACTGCTTGATCGCAACGATTCCCGATCCGATCGACTCACACTTTCAGCAGCTTTGCGATGAAACCATGCAGGCCATTTCGATGGCCGCTGGCGGTGAGCATTTTGCGCTCAATCGGTACTCGCTCGTCTGGAAGCGAGATGCTGCGGTCGCCAAGCAGAACCGAGACGACGGCAGCGAATCTGGCGGTGAATTGAGACGATCGAAGTATCCCGGTGCGTTGCTCTTTCAACGCGACAAACTCGATGCCAATCAGAAGCCCGGAGCGAATTCTGAGCTGCTGCTCGTACTTTTGGTCGGCGAGACTCCTACCTCTGGCGTGCATCGTCCTGCTTTTCACGCGGCGCTGGACTTCGCAGCCGCAGCCTCACTGAACAGTTCGGGAATTGTCGACAAGCCGTTGCGGATACTCGGCCCAGTGTTCTCAGGCAGCGGAAGGTCATTGCGAGATGGTGCCGAGCAATGGCTCAAAGACCGAAAGTCAGAGACGCCATGTATTGGGACTCCTGAGATCGAGATTCGCACTGGCAGTGCAACAAGCGATTCATTGAGCGAGCTACTCAATGTGGAGTTCACGAACGGCGGAAGTCTGAAGTTCTCAGCGACCGTCAACCCGGATCAAGCGGGGCTGACACTGGCTGTCGTCGATCACCTGACGAGGATCAGAAACATCGAAGCGCAGCAGATCGCGATGTTGTGCGAAGATTCGACGGCTTATGGAGTGACCGATTGGCAGTACGCGTCACTGAAGAAGATGCAAGAGTTACGCTTCCCGTTTTCGCTCAGTGATCTTCGCAGTGAATTCGCCAGACAGCGGCCCGACGACGTATTGGCCGAGAAGTCTCAGTTGATTGGACTGCGACAGAATCTGCGTCTTCCGTTCGAACAATCAGCCTCCGTCAAAGACATGTTGCCGAGCTTCTCGACCATGACGCCAGCAACACTCGACGCCGCGCTCGACTCGATGCTGGCTACCATTCGTCGTCAACGTATTAAGGCGATTGGTCTCACTGGTACCGACATTCGAGACAAGCTGTTCTTGGCGCGTCAGGTTCACGATGCCTGCCCCGACATCCAACTCTTTACCACCGAGAGTAACATTCTTTACACACATGCCGATCACGCTCCCTTGTTGCGCGGCATGCTGGTGTCGTCGACTTATCCTCTATTTCAGAACGAGCACTTCTGGTTCAGTCCAATGCCGAAGCGACATTGGAAGTGGAATGCCAAAGAGGAAACTTGGGGGCAGTTGGATTCGAAGGAAGTCGAATCGCCGGGTGTATTGAATGCCTTCAGCAGTGATACTTCTCAGGGCACCTTTGAAGCGGGATCCTCATTGATCCTTGAGATGTTGAACGGCACACGCCCCAAGAGTGCAATGCGGCCCATCTGGCTGACGATGATTGGTGCCTCAGGCATTTGGCCGGTTGATGTCTATTTGCTAAAGGCCCCATTGCAGCAGCAGTCATCCTTGAGAGAGCAGCCTTTTGACGAGTCGCGAATCTTCGCCAAACAGCCAAAGGGTGAATGCAAGAAGACCGCAATCGATGTGATCCGTCACTTCGTCGTCGGCGCGACGACTAACTCCCTGACGTTCGAGAAGGATCGAGCATTCGTCGCGGCTCCCAGTCTTTTTCCCATCATCGTCTTCGAACTGCTGACGTTACTGGCGTGCCTTCGCGAGGTTGTCCCGATGTGCCTGCGTGCCCGGAATCACAAGGCACAGCAACGACTCAGCTATTTGTCGAAGGCAGTGCGACAACGGCTTGATCAAGCACAAGCGAAAAGCACGCACGAGTCCGTGGTGCAATTCATCGGCTTGATGAGTTGGCTCGGCATCGCAGCACTGCTGCTTGCTCCCCGATGGAGCGTTTACCAATACAGAGAGAAGATGCCGTTCGATGTCTGGGATGCTCTCGTTCTGTGCCTCGCCGGAGTGGCCATCGTTGTGACGTTGGCCAGTTTGTTGACTGTCATCTGGCAGGCTCGTTCGGCCATTTGCCGCTTTGTGCTAACGGTCACAGCGCTGCTTGCGATCGCAGTGTTGTTTGCATGCTGGTCTCGGATGGAACGCGACATCGACCGGTTGATCTTTGCCGAGCGAGCCGGAACGCTCACGAACGGAGTCTCGCCGATCACACCGTTCATCATCCTCGCCACGTTCTTTTGCCTTTGGTCGTTTTGGCGGCTCAAGGTCTTGCGAATGCAGCACGATTATCCGCTGCCGGTGAACATGGACTTGTTCCTATCGTCACAGGCCAAAACCAGTGGCGGTCATCTGCATCGCCTCAATCAAACGCTGAGTCGGGTGCATCAGCTTCCGCAGCGACCGATCGAATGGATCGTCATCAGCGGCATCTTGACGCTATCGATCGCCGCTCTTTGGAAACGTTGGATTGGCACCGCAGAGGGCAGTTGCTTCGACTGGGGGATCTGCATTCTCCTCACGATTGCATCGGTCTTCGCACTCGAGTCATTGACGCGACTGGCAGCGGCGTGCCGACAGTTTCGCGGACTACTCGCCAGCATCGAACGGCATCCGGTTCGATCTGCGTTTCAACGAGTTGCCGAGCGGCTTCGAAGTCCTCTGACATCACAACTGCTTGTCGAACATCCTGATGTTCGTGACTTGAAGCTGCTGCCGGCATTCGTGTCGCAGCATATTCGAGAAGATGCTCATGGTTGCGTCGGTTATTCGATGACGCGCGAGCAATGCGAACAACTGCAGGATGAGCTGCAGGATCTCACTGCGAGTTTGTGGAGACGGGAGGGCAACGATCGGCACGAACAAGTTGTTGTCGGTACGGAACTCCGAATCACGCAAACGACAGAAGCCGGAAGCGAGCGAACCGAAGTTGAGCTGCGTCCGCGCACGAAGAACAAGGACGTCGCTGTGCATGAAATTGGAGCGAGGTTCAACGAGCTCGTTGTTGATCAAGCCATTTGTCGGCTCTTCGCGCCTCGCTTATGGCAGCACTGGGAAGGGCATTGTCCCGTCGCACGCGATGGCAACCCGCTCAAGAACGAGGGGAGAGATGACCATCTTCGAGAACTCGAAGCGGTTACCGCTTCGATCTGGGTCTATGTCTTCCGAGCAATCTTCGGACGACTGCGCGATCTCATGATCGGCACGACCTTATTGAGTCTCGCGATCTTGTTGTGCGTCGATAGCTACCCGTTTCAGCCGCACTCACTGCTGCTGTACTTCGGCGGAGGACTCATGGGAGCCGCAGCGGCGTTCTCGCTGCACGCCATCTGGACCCTCAGCGGGAACTCATTTCTACGGACCATTCAAAGTGATTCGCAGAGTTCATTCTCATTCGCGTCATCCAGTGCGATGCCGATTCTGGCGCTCGTTGTGACACCTATCGCAAGCATCATCACCGTGCTTGTGCCCTCTGTAAGCAGCATGGTTTTTGGTTGGTTTGGAACCGTGCAAAAGATCGTCGGGGGTTAGCCCCGGTATCGAGAATCACGGCATCAGCGCCGCACTCAGGGTCGCGCATGAGTGCAGAACGCCGGTCTCCTGTCCCCTCGCTTGACTCTCTGAATCGAATGTTTTGTTTGCCGAGCGGTGAACTCGAAGCGTAGAGCTCCCTCTTCGTTGCGTCCTCGCTGCGTTCAGCCGGGAGAAAGTGCGTCTTCAAGGCTCGGTGCGTTGCTGGTCACCCAACATTGTTGTCGCCTTGAAGACGCACTGCGTTTGAGAGCGTTCCGGCTATCTCTGCTGCAGCCACTCGGCTACTTGCGGCGCGAAGTAGGTGAGAATTACGTCGGCTCCGGCGCGGCGGATGCCGAGCAGCATTTCGAGCACGGCACTTCGCTCGTCGAGCCAACCGGCGGCGGCGGCGGACTTGATCATCAAGTACTCGCCGCTGACTTGATAAGCCGCGATCGGCAAGGCCGTGCTGTCTCGCAATGTGCGGATCACGTCGAGGTACGGACCGGCCGGTTTCACCATCACGATGTCCGCGCCTTCGCCTTCGTCGAGTTCAAGCTCGCGCAATGCCTCACGCACATTGGCCGGGTCCATCTGATAGGTCTGCTTGTCCTTCGGCACCGGCTTATGCCGATTCGCTTTCGGCGCGGAATCGAGGGCTCCTCGGAAGGGCCCGTAGAACGCCGACGCGTACTTCGCGGTGTAGGCCATGATCGACACGTCGGTGAAACTGTCTTCGTCGAGCGCCGCGCGGATCTGACCGACGCGGCCATCCATCATGTCACTCGGGGCAACGATGTCAGCTCCGGCCTCGGCGTGCGTGAGAGCTTGCTCGCAAAGCACGGCGATCGTGAGGTCGTTCAGAATGACGCCGTCCTCTGAGACGATGCCGTCGTGCCCGTCGCTGTTGTAGGGATCAAGCGCGATGTCCGTGATGACGCAGGTCTCGGGGCAAGCATCCTTAATCCGCTTGATCGCTTCCGGGATGAGACCTTCCGGGTTCATTGCCTCTTCGCCGTTCTCGGTCTTGAGGTCATCTTCGATCTTCGGGAAGAGCACGACCTTATCGATGCCTAACTTCGAAGCGCGTTTGACTTCCTTCACGAGTCCCTTGAGCGACCAGCGCGTCTGTCCCGGCATCGCAGCGATCGGAGTGTCTTCGGCGCCGGCATGCAGAAAGAGCGGATAGATCAAATGGCCGATGTCTAAATGCGTCTCGCGCACCATCGAGCGAATGGCGGGAGTTCGGCGATTGCGCCGCGGGCGAGAAGGCAGTTCGAGAACGCCCGAGATGTTTTCATCCTGATCGTCGTCAGTCATGTGTTTCCTTTGGGAAGTTGAGTCAGTGAGCACCGAGTCGGTCAGCCGACCCGCACGCGATTCGTAGCGAAAATCGCAACGCTCCTCACTCTTCGGAAACTCATTCGGACAAGTAGCTTGTGATTACATCCCGAGCATCTGCGGGATGAGGTTCTCAAACAAGGTACGAGAACGCCGTCAAGATTCGGTCCGCAGAAAGCATCAAAGGCGAATCGAGCAACTCTTTGGGAACTCATCGAACCGATTACGCCATTACTTAAGGACAGGTTTGCTACGGCGCGTCTGATCCGTGTGGGACATATCCGTGTGCGAAGTCTTTGGGCAAATCAGCTTCGCACGCGGATGCATCTCACACGGATGAAGAACGCAGAACTAAATCTGTGCTCCCAATTCACACGGGATTGCGGTGCTCGTGCCGAGCACGATTCTTGGCGCGAGCGGGCGCGTCTCGGATGCGGCGTCGCTGCTTGTAGGAATACTTCCACTCGTCATTGAGCTGCGGAGCGGCGTTTCAACGTCACGTTCAGCAGCTCGCCGGGACGAACGGGGAGCTGATCGAGCAGCGCGATGCGGATCGGTAAGCCCCATTCGAGCAAGCGCGGGTCACGCAGGTAATGCACCGGGATTGGCTCGTACTGCGGGCCGATGTCTTCGATCGCTGACTGCCAGCGCTCGGCAGTGCGGCCTTGCGGACGCAGTTCAACGAGGTCGTTCCGCTGAGGACGATTGGTTTCGAGCTGCCGCAGATACGCGACGACATAGCGGCCGGTCCGAGCGGCGATCGTCACGACGGGATCGCCCGCGCGGATCGTTTGGCCGGGCTCTGCAGTGACGCTCACGATCGTGCCGGAATACGGAGCACGCAGTTCGAGTCCGCCGATCGCATGCCGTAACTCGGCGATGCGTGCTTCTTGAACTCGTACCGCTGCCTCATGTGGCGCGAGCAACGTCGAGACGCTCGGAAGTTTGAGTTCCGGGTTCTCTTGCAGTTGCTGCCATGCGGCAGCGACTTGACGCTCTTCCTCAGCAAGCCCGGCTTCGTTCGCCGCGATGCGCTGCGCCATTTCTTCTTGCTCGCGCCGCGCGATGATCCCTTCCAGCGCGCTGGTGTTGCGGCCGGGTAACAGTTTTTCCACTCGATCTGCGACGGCACGTAAACGCTGCTCGGCCACTCGATCCGCAGCGAGAGC
>CAZNMS010000316.1:0-2700 GCA_964573505.1 uncultured Planctomycetaceae bacterium | reverse complement strand
CAAGCACGAGCAACTTGCGTCGTTGATGCTGCCAATGAAGACGAGTCAGCTCGCGTGCATGCTCTTGAGTGAGGTCAGTCTGCTGAAACTCAAGCTTCGCCTCTTCGGCCGCGCCTTCGGCTTGAAGCCGCGCAAGGTCCGCTCGCAACGTTTCGATCTGCAAGAGCAGCGTCTTGTCATCGAGTCGCGCGATGACGTCTCCTGCTTCGACACTGTCGAACAACGTCCAACGATGACGCGGCGCAAGCTCAACGAGCCGACCGTCTGCGCCTGCGGCAACGATGTGTCGCGTCGCTTCGACTTCACCGACGAGATGCACGGACTGGGTTTGCTCGCGCCACAGCCAACCGGCGAGCAGCACTCCATTCACGAAGATTAGCAGCGGCAAAACGTGCTGACAGAACCGGCGCCAACGCACGCGCCACGGAATACGAATGCGGCCCTGCGGCAACGGCGTCAGCGCAGACGATGAGCCCGCCGGTTCGTCATCCGGTTGAAGCTGCGTCGGCGGCGACGTGCTGTTGCTCATTGGTTCGTGAGTAGTGATGGCGGGCGGATGTTTGAGGTCATGCTTGCTCGGGTCGCTTTAGCTCGGACGCCTACGACCGAGAGCGACCCGCACGGACGTAGGCGTCCATGCTACTTATTCTCGCGGTCGCGGCTTCGCCGCCTTAGGCCTCCCAGTCATCGAGATGCAGGGCGACCGACACGCGAGAGAAACCCGATTGCGCAGTCAGTTCGCGACGCAGTTCGTCGTGTCGCGCGGGATCACGCAGCAGCACTCGATATGAAAGTTCGAAGTCGTCGGTCGAGCCGGGAAGTGCTCGTTCGGCAGCGAGTGCCGCCTTCAAGCAATGACGATCGAGCAGCGCTGTTAGTCGCGATCTCACTTCGTCCGTGCCGCGCAGAACTAAATGCAGAACGGCGTCGTGCGAGTGACGACTGCCGAAGCTCGTGACTCGCAGATAGAGAAAGACGAGCGCGAGTCCGGCCAGTCCGATCAAAGCCGTCGAGAATCGCTGCGTTCCGACCGCGAGTCCTTCAACGATCGACCACAACAAAAAAGTTGTGTCGCGCGTGTCCTTGAGAACGTTGCGAAAGCGGACCATTGCGAAGACGGCCATTAGCCCGAACGCGATCATCATGTTGCCGGCCATCAGCACCATCATCAGCGCGACGATCACCGGCAGCACGAGCAACGAACCGACAAAGGGTTGCGAGTAGCTCAGTGACCGATGCGAGAGCTGATAGACCCATGCAATGGTCTGACCAATCAACGCAGCGAGCAGCAGCTCGAACCCAATGAGGCTCGGACTAGCCGGCTGGCCGATATCGGCATTCAAAAGTTGGTCAACAAGAGGGGGCATAATTTTGGAGTGCGGCGATTCATCGCCGCTTTAGTACTGCGGCGTAGCCGCTCTTTTTTCTTCGCGGTGATTCGACTCAGCGCCAGACGTGCCCGCGTTGAAGAGAAGACAAAAACAAAGACGGCTCCGCCGAATTGGAAAGCGGTGATGAATCACCGCACTCCAAAAGGGGGGCCGGCTTCCTCTTCAACGCAGTCCGCAGGCTCGCGCACAGAGCACGTACTTCGGCACTGAGCAGCGCTCCAATTGGAACGCTCGAACGACATCCATCATCCAGCCGGGAAAGCGGTCATTGAATTTGAGTTCGAGCACCACTTTGTCCCGCAGGCACTCGGATCCAGTTGTCGGAATGACGAGCGGATCTCCCGGTTGAAAGACGGTGCCGAGAATCTGCCGATCGAACGTGACTCGTGCGTAGTCTCCCTGCGACGCGACATACGCTTCCCGACGATAGGTCACGAAGAGCCGACCGGCGGCGGCGAACTGTTGCTGAAGTTGCCCGAAGTCCGAGAACGCCGTCGCAGCATCGCCGTCATCGGCAATCCATTGAGAGGCGTCGCAATCGGCAGCGGCGTCAAAACCGTTGCCCCAGTTGCAGGCCGCTTGCCGAGGCACAATCGCTCGCTGCTTGACGATGACCTGATTGACGCGCCGCTTGATCTCAGCAAACACCGGCGAGTCCGATTCGTTGTCATAGAACCGAAGCCTCAGTTTGAAGCGTCGTTCGAGCCCTTGATCGGCTTGATGAAAGAAGTCGAAACGCGGCGAGTCGAGATACAAACTGCAGACGAGATATCCCTCGCTCGGATCCGCCGGGGAATGCTCGTCGGGCATGACATGAGCAAGCACATAATCCCGCACCGCGAGAGCCCGTGCTTCGCTCAGCAAGTACTTGAATTCGAAGCGACTGGGAATGAGTTCGAGCGCGGGCATTACTGTTCTCGGGTTGCAGCGTGTCGGTCACAGTTCGACATGCAACGATGGCACATCTCGCGTGAGGCGTGACGGGTAATCGTGCTGATCAAGGAACTTGCTCGATGAATCGCGCGTCAGCGTTCGCGTTGTAAGAGTTCGCACTTTCGAGGTGCCGACCTCGAAGCGTTCACTCACAACCGCCTGACGAAGCATTGAATGGGACGAAGCAACGACCGGCCATTGAATAGACTGGTCGCTGAGTTCTTGAAGATTGATGGAGACTTTGCATGACCACTGCCTTGCTCGAACCGATGACCGAACGGCGGTTGCTTGCTCAGGGCGATCGACTGAATCGCGTCGAGTTCGAGCGGCGATATCCCCTGATGCCGAACTGCAAGAAGGCCGAGTTGATTGAAGG
>CAZNMS010000315.1:0-10026 GCA_964573505.1 uncultured Planctomycetaceae bacterium | reverse complement strand
CCTTGAGCCTGCTGTGCTTGAGCTTGCTGTCCTTGAGCTTGCTGTCCTTGAGCTTGCTGTCCCTGAGCCTGCTGTCCCTGAGCCTGCTGTCCTTGAGCCTGCTGTCCTGCGGGCTTGCTGTCTTGATTCGCGTCGGCCTGCTTACCGTTCGGAGCGACCGCAGCATTTTGTTGCTGAGGGGCTTTGACTCCGTCCATTTTGAGAGGCGCAAGACGCGATGCTTCTTCGATCTTGTCACTCGCGCGATCGATCATCGCCGTGACCGTGAATTCTCCCTGCGGACGCGGCAGCAGCAGGCAAAACAGCAAAATTCCGAGCCCCAAAACCGTACCGACTGCAACCCATGAGAACGCCATCTTTGACGGCATCTGCAAGCCGCGCTGACGCAGATATCGGCGTAGCCCGAGAAAGCTTGTCAGCAACAAGAGGCCGAGCGCCGCTCCGACATAAATGAAGAGGCACTGAAACGCGAAACCTCGTTCGGCACTCATGCTCGACGGGATCATGTTCTGCCCGAAGCCGAAGATCGGCAGCGCAGCCAACGAGAAATAGACGACCCACAAACCGGGCGCATGAGCTCTGCCCGACCGCTCGCTCATGTTGAGCAGCAATCGCATCCACAAAGGACGACGCTGCCCTTTGCGATCCGAAGCATGCTCAGACGATTCACCCGACGCACCGGCTGAGTTGCTCACTCCCGCCACTTGCAGCAGCCCCTCCCCCGACGCATCTTCGCCGTCGTCGATCAACGTGCTGTCCCATGTGAGCTTGTCTGTCAGCCACCAAATCAGCGCCAAACAGCCAATGACGGCAAGAGGCTTCTCGGGCACAAACTTAAAGACTGCGAGCGAGACGACAGTGCCTAATGCAAGCGTAAAGAGCCCTGCTTGTGCTCGACCGCTTTCAATGGCGATTCGCGCGATCAACACCATTCCGACGATGAACCAAAACAGAATCCACTTCACTCGCGAGTCGAACTCGCCGCGATAGAGCAGCCCCTGCAAGAAAAACGTCAAGCTGCCGACGAGCAACATGATCAGCAGCGGGCAGACCGCAATCGCGAGATAGTCAGCGAGCGTCTTGTCGGCCTTCGTTTTCGCCATTGGAGATCCCGCTCTCGTGCTTCAGCTTTTCTATATGTCATGCGAAGCGTTGCGCCCGCACGGACTCAAACGTCGTCGGCATCATCGACCGAGCAGACGCGAGGCAACAAGCATCGAAATGAGTCTCGCCAATGGCCGCGTTCATCGCGGACTAGCCGCTGTCTGCCCCGTCGGCAGCAGCAGACCCATCCGGTTGCGTTCACTCGACCGACTTCCTAAGTTCCCCGCGTTTTTAGCCAATTGGCTGCCCGCAATGGGCGGGTTTGCCTACGTTTTACGGCAGTTTTTGATTCCGAGTGCGACAAAGGTGTCGTCTGTAGCTCCCGAATCAAGAAGTCCGTGAAACACTCTTCCGACCTCAGAAAGCGAGGAGTCGGGTTCCAATGGCAGAGATCAAATAGGTTTGAAAGGAGCGATTTGTGGTCAAACTGAGGTTACGTGACGGGGAGCGAATTCAAGACGCAGTGAAGCGGTTCCGTAAACTGGTTGAGCATGCTGGCATCAAGAAAGAAATGCGTCGCCGAGAGTTTTACGAGAAGCCGAGTGACTGCGAACGCCGTAACCGTCGCCGAGCTGAGCGTCGTGCCCGAATGGCCCGACTGAGCCAGTCCTAAGTTCGACTGCCACAAACGCTGTGACGGAATAAGAAAAGGCACTCTCTTTTGAGAGTGCCTTTTTTGTTGCAAGGTGCCGAACCGGCAGAGTTCGCTTATTGCGATTGAATGACCAATTCCGGACGAGCTTGCCGGAGCTTTTCGATTCCTGCGGGCGAGACCTTCTTCAGACCGCTCAATGTCAGCTTCTTCAAAGACTTCGACGCGGCCAATGCCTGCAAACCGTCATCGGTCACTTGAGCGCTCCCGAGTTTGAGTTCTTCCAATTGCGGCATCTGAGCGATCAACGGAAGCGAATCGTCATTCACCGTCGGTGCATGCGAAGCATCGAGCTTCTTGAGCGATGTAATTTTCGCTGCATGGGCCAATCCGACCGGAGTCGCTTGATTGTCGAGCAGCGCCAAATCCTCAAGCAGCAACTTAACGAGCGCCGCGACGGCTTCACCCGAGCTTGCTTTATCCGCGCTGCCAATGCCGCAGCGTTTGAGCTTTGTCTGCTTCTGTAAGTGAACCGCGCCAGCGTCCGTGAATTTTGTATGCGCGAACCAAAGCCGATCAGAGATCGGCACCTGAGCGATCGCCTCAAGCCCCGCGTCATTAAGCGGCGTGAAGTGGAAGTTGACGCTCTCCAATTGCTTCAGTGCGGTGAGATGCGAGAAGCCGGTGCCCGTGCATTGAGTCGAAGCCAGTCCCAGAGAACGCAGTTCCGTTAGCCGAGCAAGATGTTGTAGCCCGGCGTCTGTCACCGGGGTGAGTGTCAAATTCAGCTCTCGCAATCCGGTCATTCCGGCAATGTGCTGCAAGCCGGAGCCCTGAATTGCGCAGTTCGCGAGATCGAGACGTTTCAGCGTCGTCACACCGGAAAGCCGCTTGAGCCAGTCATCGGTAACGCGCTCATTCCGCCCGCCCTTTCCCTTCAGCGGGTTATTGCCGTTGTAGAGATCAATCATCGTCGGCACGTCAAAGATCTCCGTGCCAACATCACCGGTCGCCAGATAGAGCCACTGCGGCGCCGTCGGAGTGCTGACCATTCGCCCGCCGAGTTCTTTGATCTCCGCTTCGAGCGCCAGTGTGCTCGGCCTCGCTTTCACAGCGGACTGAATCTGAGGCAACAGCGTCACCAACTTCGACTTCAAACCTGCATCCGACACTCTTGCAACGAGCCCACTGCGATCAACGGCTTCATCGGGCGAGAGAATCTGACTCAGCAACGCTTTGTCTGCCGGCGCGACGACCAGTTGAGCAAGCACGCTATCGAGATACGCCTTCATCTCCGGCGCAACCTTCTCGAAACCGGCCGACGACGCTGCTTGACCGAGTGCGCGTCTCATCGCGTTGTGCATCAGATACTTGCCGGCGTCATGCGTGAGATGAATCGTGTCCCGATAAAGCTCATCAACGGTCTTGAGGGGAGCACGCTTCGCAGCAACGTCCTCAGCAACAGCAGCCAAAAGATTCTGTGCCAGTGTTTGCCTGAGTTCGCGATCGGGATGCAATCGCTTGAGTTCACGAATCAACGCGCGGATGTAGCCGGGACTATGAGCCATCTGCTCCGGCACGGCATAGCTCTCAAACTCAGCTGCTCGCTGAGCGTGAAAGGCCCATCCAGAATGAATCACGAAGACGGCTTTCGGTTGCAGCTTCATCCATTCCGAGATGACCTCAACATCTTGAGCGAGCGTCGCGCCGTAATGCGGTTGCACGGAAACGATGTCGTATTGCTTTTCCTTCAGAGCAGTCGCCCAAACAGTTGACGTCGTAACGCACGGCTTCTCGGTCTTCGATTGAATCACCGGCAAGCTGACGCCGCAGTCGACATGCCACTGCGTATCACCGCTCAGCAGCGGCGGGACTGTGTCCCATGTGAGCGAGTTGCCAATCAAGTAGTACCGAGTTTTTGCCGTCTCCTCGGCGGTATTGCATCGGCTCATCGAACCAATCGTCAGCACCGCCGCAATCATCGCGATGACGACGCGACGGCATCGGGAGAATTCAAAACCGAACGTCACTCGTCCAATCACAACGCTCATGAGTCCCTCTCTTCTATGAACCCTTTTCGCTTCGCCGATAGCGTCTCATTGACCGCTTCGTCAGTGAGCACATTCGCGACGGACCGTTGAAGTACCCGACCGCGGACAGCCTTTTGCTTGCCGGCGTCAGAAGCCGACATGAGGCACTGTAGAGTCCGACAAGTCTCGCTCCACTTGAGCGAGCGTCGCGCGCTCAGCGAACTGGCCGTCGAATCGAATCCCGTCTCTGCTCATATCGCAGATCAATGCCGCAGCGACGAATCCTTTGCGCGGGTGAGCAATTGGCTTCGAAGCAATTGAGCGTCTCACTCGGCAGCTAACCGGTTGCAATATCCGAGAGGAAGTTAAACGCGCCGCCGGCGACTATCGGCTAAACGAACCAATTCTCGATCTTCAACCCGGGCACTTGTCCGAAGTCGGCGATGTTCGCTGTAACAACCGTTGCACCCTGCGTGAGAGCGATCGCAGCAATCTTGAGGTCCATCGATCCAATCCGCACGCCGAGTCGCCGTAGTCGTTTGAACTCAGCCGCTGCGGCGTCATCAAAGTGCAAGATTCGCCAGTTCGAAAAATACTGCACCAATTCAACGAGCCGACGATACGCGGGGATCTGCCTATCAACCGCGCTGCCATGCCGATTCAGCAGCGCCAGCCATCCGCGCAATTACTCTTCGAGAGTCGTCGCAAATTCTTGATCAACCGAGATTGCCATATTCACTGTCAAAGTTCGGGCAGCCTCAGTGTTCGAATACTTCAAGACCGTGAAATGGTCGGTATCAAGAACGATCACTATTGCCCCTCCACAATTCCGAGACGTGCAGGTTCTCGGTCCGCCTCACGAATCTTGCGTCCCTCTTCCTGAATCTCCTTCATCACCGGATCGTCGCGAAACATCCCGATCGTCTTCCGCCAATCATCTCGTCCCGGCTCCCGGAGCTTCTTGCTGACGAGTTGCTCGACGGTGAGTTCGAGCAATGCCACTCGTTCTTCAAGCGATTGCTGGACAGTAGCTGTCGAAGCTGCAGTCATAAAAATTCCTCTCAGTGTTGAAGCAAGAACTCGCGCGTATTGATGAGCGACCAGAGAACGTTTTGCAGACCGTGCTCAAGACTGCTTGAGGTCTCAATGAACTTTAAGCATGCCTCACGCTCCGAATCTGTCGGCAAACGACTCAGCGTCGTCAAATACAAGTCCTCAACTTGCCGACTCGCATTGCTGCCGGACCCCAGCAAGCTCGCGACCCGCCCTTTCGGTTCTCTGATCTTCTCCCAAACGCGGGGATGATTCGCGAGCGTCAGCACTTGAAAGATGGAACCGCTGCCATCGCGTTCGCAGTCGCATTGCACGGCCGAGTTCCGCTGAGGTCGGCCATAGGTCTCAAGCACGAATGCAACAAACGCGTTGCGCGGGACAAAGGGAACTTGCACAGCCTTCATTGCATCGGGCCAGTGGTAGTACTTCATATCCATTTCCTCGCGCGTACCGGTCGCCGAGTTGAGCGCATCGAGCAGCACTTCCGCAGCCATGCGGCGCATTGGAAAGAAGGCATAGTGAGTGCGATCAGCCTCTGAGCCTGCCGCCGGAAGATGCGACTGTTGATAAGTCCGACTCGACAAGATCGTTCGATGCAGCCAGCGCAGGTCGTACTTGCTCTGCACAAAGCCCGTTGACAGTTCTTGAAGCAGTTCGGGATGAGTAGCGGGATTGAAAGCCGAAAGGTTGTCCGGCGGATCGATGATGCCGCGTCCGAAGTAGTGAGCCCAAACACGATTCACGATCGCTCGCGCGAAGAACGGGTTCTCCGGCCTCCTCATCCACTGCATGACCGCAGCTCGGGGATCAACTTCATCACTCGGCTGAAACGGTTCGCTCTCACCGAGTAACCGAAACGTCTTTGACTCGCGCGATCCGAGTGTGCTCGTCACCTTTGCCGGACTGCCCTTTTCAAGAACCCGCGACTCCGCCTGCATGAGACGACGCGCAACCTCGACGATCATCTTTGCATGCTTCTCTCTGGCGGCCGTCTCTTGTCGATACTTCTCAGCTTGATCGAAGACTTCTTTCGCGACATTGAGCAGTGCTCGCTTCGACGCGATCTCAGCTTCGGGACTCTTCGCCTTTTCGAGCTTTGCAATCTCAGACGTCAGCTTGTCGACCTCTTGCTTTGCTTTGCGACCGTCCTCTTCGAGCTTCTTGCCCTCACCTTCTTTGCGTTGCTTTACCTCTGCTTCGAGCTTCTTCGCTTCCTCATTGATGCGTTTGAAGTGCTCGGCAGCGTCGGGAAACCTCTTCTCATTCTCGCCCTGAAACCCGACGGTTCTCACTCGCATGAAGTGGTTCGCGAAGTCGAGCAAATCATCCTGCTGCCAATTGTCATGCGGATGTCGATGACACTGAGCACACTCCAGTCTGAGCCCCAAGAACGAATGCGCGACCTGCATCGCTCCTTTAACTCCGTCTGATCCGCGCCGCTGCCAATACAAGTCGAGCGTCTTGCGCTTCGCATAGAGATCAAGATCGGGACGCCCCGTCGCGTAGCCCTCGAAGAGGCCATGCACCTCAGCGACGTACGCATCCATTGAACGACCTTCGCGACTCGTCGCGAGCAAGATGCGTTCGACGAACTCGTCATAAGGAACGTTCTCAATCAGCCGTGCTCGAATCCATGCTTGCATGCGCGGCGCGTCGGACTCCTTCGACATCGCATCGGCATAAACGCCGAAGTCCGCAGCCTTGAGGATGTCGCCAAACTTCAGCGTCCAAAGATCCGCGTGTTCGGGCTTCAGCAGCAGTTCCTCAATCTTGCGCGATCGCTTGTCACTCGATGAATCACCGAGGAACGCTCGCACGTCGTCAGCAGTCGGCAACTCACCAGCAACATCAAGCTGCACGCGTCTCAGGAACGTTGCATCATCGCAATGCTCAGCCGGAAGAAGATTGAGTCTCTGCAATTTGGCGAGCACATGCTTGTCGACAAAGTTGTTCGCGGTCACTTGAGGAAAGCTCGCGCCACTCGGACGCGGTACGAGCACTCGCGCTGCAACGGGCTGCGCTCGATACCGCACCATCAACCCTGCATCTCCGACGCCAATTCCCTTCACGATCCCGCTCGCATCAATCGACGCGACGGCTCGATCGAGCGACTCGAACGAGCAGTAATTGGTGACATCCTCGCGCATACCGTCGGCAAACTCGGCTTCGACTTGCAGCCGATAAGTCTCACCCGCCTTCATCACGTGCTCAGCCGGAGTAATTCGCAGCGTCTTCACGCGAGCAGCCGTTACGTCATCTGCAATCGCGCCGCCGACAATCCAGCGCCGCAAGATGTCATAGTCCGCACTCGCAACCTTCATGCGAGCCCCGCCTCCGTGCGGCAGTTGTCCCGCGCCTTTAAGCAACAACAAGCTCGCATCGGGGCTGACGAAGTTCAGCCTCCGATTCGCTCCGTCCTTCAGCAGCCGCTCGTGATCACCCATCGGATCCGCGCTAAACATGGACAATCGAAATCCGTTCTGCCCTTTCACGGCTCCATGACAAGTCCCGCCATTGCAACCGAGTTTCCCGAAGAGCGCTGCGACATGCCGCTGATAAGACGGGACCGACGGTTCGCTTGCCGCGTTCGTTTTGGCAATCAGCAGCATCGACATGAGCAACGCGAGCACCACTCGATTCATGACAATCACCTTTCAGAGCAAACTCTTCACCGGCTCGAAAACGCCTTGATGTATCAACTATTTCACCATGAAAATCCCGCATCGGACGCCGGATTTTCATGGTACTCATCTTCAACCAATCAGCTCGTCTTCGACCTCATGAACGCCGCAAAACTTCGGGTCGAAGAGGGCGACGCCACAAGCAGATCAACAAGCGGAATCGCTTCAATCCCCTCAGCCAATGGATAACGCCGCTCTCCCGGATACACCACAAACAAGTGATCGAGCTTGATGTCCGTCATTGCCGTCCGCATCGAGGGCGTGAGCTTCGGCGCATCGCTTCGCTTGCACTCAACTCCGATTCGCTTGCCGCCCTTAAAGAGCACGAGATCAATCTCAGCTCCGTTATGCGTCGCCCAGTAATACGCGTCGTCCGGTTGAAATGCCTTCAACACTTCTTCGACCGCATAGCCTTCCCAAGAAGCACCGACCTTCGGATGCATCTCCAATTCACGCGAATTCGAAATCCCCAGCAACGTATGCAGCATCCCGCTGTCCCGAATGTAGATCTTCGGAGCCTTCACTTGCCGCTTGCTGAGATTCTCAAACCATGGTGGCAGTTGTCGCACCATGAAGACGCCGCTCATGAGATCTAAGTAGCGGCGGACAGTCGTCTCATTGACGGCCATTGCTCGCGCGAGCTCCGCGCCATTCCAAACTTGACCGTGATAATGAGCGAGCATGTTCCAGAATCGCCGCATCGTCGTCGCCGGGATCTGAATGCCCAATTGCGGCATGTCGCGCTCAAGAAAGGTCTGCAAGAACTGCTTGCGCCAGACCATCGAGTCATTCTCGCTCTTCGCAGTGAACGACAACGGAAACCCGCCGCGCAGCCAATGCCGCTCTTGCTTCGACTCGCCGACGTCGGTCAGTCGAAATCCTTCAAGCGGCAACAGTTCGATGCGTCCGGCTAATGACTCAGAAGATTGCTTCAACAACTCCGGCGACGCACTGCCCAAAATCAAGAAGCGAGCAGGTAGTGGCTTGCGATCAGCAAGCACTCGCAACAACGGAAAGAGTTCGGGGCGACGCTGCACCTCGTCAATCACGACGAGACCTTTCAGTGGCTTGAGTGCCGTCGCAGGCTCATCCAGTCGCGCCAAACTGGCGGGGTCTTCAAGGTCGAAGTAGTTCGGCGAATTCATCGCGACGAACTCACGGGCAAGCGTCGTCTTCCCGCACTGCCGAGGCCCCAATAACGCGACGACACGACTTCGCTTTAGGGCCGCTTGAATGAGCTGAGTGTCTTGAGGTCGAGTAATCATGCCCGAAATCTACACCATGAAAATCCTGCAGGCCATGCAGGATTTTCATGGTCGACATTTCGGTCGCTAAGAGCCGCTGTAAGAGCGAACGACTACCGCACCAGCAAGAAATCGCGGCTATTGAAGAGCCCCCACATGAGGTCTTGAGCGGCCTCGCGACGCTGCTGCTCGCCGTATGACTGGAAGTGCAACTTCGCGAGTTCGAACTCTTTCGATGTCGGACGTCGAGCGAGCGACCACAAGTAAAGATCCTCAATCAATTGCTCGTCCGACTGCTTCGCATTGATCAACTGCGCGACTCGGCCACTGCCATCGGTCACACGACGCAGGATCGACTGTCCGTTGATGAGATGCAGCGCCTGCAACATGTTGCTCTCGCCGTCACGTTCGCACTCGCAAGCTTCGGCTCGTTGAGGCTTCCCAAACAGAGACAAGAACTCGCTCGTCACTTCTGCATCGGGAAGCTGAGCAGCAGAGAAGTTTGCCGGAGCACCGCCAAAGTTCTCGCGCACTCCCGTCGCCTGCACGAGCGAGTCGAGCAAAGCCTCTGCCGGAATGCGACGCGGAATCGATCTCGCAAAGTTCATGGTGTCATGACGATTACTGTCGTTAGCGACGCTGCTGCGCTGATAGGTCTGCGACGAAACGATGCGCCGCATGAGGTGGCGCACATCGAAGCGATGCGCCACAAAGTCTTTTGTCAGTGCGTCGAGCAACTCGGGATTCACCGGCGGGTTCGTCGTTCGCAGATCGTCGACGGGATCAATGATGCCGCGAGAAAAGAAGTAGCTCCAAAAGCGGTTCGTGAAACTGCGAGCGAACATCGGGTTCTGCGGAGTCGTCAGCCAGTTCGCGAACGCAACGCGACGATCGGTTCCCGGTTTGAGATCAGCTTGCTCGCCGCCCAGAAACTTCGGCGGTTGAGCCCGCTGCGAACGCGGGTTCGTCGAGAACCCTGCCGCCAATTGCAGGCTGACGCTGCGAGCATTCACGACTCCCGGCATTCGCGGATCGGTCTTCGGTGCGACCTGATTGAAGAAACTCGCAAGCCCGTAGTAGTCCTCTTGAGTCCAATTCTCGAGCGGGTGCGTATGACATCGAGCACACAACATGCGGACTCCGCAGAAGACTTCCGCCACTCGTTCAAGCGTCTCATTCGTGTCTTTGCTGATGAGGTAATACGCCGACGCCGGATGATCGGCAGCGCCGCCTTTGCTCGTGAGCACCTGCCGCGTCATCTCATCGAGCGGCATGTTTGAAGCGACCGCGCTGCGAATCCATTCGCGGAATCCGTAGACCGC
>CAZNMS010000314.1:0-10100 GCA_964573505.1 uncultured Planctomycetaceae bacterium | reverse complement strand
TTCGTTCGTACGAGGACGCCCTAAAGACGCTCTTTCGCGGAGCGAAAGGCGACCACAGTCCGAAGCGGAGCTTCACTGGATTTCGAATTCCTCAAATCCCTGCGCCGTAACTGCCGCGAGCGTTGCACTTCAGTAGTTGCCGAAGTGGTGAAACTTCGGACGCAGTCACAGCGGCCCCGAAATCTGACGATTTCGGCTACGGTCGATTGCAATCAAATCGCATTAACGCGCCTTACACCGTCGCCTGCAGCAACTCAGCAGCCTTCTCACCGATCATCACTGACGGCGCATTAGTATTACCCGAAGTGACGTTCGGCATGATCGACGCATCCGCGATGCGCAAGCCGTCGAGTCCGTGAACTCTCAACTTGTGGTCGACAACACACGGAGGAGTATTCCCCATTGCGCAGGTGCTCGTCGGATGGAAGTAGGTCGAGACCGCATTTCGGACAAAATCGGTCATCTCTGCCCGGTTCAACCCTCCGGGCATGACCTCACGCGCGCGGAAGGGAGCGAACGCACGCGATGCGCCAATTTCGCGGCATAGAGCGACTGCTTCCAACATCGCGATTATGTCAGCGTCGCGCGAGAGGAAATTGACGTCGATACTCGGGGCCACTGTCGGATCAGCACTCACGAGTTGCACGGATCCCCGAGATGCCGGCCGCACAATGCTCGGGCTGATTGTGTAGCACTGATCGCTCGGAAGACGCTGAGCAAGCTCCGGCGTCGCGAGCGGGAACTCAATAAATACGGGCTGCAAGTCGGGAGCAATCAATCGCGAGTCCGACTTCCACCATAACGTACTCTCGGCCCCATTATTGCGCAGTGGCGGTAGACGGCCCTGACACTCATAAACGAGCCCGCCCAGCAGAGCATGATCCTGCAAATTGCGACCGACTCCTTCGAGTGGTAATCGCACTGGAATGCCGAGCGATCGCAATTCCTCTTCGGGACCGATGCCCGACAGTAGCAAGATACGCGGCGAGCCGATCACTCCCGCGCTGAGTATCACTTCGCGTGCTGCCGTCGCTTGCTTCAGTTGTCCCTCATGACGGTATTCAACCCCGACGCAACGAGAGCCATTCAAGATGACTCGATCGGTCTCCGCATGAGTGACGACGGTTAGATTGGGACGACTGAGTGCCGGCTTCAAATAGGCATCAGCAACGCTGAAACGACGACCGTCTTTGATCGTCATATTGAAATATCCCGCGCCGAGCGGTTCCGGGATATTGATATCGTCCATCACCGGAAGTCCGACTTCGCGTGCTCCCTCAATGAACGCGGCTGATAACGGATTGGGATCGGCGGGCGGAGCGACATAAAGCGGCCCGTCGGTGCCGCGTACTTCGCTCGCCGGTCCCTGCCAGTTCTCGATCTTCTTAAACAGAGGCAGCACATCGTCCCAACTCCAACCGGGACAACCGCCATACGCCCAGCTATCGAAGTCGGCCCGATGTCCTCGCACCCATGCGTTTGCATTATGACTATGACAACCGCCAATCATCTTGCCGCGCGGCACATGATCGACTCGGTTGAAACAGCTTTTGAGCGGCGCCGTTTTCCAGCACCAATCAAGCTCTCCATAAAACAGATAGGGCCAGCGCGTCGGGTCTTTGACGTCGGGATAATCATCATGCCCGCCGCCTTCGAGTAGTAGCACCTGACAACGAGAATCTTCCGAGAGTCGCGCCGCCAATACACAACCCGCCGAACCTGCTCCGACAATGATATAGTCGTAACTCACTGTGATATGCCTCGTTCGTATTATGGATAATTGCGGCCCGCTGATACTCGCCTTGCGCTCCGCGAAAGGATGCTTTTGCGGAGCAAAAGTCGACGATCATTTTCGCGGAGAGGTTGTGATTATATCGCCCCCGAGCTTGCCTCGGGGGTTCAACGGCCTTTGCGCTACTACGATTTAGGGCAAATTCGAGTAGCGCAAAGGCCGCTAAACCCCCGGCACAAGGCCGGGGGCGAAAGGATCACAGCCTCGGAGCGAAAGGCGACAATCGCCTGCCGTGCTTACTTCTGATACTTCAACTGGAGCCTCAGTTGCTCGAACTGCAAATGCACTTCGCCGTCGTCGGGTAATATCTCAATCGCTTGAGAGTCATCGCCGCGTTCGGGTCGCTCGTCGAAGATCACTTTCCCGGACTGCTTATCAACGAGGAAGAAGTCGTTCGTCCGCTTTGCTCCGCCTTCTTGATCCGACACTCGGACGAAGGCTTCGCGACGGAAGATGAGCACCGGCGATTCACGCGGTTGCCCGATGAGGTAGCGCTGCAACGGCAAGACGGTCGACCAACTGACGCTGCTATCGAACTTCACGAGCGACACATGCCCGCGCACCTGACTGAATTCGAGTGTCGGAACCGGCATCTGCCGCCGTTCGATCGTGCGAGCCGCTGAAGTGAGATCCGTCATCACGACAAAGCCGTCGGGGCTCGGCACAACGAGGATGTTCTTGATCAACGCGGTCGGGGGTAATTTCGCTGACACCACTGGCTTGCCAGTCCAAATATCGAAGAGTTGAAACTCACCGGTCGGCTGCATGACCGCGACGCTCTCGTGATCGACGACGTGCACGACGGCTTGATTGGAGAACTCGTGCCGCCAAACGACTTTGTTCGTCAGCGCGTCAACGCGCCGCAGCACGCTGCGAGCCTCTTCGTCGTCCCATTGCACGAGATCACGACCGGCGGATGTCAGATGCGTTTCGAAGTCGGCCACTGAGGTGCTCGCGACGAGTTCGCCATCGAACAAGCGAAGCACTTCCGCAGTTCCCGTCGGATGATTCAAGACGATGAACTCGTCGTCAGCCAGAACGCGGGCGTTCGGTTTGACGTTGTTCCGCTCCCACAAGACATGCCCCGTCAGCGAATCGGACGCCGTCAGCTTCTGATCGGTGCGAGTGATGACGCACTCGCTCGTGATCGCATCGACGGAGCCCGTGAATTCATGCCCGCGATTCCGCGCCGCAACCGTCAAGTGCCAGCGCTGAGCCGGACGCTTCTCATACACTCCGACTGTAATCGGCATTACCTCAGCGCCATTGCGACCGTAGACCGCATCGAAGTTGACGATGTCGCGATTCCAAATGGGCTTCGGCAAAGCCTCATTTGAGATGTCGATGACCGTGAGTCGCCCCGCCGAATACGCCGCCAGCAAATGCCCGTGCGAGAGATTCGCAATCGGAGCGGCCCCCAACGAGCTACCGCCGTCAAAGGGCATCGGGATCTGCCACAACTCGCGCCCGAGTGCATCGCGAGCGACCATGCGACGAACGGCTCGCACGTCGCGTCCGGCAGTCTCGATTTCGATTGTTCGATCGCGCATTGCCGGACTGATCGCTCCGAGCAGTCGCACCATTTCGCGATCTGCCGGACGTCGATTCGGATCGACCTTCTCCAACATTGTGAATGAGCCCCACTCCGCATCGCGGCGCCGCTTCTGTACGGTCGGAACTGCCGCCAATTCGCGCAGCTTGCTTTCAAACGAGCTGCCGTCAGCAAGCGTCACTCCTGCCATTCGTCGCGACCATGCTTCGACGACCGCCGGATGTGCTGCCGCTCGGTCCGTCTGCGTCCACAACGCGAATAGCGCCAGCAACGCCGGGGCGGCGATCTCGGCATTCGGATATCGCGACAAGAACAATGCTTGCCGTTCGCGCTGTAAGAATTCTTGCTTCTCATCGAGTCGACTTGAGGTCGCGAGTTCCCAGCGGGCTTCGAGTGACTTCGGGTGCCAGCCAAAAGTGTCGACGAACGAGAGCAACTCTCTCGCACCCGCAGCTTTCATCGCTGCGTCAAATCGGTCGATCACAACGCGATCGAGAGCGGCTCGTGCTTCGCTTCCGATTGCTTCCGCCGCTTGCCGATAGAGCGTGCCGAGCAACGCTGCCGGTCCTCGACGGCGATAGCGCGAGACTTCGCCGATGACGTCTGTCGGCGACGTCCCATTCGTCGGAATCGACTTCATCCATTCGAGCGTCTTTTCGAACGCCGCGACGAACTCGCCCTTCGCTCGCAGCGACTCGATCTCTGAGCGGAGTAATTTTTGTAACACATCGTTTGAGGCACCGATGCGTTTGAGGAATTCGCGCAACTCAACCGCGTTCGTCTTGCCGGTGCGAAGACGGTCGAGCGAGACCTCGATCAACGTCTGTCGCACGTCGTCATTCGGCTGCACTTGCAGGCTCGTCAACAAGTCCGACATGCCGTCGTCTTCGCGCTGCTGTTGCAGTCTCAAGCGGCCGCGCCGTGCGAGTGCCTCTGCATTCTTCGGATTCTGAGCGAGTTGTTGAGCGAGCAACGATTCCACTTCGCTGAGTGGCGGAAAGGCGCGCAAGCGGTCGTAGCCCTGCGCCACTAAGAAGCCGTTCCCCGCGATCAGATTGCCGAGCGGTGCGTCTCCTGACCGAGCCGACTGAGACGCGATCGTTCCCGTCTTTAGATCAATCGTCAGCACGCGCGAGTCCCAGCGAATAAGAAGCGGCTCATCCTCTTTGCTCGTTTCGGGCAACCTCGCAACGGGCAGCAGATAGAACCCGCCACTCAGCACGCCTCGACCCGCAGCGAAGCGATCTTCGAGCGACAGCGCCCAAACAACGTCTCCACTTTCGAGCGAGAGGGCTCGCACGCGATCGCGATCAACAACGATCACGAGTCCTTCAAACAGTCCCGCGACGTAATGCGCCGACTGACGATCGCTGCGCCACTTGACGGCTCCCGTAAGCAGATCGAGGCAGTGCAGTTCATTCGAATCGACCGACGCCATCACTGCGCGATTGCCGTCGCTGACGATCGTGCTTTCCGACCAGCGCGACTCCGAACGCAGAGCATCCCACTTCATGATTGGACCGGTTGCGAAGCGGAGCCCCGGTTGCCGGAACTGACTGTCGGGATGCATTGATGAGGACTCGTAGCCGTAGCACCAATCCCAGCGCCGTCCTTTGAGGTCATAGGCCAGCAAGAATCCGCAAGTCGTCGGGCAGAGCAATTGGCCGTTGCAGTACGTCGGGCTCATCGCCGCGATACGCCGCAAGCCCTCGCTGATGACGTTCTGACCCGTGATGAGTCGGCACATCGTCTCGGTCCATAAGACGCTGCCGTCGCTCGGGTCGAGACACAGCAGACGCACGTCGTCCTTGCTCTCTGCAATCGCATAGAGGCGACCGTCAACAACCGTCGGCACTCCTAAGAAGAACTCGCCCGTCGTCGGTTCATCGGGCGAGATCGGAGCCCCGATCTCCCACAACGCTTTGCCGGTCGCGAGTTCAAGAGCACACAAACGATTCCACAAATTCGGGACATTGCTCTTCGTGCCATAAACGCCCGTTGCTCCGCGAGGACTCGCGACACCGCAGGCATCCAAGAAGAAGACGCGCTGCCCGTCGCTGCTCAACGTGCCGACCGAGCGATCGCTGCGAGTCCGCGTCTCGATCAGTGCTTGATGCCACTTCGTCAGTGGCGAGAAGACCGAACTGTGATCAACTTTCTTTTCGAGATCATCCCATCGTGTAGGCGGCTCTAACGCAAACAGATCGGCATAAGCCGGATCTACTGCGGCTGACTCCCACAAGTTGCGCCCCGACTTCAGATCAACCGCTCGAATGCGCGACAGCGTGCGAAACACTGCTTTGCCTTCAATGACGAGCGGATAGTTCGAAGGCAACGCGATCTCTCGAGTGTCGCGTTCTTCGGAAATGATCCGGTCATGTCCGACCTGCATCGCCGCGACCATATCGCCGTCGCTCTTCGGGATGATCACCGTGAGGCCATTCTCGGCATCACCTTTCTTCGGGTCATACCGGTACTTCTTGAGTTGCTCTGCGGTCGGCGTTGCTGTCGAGTGAAACGTGCTGACGTTCCACAATCCGAACTCCGGCGTCCCTACACCGAGAGGACGTCCGGTCCGAGCGGCATCGCCTAAGTAATGAGTCCACTCCGTGAGGAATGCGGGCTCATGCCGACCACTCGCCGCGATGCGATTGAGAGTCGGATCAAGCTCGTCGCGCAGAGTTTTCGGCAGCTTCTCGGCACCGGCCTTTGCTGCCGGGCCCTTCAAGAACTCATCGAGTGCTTGAGTCGCTTCATTCGCGCGACCAATCCGCAGCAGCGCGACGATGCGTTTGAGCGACATTGCCGGCTCGAGTTCATTCGAGTCGATCGCACCGAGTCGCGCGCGATCAATCCACTTCAACGCCGCTGCCGGTTGTCCCTTTTCGAGAGCATGCGAAGCGAGTCGATACGCGGCCTCTCGTCCCGCATGAGTCAGTAGATACTGCCGCGCGACGACTTCCAATTCGGCAATGTCCTCAGTCTGCAAAGCATGCTTCAGCCCCGCCGCTGCCTCACTGCCGAACTTCAACTCGTAGAACTTCCGTCCGTCTTCAGGCAGTTCCGCGATGATGTGCTCAATCACGGTCTTCAACGAGATCGTTGCCCCAATGTGCTGAGGCGGGATCACTCCGACTTCACCGCGAAAGGAAGGGCGCGACCGAGCGACGAGACAATCTCCGTCGTCGCTCAGAATCATCTGCAACTCTTCGATGCCGCGCGAGTGCTCGTTCGGCTCGCCGCGCAGAGCCTTGATGGCCTTTTGAAATCGGAGTCGAAGTTCGGGCTGCGCCAATTGCCGAGTGGGCTCGCTCCAATCCAATTCGCTCCACTTCAGAGCCGCTGCTTCGCGAGTTGCCGCTCGCTCTTGAGCCCCAGCAATCGAGCTCAACGCCAGCATGACTCCGACCAATAAAACGCAACGCAGCATGACGACATCCTCAGGACTCCAATCCGCAACTCATCACGGGTCTGACGATATCCCACTCCGCAACGCACACCAATGCGGCTTCAACAGACGGCCCGCGCACTCGTTCCCAAGCTCCGCTTGGGAACGCACGATCGAGAAGCTCCTGCTTCCCGTCCGGTTCTCAGTCCGCGCATCGCATAGCTCGCTGCCGCTCTTTTCATCTTTTCGCCCCCCATCTTTTTGCCACTCGTCTTCAAAGAACGCGACTACCGGCCGGATGATCGAGCTGCCTTAGATGCATCGACGCGACCAATCCGCGATGACTCGCGATCAAAGTAACTCTTCTTCCCCTCTCTCATTCAGTGAGGCCCGCATGACCGACTCCATTCAATCTCGCCGTTCCTTCATGCAAGCGACTGCGACCGTAGCTGCGGTCTCGGGAGTTGCTCCGGCCTTAGCCGCAGAGGTCGGTGCAAGCCGTTCAAAGAGGACGCTGCAAACGGATGTGCTCGTTTGCGGCGGCGGTTGTGCGGGGAGTGCTGCGGCCATTACTGCTGCTCGTCGCGGCGCCAAAGTCTTGCTCGTTGAAAAGGCTCCCTTTGCGGGCGGCATCATCACGAGCGTCGGGCTGCCGTACTTTGATGGCATCGCCAACATCCGCGATCACCGCATCGTCGTGAGAGGCATCGCACTCGAACTGCTCGCGAAGTCGGGCGTCGTCGCTCCCGATGCGAAGACGGTCGCGAAGCACAATCCGACGATCCCCAATACCTTCGAGTTCAAGCTGCTGCTCGATCGCACCTTTCAAGAGCTGAAGGGCAACTTGAGTGTGCTTTTTAATACATTCGCTTGCGACGCGCAGACGAGCGGTTCGCGCATCAAGTCAGTGACGGTCGCTAATAAGGACGGGCTCGTAACGATCGAGCCGCAAGTTGTGATTGACTGCTCGGGCGACGCGGACGTTGCGGCATGGGCGGGAGCACCCTTTGAGCAGAACGCCGAAGTGCAGCCGCTGACTTTGCATTTTCGCATCGGCAACGTGAAAGGCGGACCGGGCATCGGCGGCCTTTGTCGCGCGTCACTCGAAGCCGCTCAGAAGCGCGGCGAGCTGCCGTACTACTACGGCCCCGGCGTCATGTTCATGTTCGGCAAAGAAGAGATTTACGTGCACGGCATCCGCGTCCCCGCCAATCCGACGGTTGCTGCGGATCTCAGTCGTGCCGAGATGCAGGGCCGCGCGGATGCTCACACGATGTTCCGCGCATGGAAGAAAGACGTGCCGGCCTTTGCGGACTCGTACTTCTTAGAAGCGTATCCATGGATCGGAGTGCGCGAGTCGCGCCGCATCATCGGTCAGCATGTCTTGAGCGAAGAGGATCTCATGCAGAGCCGTCGCTTCGACGACGCCATTGCGACCGGTTGTTGGTATCTCGATTTGCATCCGAACAAGACGACGATCGGCAGCGCGAACGACTTCAATCCGCAGAAGGTGCAGCCCGAGCCTTACGACATTCCCTATCGCTCGTTGCTCCCGCAGAAGCTCGACAATCTATTGGTCGCAGGCCGCTGCCATTCCGCGACTCGCGGAGCGCACGCTTCAACGCGAGTGACCGTCACAGCAATGGCAATGGGCGAAGCCGCCGGCACCGCCGCCGCGCTCGCACTGACCAACAAGACCGAAGTCGCCGCACTCAGCGGCATCAAGGTGCGCGAAGCATTGAAGGCAAGCGGAGCGGGACCATTCACCGATCCGGCCTAACGCGATGCGACCGCAATCGACCGTAGCCGAAATCGTTAGATTTCGGGGCCGCAATGACTGCGTCCGAAGTCTGACGACTTCGGCTACTAAAGAGGCGAGCGCGGCGACGGACTGCAAGTCCGTCGTACACAGAGACACGAGTCGCTGCCCCAACTTCAAAGCGGCTCCTCGACTGTCCGCATCAAGCGAACTGAAACGCGAAGACCTCAGCCGACTCGATCACGAATCGCATTCGCACGGGCTGACCGGCGAGCGTTGCGACGTCTCCCTTCCAACTCACGGCTTGCTCGATCGAGTCGCCTTTGAGCGTCTGACAATCCGCGAGCGAGAAGCCCGGCAAAGGTTTACCGGCGGCGTCTTGCAGTTCGACTTTGAGGCTGCCTGCGTCTGATGTCTTGAAGTTCAAACGCAGTTGCTTGCCGGTGAAGACGAGCGGCTTTGTGAGTAGCTCGCCCTTCTCCGTTGCTTGCACCGAAACGAACCCGTCCGTGCGAAACGTGAAGCGACGCAAGCGACTTCCCGGTCCGGCGTAGTAGCGCTCGGTCGCATAGACCGACAGTTCGTTCGGACGTCCGGGCAGTTGCAGCACGCCCCATGTCATGTAGTTGCTGCGGTTGCCGTCTCGTTCTGCCGGAGCAGTGATCGGAATCAGCGCCTCGGGCCAGCGCTTGAATTGCTTGCCGTCGCGACTGCTCATGAAGACGGGCTCGACTTGCTGCGTCTTCGGCTGAAAGCGAGTGGGGAAGCCGATCAACACATGCGGAGCGCGGGCATATTGCTGAATCGCGTTCGTGTAGAGGTGCTCGCTCGGTGCGTCTCCGTATTCGAGCAATTGCGGCTTCGTCCAATTGACGAAGTCCGTTGACGTCGCGGTCATGATGTCGCGCACGCCCTTCGTGAAGGTGCGGTGATAGTCGACATAGCACTTGCGCTCGGTGTCCCAGAACGCGAGGTTCTGCGAATCGAACGCGCCCTCCGTAATCACGGGCTCGTTGCGGATGAGCTTCCAACGCACGCCGTCGGCTGACTGATAAGCGTGCAAGCCGCGCTTGAACGCGCCCGACAACGCTTTGAACTTTGCGTCGGCAGCGCACTCCGGGTTCTTGTCTTTGAACGGAGTGAAGCAGTGCGTGCCTTCTCCGGCCCAAACAATGTTGTTGTCTTTCGAGCCATTGAACTCGAACAACCCGAGCTTCGGCTTCGTCCAATGAATGCCGTCCGTGCTCTCGGCGTAGCAGGTGAATTCGGGATGCGTTGCCTTCTTCGCCGCGACGTCCCAATGCGATCCTCGGTAGTACATGCGAAAGAGATCGCCGTCCGCGAACAGCGTGAAGTACGCCGACGTATTGCCCTCCCATGCTTCTTCGCATGTGAAGACCGCGTCCTGCGCCTGCGGTTGATGAGCCTTCAAACTCGCATTCGTCAGACGCTCGATGAGGAAGTCATCGACGAAGAGTTCTCGGCGCGAGGCAATGTTGATCGGTGTCGTCGGCGAGTCCGCGCCGCGAACAACTCGCGACAGCGTCAACGTCGCGGCGAAACCAGAAGTCGCACAAAGCCAATCGCGTCGAGTGAACTGAGTCATGCT
>CAZNMS010000313.1:0-10115 GCA_964573505.1 uncultured Planctomycetaceae bacterium | reverse complement strand
ACTTCAAAGAGTTGTGCGAGCAGAAGTTGCTGCGGTTCAAACTCGTCGGCATCGACTATGCGAATGCGGAAGCAACGTTCGACTACGACCCGACGAAAGAGTTTCCCGGCGCGAAGCCCGAGCAAGTCATCGAGCGACTCAATAACGAAGTCCGCAATGCGTCGCGGCATACGTTCGGAGTGAAGGCGCTGCGAACGACGCCGAAAGAGAAGCTGAAGCTTGAGGAGTTCGAGATTGTCGGACTCGACTGCAAAGCGTGCTCATTGGCGGTCTACGAGATCATCGATCGCCTCAAGGGAGTCGAGCAGGCGACGGCGTACTTCAAAGTCGGCAAAGCGACCGCGCTGATCGATCCCGAGAAGATTGATCGCACCGAGATCGAGATGACGCTCAAGCAGCGCGGAGTGACGCTGAAGGCGAAGCAGTAAGAGTTATTACTCGATGCAGCCGCGTTGAGTCGGGCTACTGCTTTAAGAAGAGGGCATCGCCCGATTCGACGTCGCTCAGTCGTCCGACGCGCGGCTCGGCATGCGGTCGGATTTCGCCGAGCGGTGCGAACTGATGCCGCTCGTGATCGAAAGCAAAGACTTCGCCGGATGCGATGTCGTAGACCCATGCGTGCAATTTGAGCTTGTCTTGAGCGAGCGCAACGGCGACTGCCGGATGCGTCTGCAGGTTTTCGATCTGCACGAGCACGTTCTCTTCAGTGGCCGCTTCGAGCAGCGCGTCTCCGAGCAGATGCGAGTACTTCGAACGCACGAGTCGACGAGTCGCTTCTGCATGTCGCAACCACTCGGCGACGGCGGGCATCTCTTGCAGGTTTTCGGGATGCAGCATGCCTTTCATCGCACCGCAGTGAGAGTGCCCGCAGATCACGATGTCTTTCACTCCGAGACCGGCAACGGCGAACTCAATCGTCGCGACTTCGCCGCCACTCGTTGATCCGTATGCCGGGATGATGTTGCCCGCATTGCGCAGCACGAAGAGATCACCGGGATCCGTATGAGTGATCAAGTTCGGGTCGATGCGCGAGTCCGAGCAAGTGACGAACAACGTCTCGGGGCTTTGACCTTTTGCCAGTCGCGAGAAGAGTTCTTGTTGCTCGCGAAAGACTCCGCTGCGAAAGCGATGCACACCTGCGACAAGTTCTTGAACCATTTGTGAGAGACTCCTGAATGAGTGGGGATGTCTTCGGCATCGTAGTGCGGACGGAGCAATGCCCAATGCAGCACACAGCAATCGTCATTCGTCGCGAGAATCGATTGCTCAGTCCTCTCGCCTGTCAGACGAGACTGCATTAAGCGACATCACATTGCTCTTCGGCAGCAGGTAGCAGGCTCGGAAGAGCGTCCGTAGCATCCCGCTCGGCTGACGCCTCTTGCGCGAGCCACTCTTAGACGAGCGGCAGATGAGAATTCGCTGATGATCCGCAGTACGACGGACTTACAGTCCGTCGCGCGGCTGAATCGACGGACTACAAGTCCGTCGTACCGGTAAGTTTCGATCGACCGCTCGCCTCATGACTTCACGACGACACTCTTCCTTCATGGCTGCGTTATGTCATTGGCTCATCCGGAACTTCCCATTCGCGCGGTTGCGTTTGATCTCGACGGACTGATCTTCAACACCGAGGAAATCTTCAGCGCGGCCGCAAAACAAATGGTTGTCGAGCGGCGCGGACTTGCGCTGCCGCCGGACCTCTTCAAGAACATGATGGGCCGCCGCGCTCCTGAGAGCATCGGAGCAATGAAACGCATGCTCGACTTGCCGGAGACCGTTGAAGAATTGATTCACGAAGCATGGTCGCTCTTCTTCGGACTGCTTGATGAGCGACTCTCGCCAATGCCGGGACTGTTTGAATTGCTGTCGCATTTAGAGCAGTGCGCGATCCCGAAGGCGGTCGCGACGTCATCGCCGCGGAGTTATCTCGAACGCGTCATGAATCGCTTCGAACTCATGCCGCGCTTTGAGTTCGCGCTGACCGCCGAAGATGTTGTTCACGGAAAACCGAATCCCGAGATCTATCTCAAGGCCGCTCAGAAATTGGGCGTTGATCCGCGCGAGATGCTCGTGCTTGAAGACAGCGAGACGGGTTCAAAGGCCGCAGCGGCAGCGGGCGCTTTCATCATTTCGATCCCGCATGAATTCAGTCGCGATCAAGACTTCAGCGTCGCGAAGCGAGTCGCACGCGGCTTGAACGACGCTGTGATTCTCGACTTGCTCGGACCCACTTGGAGTGCTCCGGCTTGACGGAGCACTCCATCTCTTGTTGCTGAGACGCCTGCGTTCTTAGAGGCAAAATCGAAGGCAAAGGTCGGTTGCGGATTGGTCTTCGACTCCATCGGTGCCTGCGGTCAGAGAACCAACATTTTTCAACGTCGAACGACAACAGTCGGAGGGCTCCGGCAAGCAGGAGCACTCCAGATGCGCGTCCCGAATCCCGATCACCATCTTTCAATGAGGCCATCATGAAGTGGGCATGCTTTTTTGCAGTTTGGGTCGTGACGCTCGGCAGTGTTTTGAGCGGTCGAACGCAGGCCGCAGAGCCCGCTCGGCTCGAACTGGATGCGGCAGTGCGGGCGCGTTGTGAAGCGACGTTGCGGACGGCTTTGAAGTCCGAAAAGCCCGAAGACTTTTGGCCTGCGATGCATGCGGCAGAGGCACTCACTCAAGCCGGATTCAGCGCGGAAGTACGCGAGTTCTTGCCGTCGAAGTTGAAGACTGAAACCGACGATCAAAAACGTTGCGGCTTAGCTCGCGAACTGGTGCGCGCAGGAGATTTGCCGAAGACGCGCTTGATGCTCGACATCCTCTCGTCGCCGAATCCGCACGGTCATACGCATGCGTGCGAGAGCCTCTACAAAGTTTGGCAGATCGGCGACGGGACCCAGTTAAGGAATGCGAGATTCAAACTCGATCAGCCGAAGCAAGCACTGATGGCCGCTGCCGCGCTCACGCGCTGGGGCGATAGCGCCGCTCTGAAGTTCATTCGCACTTACGTCCGACATGAGGACGGCGAACTCGCCAAAATCAGCGCATGGATCTTGGCGCGAGTCGGTAATCCTTCTGACATCCCCGCGCTGCGTGAGGGCGCGAAGAAGTTCTCTGAACCGCTGACGAAGGCTTACTTCGAGCACGCGCTCGCGTCGCTCGGTGATGCAGAGGGACGCGCGGCACTCGTTCGCAATCTCGATCACGCGGAAGCTGCCGTGCGAATCTACGCCGGCGAATTCTCGATCGACGCTCGCGCGATTGAGGCGAAAGCAGCTTTGTTGCGGCGACTCGATGACGAAGTGCTCGATGCTCGTGTGCGCGGAGCGCAAGCGTTGCTCGTCCTCGCGGCACCGGAGCCGATCGGACGCAACGAAGTGGTCGTCAACGATGTCTTCCCGGCGACGAAGAGTAATCCGCGTTACAGCGAAGGCTCGATCATCCCGCTCGCCGATAACCGACTGCTGTATGCAACGACGGAGTTCATTGGTGCTGAGTCGGACTTTGCGAAAGCGCGCATCATTGCCGTCGAGTCGAGTGATGGCGGGCGAACATGGGGCGAGCGGCGCGTGCTGCAAGAGAACGTCGGCAAGATGAATGTGATGTCGGCGACGCTGCGGAGACTGAACCCCGATGCGATCTTCGACGGCCCGATTGGCTTCTTCTACTTAGTGAAGAACGGGCATGCGGATCTCAATGTTTGGATGCGCCGCTCGGACGACGAAGGCCGCACATGGAGCGAACCGATTCGAGTCACGAATGAGCCGGGCTATCACGTGCTCAACAACGATCGCGTCACGGTGCTCGGCTCGGGGAGATTGCTCGTGCCCGTCGCGACGACTCCCGATGTCACGAAGGTCAATAAGTTCGAATGCCGCGTCTTCTACTCAGACAACATGGGGCAAGACTGGAAGATGAGCGTGAACTCGGTGCCGTATGAGAAGCGCGGAGCAATGGAGCCCGAGATCATCCCCGTCACAGCGCACCACTTGCAGATGCACTTCCGAACGCAGCTCGGCCATATCGCGATCAGCGACTCGCAAGACGGCGGCCGGCAATGGAATCAGGCTCGTCCTTTAGGTGTTCTGAGCCCCGAAGCACCGGCAACGCTGCGTCGAATCCCGTCGACGGGCCATTGGCTGCTCATATGGAATAACAATTTCACAGCCGGCGCCGGGCACGGCGGAAAGCGGACTCCGCTAACGGCCGGGATCTCAACGAATGAAGGTCGTGAGTGGTCCCTGAAGCGAGATCTCGAAACGAGCACGGCTCACACATTCGCTTACACAAGCGTCGTGTTTCACGAAGGCCGCGCGTTGCTGACTTACTATGTTCGCGACGAGAAGACCGGGCAGATCTCATCGCGCTTTCGCTCGGTGCCGCTTCATTGGTTCTATGAGACGTAAACGAAGCGCAGCTCGTTACTTCACTGTCTCAATCAACTGAGACTCAGCCGGCTTAATCCCCGCGAGCTTCTGTGCGACGGCGTCTTTGATCTTCGCAATGATGTCCGGGTTCTTTGCCGCGACGTCGAAGCGTTCGCTCGGATCCACTCGCAGGTTGTAAAGCGCTGGCGGGTCATGCGCTTCGGGCTTATCGGGACCGTAAGCCGAGCGCGTGATGAAGTGAGCTTTCCAATCTCCGAGTCGCGCGGCGTAGAGCGTCTGACCTCGGTAGTAGAGGAAGACATCACGCTCGATGTTGCCGGTGCCGAAGAGCAGCGGCGAGATGTCGCGTCCGTCGAGCGCTCGATCTGGCGAGGTGTCGATGCCGACCAATTTGCAGACGGTCGGCAGCACGTCCATTGTCAGCGCCATCTCACGCTGAACGACTCCGGCTTTCACTTTGCTCGGCCACCAGAAAATGCCGGGCACGCGCATGCCGCCTTCCCAAGTAGAGCCTTTACCCTCGCGCAGCAGTCCGGCTGAGCCGCCGTGAGTGTCGAAGATCAGCCATGGCCCATTATCGCTGCTGAAGACGACGAGAGTTCGCTCAGCAAGCCCTTCTTGACGCACCGCATCAAGCACTTGCCCGACGCTCCAATCGAGTTCTTCAACGACGTCACCGTAGATCCCGGCGGGACTCTTCCCGCGAAACTTGTCCGACGCGAAGAGCGGCACGTGCGGGAACGTATGCGGGAAGTAGAGGAAGAACGGCTTCGCCTTGTACGTTCGAATGAACTTCACCGCTTCCTCGGTGTAGCGCCGCGTGAGCTGAGTTTGATCCGGCTGAGGCTCGATGATCTCCGTGCCTCGAATGAGCGGCGTTGCCCAATACTCGTTCTTCTCGACAAAGAACCGGTCGCGACCTTTCGGCGATTCGGGTGTCGGCCGCATGTCGTTTGAGAAGGGTAATCCAAAATACTCATCGAACCCGTGCTGCGGCGGCAGATGCTCGGGCAAATGTCCGAGATGCCATTTGCCGACGCAGCCGGTGACGTAGCCCTTTGACTTGAGTGCCTCAGCAAGAGTGACTTCCGACTTCGGCAGACCGCCCTGCGAGTTCTGTCTCAGCACTCGAAACTGGTCGTGACACATGCCACTTCGAATCGGATAGCGGCCCGTCAGCAACGCCGCTCGGCTCGGCGTGCAGACTTCTGCCGCTGAATAGAACTCGGTGAATCGCATGCCTTCCGCTGCCATTCGATCAAGGTGCGGCGTGCGAATGACCGGATGCCCGTAGCAAGCAAGATCGCCCCATCCGAGATCGTCGGCATAGATGACGATGACATTCGGCGACTCGGCGCGAGTCGTCGCAGTCAGTGTAAGAACGATTGCAGCCGCCATGAAAAAGAGTGTCTTGCGGACAGCACGAATGAGAGACCGCGATGTCGAGTGAGGCATGCATGAACTCCTTACGCGGCGAAGCCGCAACCAACACGTAGCTTGACTCACTGAGTCGAGCGTTTTTCGAACCGGCGGCTCAACTCGGTGAGTCAAGCGACGCGATGCGCGCGGAGCGTATCGAAGACGAGCCGAGTCGGAATGTCGGCGATTGATCTGCTGACGGCCGCGACGAAACGCGACAGTGAGCAACGACTCGCACTCAAGAGCCATTTAGTTCGACTGCTCTATGCTCGCGGATGGGAGCGCGAAAAGGTCCGCAAGCTTTTCAGATTCATCGACTGGTTAATGAAGTTGCCGTCAGATTTGACCATCAAGTTCTCTACCGATATCGAATCGCTGCAAAAGGAAAACACGA
Source organism: uncultured Planctomycetaceae bacterium (assembly GCA_964573505.1). Taxonomy (GTDB): domain Bacteria; phylum Planctomycetota; class Planctomycetia; order Planctomycetales; family Planctomycetaceae; genus AM-0621. Next base: position 3,923 of record CAZNMS010000313.1, on the reverse strand, counting down.
TGCCCTACGTCTCAACTTTCCAACAAGTCTCACGCGCTGAAGGTATGCAAGACGGAATCATCAAGGCCGTTGAGGCTCGCTTCGGCACAGAACAACTGCCCGAAGTAGCAGCTCTCGTTCGCAACGTTTGGAATGACGACGATCTCAATCGAACGATGCGAATCGCTGTTCGTGCCGGTTCCGTCGACGAGATCATTTCTGCGATTCAAGCGGCCTCTGTTCCAGAATGATCGAATCAGATTGTGGACGACGCCTTGATTGGGCCGATGCTTCACATCACTCTGCCATCAACGGGTTTTGATTTACGCACTTCGAAGTTCAGGAGAAAGCATGCTGAACCTCTTCCCCAATACGCTCCGCCAGTGTGACGGGGTTACTCGTCGCAGCTTCTTGCAGGTCGGCAGCCTCGCTGTCGGCGGACTGACTTTGCCGAACTTGCTGCGACATGAAGCCGTCGCCAAAGAAGGCGGAACGACTCCGCGACGCAAGTCCGTGATTCTCATCTGGGCTGCTGGCGGGCCTTCACATATAGACATGTACGATTTGAAGCCGACGGCACCGCGTGAGATTCGCGGCGAGTTCAAGCCGATCGCGACGAACGTGCCGGGAATTGAGATCGGCGAGCATCTGCCGCTGCAGGCTCGGATCATGGACAAGCTCGCGATTCTGAGGTCGGCGTATCACACCAATGCCGGGCACGGAATGGGCTCGCAGTGGATGCTGACCGGCTATCAGCCCTCGATCGAAGTCAACAACAACATCTTCCCGGCTTGCGGTTCCGTCGCGGCGAAGATGGTCGGCTCGGCAGAGCAAGGTATGCCCGCCTATGTGAATCTGCCGAACTCACTGGGACTCGGAAAGGCCGCGTATCTCGGGGCCGAATTCAATCCGTTCTCTCCCGACAGCGATCCGAACGGAGACGGCTTCAACGTTCGCAATCTCACGCTGCCCGGTCGAGTTGATCGCAGTCGCATGACGAAGCGGCACGGACTCTTGTCGCAGCTTGATACCGTGCGACGCGATATCGACTCGAAGGGCGATATCGAGGGGCTCGATAAGTTCTATGTCGATGCCGTTGAGATGATCACGAGCGAGAAGGCGCGTCGCGCGTTTCAGATTCAAGCGGAAGATCCGCTGCTGCGAGAGAAGTACGGTCGCAACGATCTCGGTCAAAGCTGCTTGCTCGCACGAAGGCTCGTTGAGGCCGGAGTGACCTATGTCACGATTCAAGCGGGCGGCGGATGGGACACTCACGGCGACAACTTCGCGCAACTCAAGAACAACTTGCTGCCGAAGTACGATCGAGCGATCACAGCGCTCGTCGAAGACTTGCATGATCGAGGACTCAACGACGACGTGCTTGTGACGTCATTCGGCGAGTTCGGACGCACGCCGCGAATCAATCCGGGTGCCGGTCGAGACCACTGGCCGGGAGCGATGTCGATCCTCTATGCGGGCGGCGGTTTGAAGATGGGGCAAGCGATCGGCACGACGAACAGCAATGCCGAGTACCCGACGAGCAAAGCCGCAACGCCCGGCTGCGTGCTCTCGACGATCTATCGCACGCTCGGGATTGATCATCATCACGTCTTCTTCGATCAGGCGAAGCGGCCTCTGCCGATCCTCAATGAAGGCGAGCCGATTGCCGAGTTGATCGGCTAAGTCGGATGATGGATGACTCAGAAACGCAAACAGCCGCGTCGACGAATGCTCGACGCGGCTGTTTGTGTTTGAGGTGAGTGTCAGCAGCGCGCGGCATCTCGTAACTTCCCGCCCGCGCTTGCCTTCAGGAAAAGAGAAGAAGGGGGAACGCTAATCGGCACTAATCGGAACTAATAAAGAGGGACGAAATCGTTCGTCGCCGCAATCGTGAGACTTCGCGGTCGCAGTCACTGCGTCCGAAATCTGACGATCTCGGCGATGAAGCAACGCTCTCATGAAACACCGTCTTTATTAGCGCCAATTAGCGCCGATTAGCGTTCCTCTCTTTCTCTTCTGCTCATCCTGTTTCGCGTGACCTCGTTTCGTTCAACTCGCTCCCAACGTGCCCGTTTCGCATGCCCGACTACGCCAACATTGCTGATCGCTTGCGTGAGTCCGCGCGGCTTTATCCCACTCAACGCGCGGTCGTGTTTCCGGCCGGTCGTGATCGCGCGGGGCGAGTGACTTACTCGCATCTCACGTTCGAGCAGCTTGATCGTGAGAGCGATCGGCTCGCGCGGGGACTCATCGAGTTCGGAGTTCGCCCCGGCATGCGGCTCGTCCTCATGGTGAAGCCGAGCCTCGAATTCATCGCGCTGACTTTTGCTCTCTTTCGGACGGGCGCGGTTGTTGTGCTGATCGATCCGGGAATGGGGCGATCGAACATCTTTAGGTGTCTCGAAACCGTTGAGCCCGACGGCTTCATCGCGATCCCGATCGTGCAAGCCATTCGCGTGCTGTCGGGACGTCGCTTTCCGCGAGCGCGGCTCAATGTGACGGTCAATGGCCGTCGATGGTTTTGGGGCGGACGAAGCTATGCCGAACTGCTCGGGGCTGAGCCGCAAAGCGCTAGCTGCGGGTGCGACGCGCGATCAGAACCGGCGGCTAGCGCCTCGCCGCTCATTTCAGAGTGGTCGCCGTTCGACGCGCCGCGAACGCTCAAGACTGATCCTGCTGCAATTATTTTTACAAGCGGCAGCACGGGACCGCCAAAAGGCGTTTCCTATGAGCACGGGATGTTCGACGCGCAAGTCGAATTGCTGCGCGATTTCTATGACATCAAGCCGGGCGAAGTTGATCTGCCGGGCTTTCCGTTATTCGCGTTGTTCAATTCGGCAATGGGAGTGACGACGGTGATTCCCGAAATGGACCCGACGCGTCCGGCGCAAGTTGATCCTCGGAAGGTGCTAGAGGCGATCGAGAATCAAGGCGTGACTCAGGCGTTCGGTTCGCCCGCTATTTGGAACCGCGTCGGGCGCTACTGCGAGCAGCACGGGCTCAAGATCAAGACGCTGAAGCGAGTGCTCTCGGCCGGCGCTCCGGTGCCGGTGCATGTCATCGAGCGGATGTCGCGAGCCTTTGCCGAACCCGATGCCGACATCCATACGCCGTATGGAGCGACGGAGTCGTTGCCGATCGCTTCGATCTCGGGACGAGAAGTGCTCGGGCAGACGGCGGCGTTGTGGCGCGTCGGAAAAGGAACGTGCGTCGGCAAGCTGTTTCCTCAGGTGCGAGTGAAGATCGTTCGCATTACGGACGGACCGATCGTGCGTCTGTCCGATGTGAGCGAACTGCCGTCGGGCGAGATTGGCGAAGTGCTCGTGCAAGCGCCGTCGACCACTCGTGAGTATTTTCTATTACCCGAGGCGACGCGCGGCGCGAAGATCGCCGATGACAGCGAGTCGTCGACGACCGGCTTTTGGCACCGCATGGGCGATGTTGGGTATCTCGACGAGCAAGGCCGTTTGTGGTTTTGCGGTCGGAAGGCGCACATCGTCGATACGCCGAGCGGGCGGCTCTTCACGATTCCGTGCGAGGCGATCTTCAATCAGCACCCGCGCGTCTATCGCTCAGCCTTAGTCGGCATCGGAGCGAAGCCGCAGCAACCAGTCATCGTCGTCGAGCCCGAAACCGGTCACTTCCCCGAAACGTCCGAGGCCGAAGCTCGCTTCCGCGCCGAGCTTGAAAAACTCGGCCGCGCGAACCCGCTGACTCAGTCGATCAAGACGATCTTGTTTCACCGGTCATTGCCAGTCGACATCCGGCACAACGTGAAGATCTTCCGCGAGAAGCTCGGTCCATGGGCGGAGGGGAAGGTGAGGAGTGGGGAGTTGAGGAGTTGAGGAGTGGGGAGAAGCTGGCTCAAGCAGCGTTTGCACTCCTCACTCCTCACTCCTCACTCCTCACTCCTCACTCCTCAACTCCTCAACTCCTCAACTCCT
>CAZNMS010000312.1:0-10128 GCA_964573505.1 uncultured Planctomycetaceae bacterium | reverse complement strand
GCTTGAAATGCCTGAAATCTCACGATTTCAGCTACATGGTGCGCTGTAGAGCTAACCCCTGCGAACCATTGGCGGCAGCCGAATTGAAGCTCGAGCTTTGTCCGGACAGAGATGCAACGTCGATCGAAGTCCGTCATACAGAAGCACCTTCGCGACGAAGAATCTGTCCGAGCAGTCGTTGCATCGGGCTCTATCCCGCACTCAACGGCAGCGATCAGTCGATTGGCAAGTTTTCAAAGGCAGCACGGACTGGAAGTCCATGCTACGGCGACGATGCGCTGCGAGAACTGCTTTCCTTTTCTGTTTCCTGTTTCAGAGGATCAAACCTCATGCGGTTCACTCATTGGGTTTCGACGCTTGTTGTGCTGACGGTTGCGAGCGTGCTTTTGTCGGCAGCGACTCTTGCGGCCGAGCGGCCCGGTCGTCCGAACATCGTGCTCTTCTTCACTGACGATCAAGGCTATGGTGATGTCGGTTGCTTCGGAGCGACAGACATCAAGACGCCGCAGCTTGATCGACTGGCGCGCGAGGGCACTCGCTTTACGAGCTTCTATGTCAGTCAAGCGGTCTGCACGGCTTCTCGCGCGGCGTTGATGACGGGGTGCTATGCCAATCGCGTCGGTCTGCAAGGCGCGCTCAATCATCAAAGCAATGTCGGCATTCATGAGAACGAGTTGCTGCTGCCGGAACTGTGCAAGCAACGCGGCTATGCGACGGCGATTTATGGCAAGTGGCATCTCGGGCATCGTCCGAAGTTCTCGCCGCTCAAGCACGGCTTCGACGAGTTCTTCGGCATCCCTTACTCGAACGACAACGGCAAGAAGCATCCGGTCGTTAAGGACATTCCGCCGCTGCCGCTGATCGACGGCGAACGCACGATCGAAGAAGAGCCCGATCAGTCTCAGTTCTGCAAGCGGCTCACCGATCATGCGATCGACTTCATCGAACGGAATCGCGAGCGGCCGTTCTTTCTCTATCTGCCGCATGTCATGCCGCATGTGCCGATCTTTGCGAGCGACTCGTTCAAAGGTCGCTCAGCACGCGGGATCTACGGCGATGTTGTTGAGGAAGTCGATCACTCGATCGGTCGCGTTGTTGAGACGCTCGATCGGCTGAAGCTGCGCGAGCAGACCTTGATCATCTTCGCGTCTGACAATGGGCCCTTCTTGTCGTACGGAAATCATGCGGGCTCAGCGGGCAAACTCCGTGAGGGCAAGCTGACGACGTTTGAAGGCGGCATGCGCGTGCCCTGCATCATGAGTTGGCCGGGACACATTCAAGCGGGGCGGACGAGTGATGAGATCGCAGCCTCAATGGATCTCGTCCCGACCGTTGCCGAGTTGATCGGCGGCAAGCTGTCGTCGAATCGCATTGACGGAGTGAGCCTCGTGCCGCTGATCACCGGCAACGCCGACGCGCGATCGCCGCGTGAGTCGTACTACTTCTACGGCGCTGAGGAACTGCAAGCGGTGCGCAGTGGGCAATGGAAATTACATCTGCCGCACGACTATTTGACGGTGAATGGTCCGCCGGGACTCAACGGCAAGCCGGCGAACTTCGCGAACATGCAGCCAAAGTCGATGGACCAGTCGGGGCTTGCGGGCATCGCCAGTCGGCACGGATATCGAGTCGCGCGGATCGAGTTGTCTTTGTTCGATCTGAAGAACGATGTCTCAGAGACAAAGAACGTCGCGGCCGAGCACCCCGAGATCGTCGCGCAACTGCAAGCACTCGCCGAGCAAGCTCGCGCGGATCTCGGTGACGCATTGACGAACCGCAAAGGCAGCGGCGTGCGTGCCGTCGGGCGCGTTGAGCAATAGGGTGTAGGGAACGTTACTCGGGATCGTCTTGAAGGTTGATCTGAGTTGTTTAACGGCAAGCCGAAGGCGTCGCCGTCGTGCTTGATTGCAAGCCGAATGAACGCCGTCGCCTTCGGCTTGCCGTTAAACGACGCGGCGCTCTTGAGGCGGTAAAGAAGACGCCCTTTCGCAGAGCGAAAGGCGACCATCATCGAAGAGGACAACTCACTCGTGCTCGCAGCAGAAACTTCATCATCGGACTCCGGCAGTCATGCGGCGCCGCGTGATCGCGCGCTGAGCGTCGGATGGGCGATCGGACTGCTGGCGGCGGGTTTGATTGTGTTGTCCGCTGAGGTCGAGCGGGCGAGCGGGCTTGAGGGCGGAGTGCTCGAATGGTTGTTCGACATGAATGTCGACTCGACTCCGTTCGCACTCTTGCTGCTCGTGTTGCCCGTTGTTTGGTGCGTGCGGGCTCCGATCTTGAGTCGCGTGCCGCAATGGTTGAGTCGCTGCGGATGTTGGCTGTCGCGCGGACGAGACTCGGGACGCGATCTACCGGCAGTGTTGCTCGCGGTTGCTGTCGGCTTGCTCGCTTATGGGAACTGTCAGCGATTGGCGAGCACTCCGGTCGGCACGCAGCAGGTCGAGTTCGGCAGCCTGCCTCCGGCCTTTCATGATGAGTTCAGCTACCTCTTTCAGGCCGAGACGCTGAAGCTCGGACAATGGTCGACTGCGAGTCATCCGCAAGCCGCGCGATTGTTCGATCAAATGCACGTTCTCAATGAGGGCCGCTTTGCGAGCCGCTATTTCCCCGGCACCGGTTTGTGGATTGTCGGTTGCGGGATGCTCGGTGCTCAGCCGCTGACGGCTTATTGGATTGCGACCGCGTTGATTGCTGCGTTCGCGTTTGCGATTGGACGCGAACTCTCGAACAACGGAGCCGGCTTATTGGCGGGGCTGCTCGTCGCGCTGTCGCCGGGCATCGGGTTGTTCGGGAATCTGATTCTCGGGCATCAGCCGACATTGGTCGGGCTCAGTGTGTTTGTTGGGGCATTTTTGCGACTGCAACGGAAATTACAGAGGGGCTGCGCGGCTTCGGAATCGCTCTTGAGAGGGACGTTGTCGAGCGGACTAGTGGCGGGCAGCGGGCTCGCCTTTGCGATGCTGTGCAGACCGATGACGGCTGCCGGAGTCGGGCTGCCGTTCGGAGTTTGGCTCGCGGTATGGATCGTACGCCGTTGTCGCGCGAAGCGATTTGCCGGAGTGGTGCCAGTTGTCTCCGGGTTTGCGGTGCCGCTTGCGATCGGGTTCGGAGTTCTCATCGCGCAGAACGTCGCGATCACCGGACGCGCCTTCAAATCGCCGTACTCGCTCTACACCGAACTCTTCACGCCCCGGCATATGTACGGCTTCAACAACGTCGAACGCGCGCAGCCTCTGCTGACCGAACGCGTGCTCGAGCACTACGACCAATGGGCCGAGAATCTGACGCTGACATTGGCCGCGAAGAATGTCGGCATGCGAACGCTCGCGAGTTCCGTATGGACGCTCGGACTTGTCGCGCTCGTTGTGAGTGTCAGCGTCTTTGGCGCGGTGCATGTCACTCGTTGGCGGCGCGGCTCTGCTGAATCCGGGCGCTGGCTGCTGATCCTGAGTGCGATCTTGAGCCTGCATGTCGCGCACGTGCCTTACTGGTACGACGGCATCATGCATTGGCACTACGTCTTCGAGTCGGCTCCATTGCTGTGCTTGATCGCGGCAGAGTCAGCTTCATTGCTCTGCGATTGGTTTCGTCGCAACGAGCGGCAATGGATGACCGTTTGGTGGGGAGCCGTGCTGACGGTCTCGGTGATGATCAATCAGATCGAACTGCCGCCCTTTTGGCCGACGGCGCGCGTGCAAGCCGGACTGAGCGAATTGGCGTTCGCGAAACTCAAGCATGCCGACTTTCGCAACGCGATCGCGCGCGGCGTGCGCGAGCATCCGGCGCTCGTGCTCGTGAAGCATGATCCGTCCGATCGGCACATTGACTATGTGCTGAACTCACCGACGCTCGCAGGGCCGGTGCTCATCGGCCGCTTGCCGGCTGCCGGGATGAATGAAACAGAAACGCTAAGGCTCGCGGCCTCAGCGTTTCCCGAGCGAACGATCTATGTGCTCGATATCCCGCAGCGGAGTTTGAACATCGTGCGTGCGGCCATTGATCGCGCCGGTTCGCAACCGGCGCGATGAGATAACTTGACTGTGACCGGCACTCCGGCGCGGTCTCCGGCGGGCTTGCTCCGTCGGGACCAACGACTGACAGCTACGAAAACGAGCTGCCTGAATCACTCTCCGTCCGGCTTGCCCGGACGGGAGTCACGACTGAATCGCTACTCGCTCGCAGTGGTAGCAGAACAGTCGTTGCTTCCGTCCGGGCAAGCCGGACGGAGAGCGAAAAAGCCTTCGCTTTGCGGTCATGTAGCCGACCAGTCGTTCGTCCCGTCCGGGCGAGCCGGACGGAGACGACTCGAACTCAATGCCGGAGTGCCGGTTACCCCCAGATGGCTGGCGACATCCTCAGTTGTTCTCCGGCAAGCCCTCGAGGTGACCGAGGTTCCTGACGGGAGCGAAGATGGCCTGCACTTCGGCGAGCAGTTGCTCGTCGAGCGGCTCGCTTGCCCACTGCGCCCAGTTGCGGATGTTTTGAGGATTCGCGGACCCAGCAACGGTCGTTGTGATGTCGGGATGCGCGATCGAGAACTGCAGGGCCAACTTCGCGATGTCGACGCCCTTCTTTGAGCAGTGCTCAGCCGCTTGTCGCGCGGCGGCTTTGACGGACTCGGGCTCCTTCAACCACTTCGGTAGCGGAGCGTTCGTCAGCAGTCGCGCGCTGAACGGTCCCGCGTTCATGACGCCGACGCCCTTCGCTTTGAGATACGGCACGGACTCATCCAGAAAGCGAGTGTTCTGCAGCGTGTATTGGTTGTAGCTCAGCACGCAGTCGACATCGGCTTGCTCGCAGATGAAGCGGAAGATCTTTTGGGGATAGCCGCTGAAGCCGACATAACGCACCTTTCCTTGCTGCTGAATCTTGCGCAGCGCGGGCAACGTCTCGTCGACAATCTGCTGCATCGGCACGAACTCAATGTCATGGCACAGAATGATGTCGAGATGATCGGTGCCGAGCCGATGCAGCGAGACATCAACGCTCTCTGCCACTCGCTTTGCAGAGAACTCGAAGTGGCCGAGGTCATAACGACCGAGCTTTGTGCAGACCGTGTAGCTGTCGCGCGGGACATCTCGCAGCGCGATGCCGAGCAGCACTTCGCTCATCCCGCGACCATAAAACGGCGAGGTGTCGATGAAGTTGAGTCCGCAATCGAGAGCAACTCGCACGCTGCGGAGTGCTTCATCCAGAGAGACGCTGCGGAACTCTTGCCCGAGCGATGAGGCACCGAAGGAGAGAATGGGCAGCTCGAGATTCGTTCGACCGAGACGACGCGTTTGCATGAATGAGGTTCCTAAGAAGAGATGATCGAGAACGGCAAGAAGGCGCGTTCGTCATCTCATTGTCGGCCCCTCGGTCGGTTTCTCAACAGCAAGCACGCGGTGCGCATCTCGGTAGCCGAAGTCGTGAGACTTCGGACTCAGTCACTGCGGCCCCGAAATCTGACGATTTCGGCTACGCGCGGTTGCGTCGCGTCGCACTGCAACCGCCTACTTCAACAGCGAATGAACGAGCTTTGCTCCGGTGACTTCGGCGTCGGTCAAGCTCGCGTCGCGGCCTTCGTTCGGGAACGTCAATCGCTCGTGATCGAGGCCGAGAGCATGCAGCAACGTCGCATGCAGGTCATGCACCGAGACTCGTTGCTCGACCGATCTGTAGCCGAAGTCGTCAGTCGCTCCGTGCATGTGCCCTGCTCTGAAGCCGCCGCCCGCGAGCCATAACGAGAACGCATGCCGGTTGTGATCGCGCCCGTCGGTGCCTTGCGAGACCGGCAAGCGACCGAACTCGCCGGTCCATAAGACGATCGTGTCATCGAGCAAGCCGCGCTGTTTGAGATCTTTGACCAATGCGGCACTCGGCTGATCGGTGCGGGCACAAAGACCTTTCAAGCTCTCGGCGTTCTTGCTGTGCGTGTCCCATGGCTGACCACTCAAGAAGAGTTGCACGAAGCGCACGCCGCGTTCGATCAACCGCCGCGCGATCAAGCAGCGACGGCCGTACTCGGCACTCGCCGGATGATTGAGGCCATACATGTTTTGAGTGGCTTCGGTCTCTTGAGAGAGGTCGAGCGCCTCAGGCACGGCGGTCTGCATGTTGGCCGCGATCTCGAAGTTCGAGATGCGGGCCGCGAGTTCTTGATTGCCGGGATAGCGCTGCAAGTGATCGCGGTTCAGCCGATCGAGTAATTGAAGTTGCAGCGTGCGAGCCTTTGTCGTCACTCCCGCCGGAGTCGCGAGATGCAGGACCGGCGACGCTCCCGAGCGAAACACCGTGCCTTGATAGACCGGCGGCAGCCATCCGGAAGTCCAATTCTTCTCGCCATCAACCGGGAGCCCGCCGGGATCAGACAGCACGACGTAAGTCGGCAAGTTGCGGTTCTCGGTGCCGAGCGCATACGCGAGCCATGAACCCATCGTCGGCAAGCCCGCTAAGAACTTGCCGGTATGAATCAGCCGCAATGCTGACTCGTGATCGACGGACTCAGTCCACATAGATCGCACGAGCGTGATGTCGTCGGCGATCGAGCCGGTATGAGGCAGCAGTTCGCTCAATGGCATGCCGCATTCCCCGAAACGCCGGAAGGCATACGGCGAGCCGAGCACGTTGCCCTTCTGCTTGTCGAAGTGAACTTCGAGATCACCGGCGGGATAAGGCTTGCCGTGATACTTCGAGAGCAAAGGCTTTTCGTCGAAGAGGTCGCATTGCGACGGTCCTCCATGTTGAAACAGACACACGAGTGACTTCGCAGTCGGCGCGTGATGAGCAGCGAGAGGGCTGCTTGCAGTCGCCGCTTGCGCTTCCTGTAAGAGAAATTGCAGAGCAATCGAGCCGATGCCGCCGACGGCTGAGGCCATCAAGGCGCGACGATTGAGAGCGAAGGGAGCTGAGGACATCGGCGAGTTCCCGAAGTGAAATGAGTGGTGTCGCAGCGATCGCAGGATGCCGACTCGCGCTGAGGGAATGAAGAGCGAGGTCAAGCGACGCGGTTACGCCGCAACCGATAGTCGCCTTTCGCTCCGCGAAAGGAAGCTTTTGCGGAGCAAAAGCCGACAATCCCTTTCGCGGAGCGAAAGGCGACTATCTGCGCGAGCCGACGAGAAACCGAAAACGAGTAGTGCGACGCGCTATCGCTCCGCCGTCCGGTTTGTCAGTTGCGACATGCCGCCGCGACAAGTGCTGCGACGCCGTCGCTGACGAATCGGTTTCTTGCGACATCGGACTCGGGCGAATTCGAGCGGTGCGGTTGATAGTCGATAGAGAGTTGTTGACGGCTCGCATCTCATGTGAGCGGACGCAGTGCCGCGCGCCGGCGTTGCTTCATTTGGGTGTAACCGGAATTCCGGCGCGGTCTCCGGCGGGCTTGCCCGTCGAGATCAACGACTGGCAGCAACAAGAACGAGCTGACTTAATCACTCTCCGTCCGGGCGAGCCGGACGGAGACGACTCAATTTCAGCGCCGGAGTGCCGGTCGCACCCGCTTCAATTCGTCACCCTCGTTGTTTGGGCCTTTCATGATCGCTGCGATCTTCAATCTCTCTCGACGCTTGCGGCCCGCTCGCCGCTCTCAACTCGGCACACCTCAAGCTCTCGAACTTCGCTGCTGTTTGTCGAGTGCGACTTTCAATCCGACGACCGGGCAACTCTCGGTCGTGCTGACGTCACCCAGTTCGGTCGGTGCTGAAGATGTCGGCTACCTAGAGCTGTATCTCGGGAACTCGGCCGATGGCGAAGCCACTCAATTCGGGGCGCCCGTTGCCATTTCTAATGCGCTATCTCCCGGAGAGAGCATTCAAGTCGGAGTGGATGATCTGCGTAGCATCGACGTGACTGGCAGCTCCGGGAACGACTTCATCGATCTGCACAGTTTCACGCAGTACCACTTTCGCAACATCACCCACTGCGAAATACACGCGAACGACGGCAACGATCGAGTCATTGCTTCCGCATGGCCGACACTGATTGATGGCGGTCTCGGAAATGACACTCTGGTCGGTGCGGATAGCGCTGACACTCTCATCGGCGGTGCCGGAGATGACTCGCTCAACGGCGGTCAGAACGATGATGTCCTCTTAGGCGGCGCTGGCGTCGATCGACTGATTGGCGACGACGGCAACGATGTCTTGCGCGGGCAAGGCGGCAATGGCGATCTGCTGACTGGAGATAGCGGCAATGACGTACTCGATGGCGGCACCGGGACGGGCGACCTCATCAGTGAGGCAGCGGACTCGGGATTCCGACTGACAACAACGCGACTCGTCAGCGATTTCGGAACGGACTCAATCGTCGAGATCGAAGGGGCTCATCTCTCAACGACAACGACGGATGTCACAATTAATGCATCCGGGACGGCGTTTCCGGTGACCATTCGCGGCGGCTCGGGCAACGACACTCTGATCGGCGGCGCATATGCGGATGACATCAATGGCGGCTTCGGCAACGACCTCATCACGGGCGGCACAGGTAACGACAAACTCGATGGCAACTACGACGACGACACGATCTACGGCAGCGGCGGCAATGATTGGATTCTCGGCAGTCAGGGATTCGACGTGCTGTTTGGCGAAGTCGGCAATGACGTCATCAACGGCGGTTCGTTGAACGACACATTGGACGGCGGCGTCGGCAACGACTCGCTACTCGGGCTTGAGGGCGACGACTTGCTGCTCGGGAGTAGTGGAAATGACACACTCGATGGCGGGAGTGGCCATGACGTGCTCAAGGGCGGCGCCGATTTGGATTGGCTGATCGGAGGCGACGGCAACGACACGCTCAATGGGGGCGAGGGCAACGACTTGCTTGCTGGCGGTGAAGGCAACGATGCGCTCTCGGGCTACTCGGGTAACGACGTGCTGCGCGGCAATGCCGGCTTCGACACACTCATCGGCGGAGCGGACAACGATTCGCTGCAAGGCGGGACCGACAACGATTTGCTCATCGGCGGCACTGGCGCGGACTCGCTCGATGGCAGCGCGGGCGCCGACACAATCGTCGGCGGGACCGGGAGCGGCGCAGAAAGCGGCAACGTTTTAGTAGGCGTGCCGACGGAGTTCTTCGACGTCTTCAGCTTCAGCGCAGATTGGATCGACGACATCTGAGGTCGGTAGAGCGCGGCAGCTCGTTGACGACGAGACGCATCTGCCGAGCGATCTCTTAGACGTACTCGTGCCGGGGTAATACAAATTCCTCTGCATCGCCCGTTGCAGCGAGTTCTTCCGCGACGGAGTCAACGAGGTCATCAGTAATGACTTCGCACTCTTCAGCCATTCCGGCGATGAGCGATAGCTCGCACAAGCGGCAGAGCGTGCGCGGACATCCGCGTGAGAGCGAATGCAGGCGCAAGATCGCATCGCCGCCGAAGATTGAACGCTCGCAACCGGCCTTCTGCAGCAAGTCTTGAATGAAGTCGCCGGTGTCTTCGAGCGCGAGCGGAATCAGCTCAACGCGCAGATCAGCATGCTCATTCAGCAGACGTGCGACCTTCGGGTACTCGTTCGATCGGACGGCACATAAGAACGTCACGCAGCCCTTTGCATCGGCAAAGTGGAACAGTCGCTCGAGCAAGCTATGACAACTCCAGTCGGCACGTTCGATGTGATCGAGGGCGATGATGAGTTGTTGCCGCGCGAGCTTGAGCGACTCGATGTGATCCGCGACCGAACGCCATAAGGCCCAGCGCGAGGCACCGGGATTGGGAGCAAGCTGCAAGCTCGATGCGATCTGCCATAGCAACTCATGCGCGTCGAGCCCGACGAGATCAATCAGCGCGAGATGCCGGCGCGTACGTCGCACTTGATTGCCAATGACTTTGAGCAGCAGCGACTTGCCCGATCCCGAGCCGCCGGTCAGCAGCCCCAATCCGCGCTGTTGCTCAATGACATAGAACAGTCGCGCGAGAGCTTCCTCATGCACCGGGCTCTCATGAAACCAGCGCGCATCGTGCCGATTGGCAAACGGAGAACTCGTCAATCCCCAGTACGACTCAAACATGTGCAACCGCCTTCTTGCGTCTCGAATTGCCCGTACTCAGCGCTGCCAGTGTTGAGGCGAATGGAAGATGAATTCATACCGGTACGACGGACTTGTAGTCCGTCGAAGACGACGCCCGACGGACTACAAGTC
>CAZNMS010000311.1:0-10151 GCA_964573505.1 uncultured Planctomycetaceae bacterium | reverse complement strand
GAAATCTGACGATTTCGGCTACTTCAAAATCCTTAACGGCGTTGCCCAAAGGGGCGAAGTTCGATAGCCCAGTCCTATCGGACTGGGCTATCGAATCCCGCCCCTTTGGGGCTGAAGGCATCGGCCGAATCACTGCAATCCGATCGCGAAAGCCGAATGAGTTCTCGAAGAGGCACTGTCTTGCCGAGACGCCTCACTCATTTGAGCGGCTCCACTTGCTGCTCGGTCGAGACGAATTCTCGACCTACGGCGCCAGTCTCAATCTCAAGAACTCAGCAGCACTGCTTAGGAATCCTCTCTCGCGTTCCGATGCTCGGAATGTGGGTTGCCACATACGTCGCTCGTCCGTTCGCCGGATGCACTGCGAGACGCGGTTCGTCCTTCGGCGAGATCTGTCGGCGCGAAGTTTCATCTCGAAACTCGCTGTCGCACGGCAGCAACCCCAACTCGGAGGATTCGACGATGTTCTGTAATCAGTGCGAGCAAACCGCCAATGGCACCGGCTGCTCTGAAATTGGTGTGTGCGGAAAAGATCCCGATATGCAGTCGCTGCAAGAGACGTTGCTCTACGGCGTCAAAGGCATGGCCGCATACGCACATCACGCGAGACGACTCGGTAAGACAGATCCCGAAGTCAGCGCGTTTATTGAAGAAGCACTCTTCGCGACGGTCACCAACGTCAATTTCGATTTGGAGAGCTTGCTGGAACTCGTGCTCGAATGCGGCCGCATGAATCTCCGAGTGATGGAGTTGCTTGATCAAGGTCACTCTGAAGTGCTCGGCAAGCCGGAGCCGACAACGGTCTATGAAGGCACGAAGGCCGGGCCGGGAATTCTTGTTACCGGGCACGATCTGGTCGACCTGCTTCACATCTTGGAGCAGACCGAAGGCACCGGCATCAACGTCTACACTCACGGAGAAATGCTGCCGGCTCATAGCTATCCGCGACTGAAGAAGTTCAAGCATCTTGCCGGTCACTTCGGCGGCGCATGGCAGAATCAACGATTCGAATTCACGGAGTTCAATGGCCCCGTTGTCGCAACGACGAACTGCGTTTTGATTCCATGGGAGACGTACCGCGATCGTCTCTTCACAACGCGCGTGACCGCCGTGCCCGGAGCACGGCGCTTAAAGACCGATGACTTCTCGGAGGTCATCGCTAAGGCGAAGCAGTGCGATCCGCTGCCTGATAACAAAGTCCGCGAGTCGACGATCGGCTTCCATTACAGCGTGATCTTGAGCCTCGCTGATCGAGTGGTCGAAGCGGTGAAGTCCGGAGCGGTCAAACGCTTCTTCGTGATCGGCGGTTGCGACGGCGACGAACTCGGTCGGAATTATTACACCGAGTACGCGCAAGGCACTGCGAAGGACTCGATCATTCTGACGCTCGGCTGCGGCAAGTATCGCATTCGCGATTTCGACTACGGCACGGTCGGAGGCTTGCCGCGTTTCCTCGATATGGGGCAATGCAACGACGCTTATGGAGCCATTCAAGTCGCGCTGGCGTTGTCGAAAGCCTTCAACTGCGGCGTCAACGACTTGCCTCTGACGATCGTGCTTTCATGGTTCGAACAAAAAGCGGTCGCAGTGTTGCTGACCTTGCTGTCGCTCGGAGTGAAAGGCATGCGACTGGGCCCGGCAGTCCCGGCGTTCTTGTCGCCGAACGTGCTCGCAATCTTGAAAGACAAGTTCGACCTGCAGCCTATCGGTGACAACGCGCAAGAAGACCTTTTGCGATTGCCAGTCGTTGCTTGAAGCGACGGTTCGTAGTTCCGCCTTCAGGGATCGTCGGGTTCTATGCGTCTCGCGGCACAGAATGAGCCGCATGACGTTTAACCGCGCCCCTCTGGGAAGTGCTTTTCATTCGCCGTCTACGATCGAAAAACACTCCCCAGAGGGTCGCGGTTAAACGGCCTCATGTCGGGCCGCGCGGGGTATAACTTCCCGGTTTGGCGCTCCGTCTGGCTCGTCTTCGCTCGGTTCATCGGCCCCGCACATGACTTCTGCGTCCGCGTCTGCATTTGAAGATCATGCAGTCGAGCTTCGTCGCTATCGGGCAAGCCATCCGCCGTCGATCGGGATCAGGCTGCCGTGCATGTAGTTCGATGCGTCTGATGCGAGGTAGACGCAGAGCGGTGCAAGCTCGTCAGTGCCCGCCCATCGTCCAATCGGAATGCGATCAAGAATCTGCGGACCTCTGACCGGATCGTCCTTCAGCACGCCGGACATCTCGGTCTCGATGTAGCCGGGGCAAATGCAGTTCACGTTGATGCCGCGCGGCGCCCAACTGGTTGCGAGCGACTTCGTCAGTCCCGCAATGCCGTGCTTTGCCGACGCATACGCAGTGATGTTGAGGCCGCCTTCAAAGCTCATCAGCGAGCCGAGATTGATGATCTTGCCGCGACCGCGCGGCAGCATGAACTCGCTGCACTGCACCGCGAGATCCATTGCCGCGAAGAGATGCACCTCAAGCAGATAACGCCATTTCTCCGGCGGATAGTCTTCGGGGGCATAGCGGCCGGTGACTCCGGCGTTGTTGACGAGAATGTCGAGTCGCCCCAATTCGGCAGCGGCTCGTTTCGCGAGTCCGACTCGTTGCTCGGGCACGCCGAGATCCGCTTGCAGATCAATGAATCGCCGACCGCATGATTCGACGAGTCGCCGCGTTTCCGTCGAGTTCCCCGTCCGCGTTACGCACGCGATGTCAGCTCCAGCTTGAGCAAGCCCGTAAGCCAGTGCTTGCCCGATACCGCGACCGGCACCGGTCACGAGAGCGACTCGTCCATCGAGCTTGAAGAGATCCAAAATCATGTCGTGCCTCAGTGATGAAATGTCTGCGAAGAGCCCGAGCTGACGACGCTTCCGTGCGAGCGATCTTGTTGCCGCAGCATGCGAAGTCGGATCGTTGAGCTGTACCGAACGCCGAGCAGTAGTGCGAGCGGGCCGATGTCGCTTGTCGCTTGTTCGAGCTGTCAGGTTGCTCGGATTCGTCGCGTCGATCGTGCATCACGAGCGTGCGACATGCCGCGAGAGTTTGCCGCTCACTTATCAGTGCGGATTGAAGTCCTAAGAATCGAGCCCCGACTTCTTTCCCCCGCTTTGTCATCGCTGCACGCTATGACTCCCGCCTCTCCCTCGTCCCGAACCGCTGCGAAATTGAGTCCCGCCTATGAGACGCTCAACGCTTCACGAGCTGCTTGCATCACTCGTTTGTCGGTCATTGCCCGGCATTGTGATCGGAGTGTTGGCGCTCTCCGTCAGCGGTTGCTCCAGCAACAAAGTCGCCGGTGAAACGAAAAAGGACGCCGCAGCAAAGTCTGAAGACATCCCGGAAGTCGAAGTTCAAACAATCGTCCCGATTCATTGGCCGAAGACCATTCGCACTCAAGGCAGTTTGATCGCCGACGAGCAGTCGGTTGTGGGAGCAAAGGTTGCCGGACGCGTTGACGACATCCCCGTCGAGTTCGGCGACAGCATCAATAAAGACGACGTGCTCGTGCGAATGGATACGGCGGACCTCGAGCTTAAAGTCGCTCAAGCTGAAGCCTCTCACGCTCAGGTGTGCGCGATCATCGGACTGAAACCGAATGCCGATCTCGACACCGTGAAGAAAGACAACTCGCCGATCGTGCGGCAAGAGAAAGCGTCACTCGCAGAAGCACATAGCAGCCTTTCGCGCGTGCAACGTCTCGAACGCGAAGACGCCGCAACGCTCGCGCAGATTGAGACGGCTCAGGCGGATGTCGATATCGCGGAAGCTCGGTATCAGGCTTCTTTCAACGCCGTTGACGAGAAGATCGCGACGATTCGCATTCGCCGCGCAGAGCTACTGCTCGCAAAGCAGCAGCTTGAGGACTCGACGGTTCATGCACCGTTTGCCGGACTCGTCAAACAGCGGCACGTTGCCCCCGGAGCCTTCGTCACTGTCGGGCAGCCGATCGTCACGCTGGTTCGCATCAACCCGATTCGCTTTCGCGGTCAGATTCCCGAGCGAATGGCGCTGCACCTGCAACTCGGTCAAGCCGTCGAGATTCAGTTAGAGAATGAAGCGAGTCCGCGTCGCTCGACCGTGAAACGCATCAGTCCGACGCTCGATGAAGAGACGCGTTCATTGGCCTTTGAGGCCGATTTACCGAACGACGACGGCAAGATGAGAGCGGGCCTCTTCGCAACCGGAGCGGTCATCATTCAAGAGGATGCAAAGGTCATCGCAGTCCCGTCTGAAGCCGTCATCGAGTTCGCGGGCGTTGAGCGTGTTTGGAAGGTTGTCGACAACAAAGCGACCGAAGTCCTCGTGCGCACGGGGCAGAAACGAGGCCAGCAAACCGAAATCCTCAGCGGCCTCGAAAGCGGCGATGCAATCGTCGTGAAGTCAAAATCGCTCCGAGCCGGCGAAGTCAAAGTCCGTCAAAAGCCCGTCGCCGCCGCCGACAAGTAACCGCCGTAGCTTGATTCTCCGAGTCGAGCCTCGCCCAAAAAAGAAGCGCATCACTGCTTCGTCATTAATACGACTTTTAAACGGCACGCGGCCTAAAACGATGTCGTAGAGCCGCATTCGATAGTCGCCTTTCGCTCCGCGAAAGGAAGCTTTTGCGGAGCAAAAACCCCGAAAGAAAATCCCTTTCGCAGAGCGAAAGGCGACTATCAATAACGAGAACGAGTACGTCGCTTTGCCCGCAGTCGGGACTTACTCATCGCTGCGCAGGATCTTGCTCATCGGTCGGCCCTTCGCCAATTCGTCGACCAGCTTGTCGAGATACCGAACTTGCTGAGTAAGTTGATTCTCAATTTCTTCCACTCGATAACCGCAAATGACCCCCGTGATACGGTGCGCATTGGGATTTAATTGAGCGTGCTCGAAGAATTGCTCGAAGGAGACATTCTCTTTGATAAGCCGATTCAAGGCTTGCTCGTCATAACCGGTTAGCCACTCGATGACTTGCAACAACTCTTCTCTCGTCCGTCCCTTCTTTTCGACTTTCGCGAGGTAGAGCGGGTAGACCGACGCGAAACTCATTTTGGCGAATCGCTCGTCGTGATAGCTCGTGCTTTTCATAGATTGATACTCATCTTCTATTTCAGGCGTTCCAATTTGCCTTTCCGGCGGACAATGTTTTTGTAGTCCCATTGAATGGCTTTCGACTTCTTCAGCCAGCGCCGCAAAATGGTTTTCTTGATCTCTGACGCGTCCGTGTAAAAGACCGATGCGTCTTTGAATTTCTCGCCGACGACGTTGAGGCCCGGTTCTTCGAAATCGGCACCGCTCCAAAACATCAAACGAATGCCGCGTTTTTGCTTGCTGTATCCCACAATCGGATTGCCATCCAAAAACCAAACGGGGTGCGCGTGCCAGATTTTGCTTTCAGCATCGGAGAGACCTCGTTCAATTTCCTCGACGAGTATATTGCAGATTTCTTTATCGGCCGGATCGAGTGCCTCGTTGTAACTCGCGATCGTTGGGGGCATGAGTGCTACTCCGGGTTGAGGAATTACTGCGGGGGCGATTGCCGCTTCGCGGGGGAAACTCTCTTGTCTGCGATAACGCGGCCCGATGGGCACGCGGTTAAACGACGCGGCAATGCTGCATTCAGTGTGGCCCGACGCTCCGCGTCGGGAGTTGCGACGCGGAGCGTCGCACCACACTGCGCGTAAGCCGACGCTCCCTTTCGCAGAGCGAAAGGCGACTATCAGCGGGGTGCCAGCATGCTCGCAAGACAACTGCGGAGTCGGTTGCCGCTTCGCGGGGCAAGCTCTCTTGTCTGCGATAACGCGGCCCGATGGGGACGCGGTTAAACGAGCTTTAAGGCATCCGGCTATTATGCTCGTCGGCACGGCTACTTGCTTCCTTGCATCTCTTCCGCCTCTCTCCTTTGAGGACACTTCTGCCGCATGACTCCTGAGACTGACGACATCGACGCCCAGTTGGCAGAACGACTCGATCAATATCTGTCAGCCCTGCAAGCAGGCGATCTGACGCGCTGCGCTGCCTTGCTGCGCGAGACTCCTCAACTGGCGGAGTTCGCTGAAGCGTTTGAACTACTCGATCGGATGAGCCCTGATATCGGCTTCGCTCAAACACTGTTCGATCTGCTTACCGCAGAGCCTCAGACGGATGCTGCGATCGTTGAAGGGGAATGCGACTCGGCACAGATGCAGACGCTCGTGCTTGATCCGTCGGTCATGGAAGCGATGCATGAGAAGTCGCAATCAACCAGAAGCGAACCGCTGCGGAACTTCGGTCGCTTTGAGTTGCTTGAAGAACTCGGTCGCGGCGGAATGGGCGTCGTCTATCGAGCCCGACAAATGGATCTCGATCGCGTTGTCGCGGTGAAGATGATTTTGGTGAATCGGCTCGCATCCGAAGCAGACATCCGCCGCTTCTATCAGGAAGCGAAAGCGGCCGGTCGACTGACTCATCCGCATATCGTCGGCATTCATGAAGTCGGTGAGGTGCTCGGTCAGCACTACTTCTCAATGGATTGCATCGACGGGCCGAGTCTCGCTGATTTGCTGGCGCAAGGGCCTGCGGCGCTGAATGACTCGCATGTCGATCTGCGGCAGTCGTCACTGAGTTTCGATCCGACGGACTCGCGGCAGAAGGTTGCTGCACGCGACTCGCTGCTGACGTTCGAGCAAGTCGCGCGCGTGCTGCGTGATGTCTCGCGAGCGGTCGGGTACCTGCACTCGAACGGCATCGTGCATCGCGACCTCAAGCCGTCGAACATCTTGCTGTCGGCGAACGGGCAGCCGTTTCTGACTGACTTCGGATTGGCGAAGTGTCATGTGCCGGACGGAGAACGCACGGGCTCAGGCGCGATCGTCGGAACGCCGCTCTACATGTCGCCCGAGCAAGCGGCCGGCAAGAACGAGATCGTCGGTCCGGCGAGCGACATCTATAGCCTCGGAGCGATCCTCTATCAGACGCTGACCGGCACAGTGCCGCATCGCGGGTCGAGTCCGATGCAGACCATTGTTCGCGTCATCGAGACTGAGCCCGAACTTCCGCGCTCGCTCAATCGCAACGCGCCGCGAGAACTCGAAGCGATCTGCTTGAAGTGCATCGAGAAGAACCCGGCCGCGCGCTACTCGTCCGCAGAAGAACTGGCTGACGACCTCGAACGCTATCTGCGCGGTGAGCCCGTTCATGCGCAGTCATCCGGTTTCGTGCATCGCTTCCGGCGCTGGATTCGACGAGACCCCGCATTGGCTTCGCGCTGGGCGGCGATCGCTTCAGCGTCATTGATTCTCTGCGGCGCGTTCGCAGTCTCCGAAGTGACGTTCGAAAAGCACTGGTACCTGCAGCGACTGCTTCTGATATGGGCGGTCGCGGCATCACTGTTTCAGTCCGCGATCAAGCAACCGCCGATCGCCCGCTCGGCGAGATTCGTATGGCTCGCCTCAGATGCCGCTTTCCTGACGCACATGCTGATCGTCGCAGGTCATCCCGTCGGACCGTTGCTAGTCGCCTATCCGATGTTGGTTGTCGGCTCGGGGCTCTTCTTCCATGAGGAACTCGTCTACTTCATGACGAGCGTCTCGCTGATCTCGTACGCGATCCTTGTTTGGAATGTGCCTGACGAAGCCTTTCCGCCGCACTACCCGCTGATCTTTGCGGCGGTGCTCATTGTCATCGGCCTCATCGTCGCGCATCAGGTGCATCGCATCCGCAACATCAGCCGCCACTTCGACGCTTGAAGTGCCTTCGGCACAGCTCGATCGATCTCGAGCGACGACGGTTTCTGCCCCTCTGTCTTTCTTCCTCTGCGGGCTCCTGTTTCAATTCTTACACCGACGCCGATGCCGGCAGACGGAAGACAATCAAGACTTTGAACAGAAGATCGCGAAGGCCGCAGAGGAAGAAAGGCAGAGAAAGCGATGCGGCTCGGGGCTTCGTCCCCGGTTCCGGCAAACGCACGGCTTGCCGAAATACCTTGCTCCGGCTTGAGGCAAATTTGACTCTCACTGATTGTCGAGCGGACTTCTTCCGATAACTCAGAACGGGCTTGCGGATGCTGCGTCGGCTAATTGGATCTGTCCTGCGAACCGGAGCGGAATGTTGCCTCTCGATGCGAACTCGATGACCGCCTCCGCGATGTTCTTCGTCGCAACTGCGAGGTGCCGCCGTCACGAACGTTGAGCGACAGCCACTTGCTATCGACCGCGTGATGCTCTGACCGAGACGATGCTGCTCCCGTCTCCTCTACACTTCGCAACTGGGCTCCTGATTTCTCTCAAGGAGCGGACGATGGCACTTCTCAAAGCTGTCGACGGCAGTCGTCTCGACGGGGCAATTCTGCCTCTGCACTCTGCAACTGATGTTACATGCTCGCATCCCGAGCCCTTTCCGGTGCGGCCCGTTTGGGATGCTCCGCACGCTCGCTGGCACGAGTCCTATCCGGCTGACATCGCTCCGCGCATTGACTTTGAAGCTCAGCGCGTCGAGCAATTGCTGCTCAATGCGGCTGAGCTATTCCCGCAGCATGTTGCGTTGAGGTACTTCAAGACTGAGTGGTCGTATCAAGAGCTTGTCGGTCAGATTCAGCGCATCGCCGGGCATCTGACGTCTCTCGGTTTGAAGGCCGGAGACCGCATCATGATGGTGCTGCCGAATTGCCCCGAGTTCGTCGCACTTTGGTTCGCAGCTCATTGGATCGGAGCGCAGGTCGTTCCCGCGAATCCGCTGTTGGCAGCACCGGAACTCGCCGTGCTCGCTCGTAAGTGTCAGGTAAAGGCGGCTGTTGGCGTCGACGTGAAGATGACCGCGCTAGCCGAGATGACGACGCAGGTCTTCGTGCCGCTGCTGATCACAGTCAGTCTCGCACCGCATCTGCCTCTGCATTTTCGCGCGGTCTATTGGCTGCAGAAGCTCAAGCAAGGTCGCGTGAAGATTGGCGAGCGAACGCTGACTCTGAAGTTCGACGACCTCATCACGAGCGGGCATTGGCTCGATCGTCCTGTGCTCAATGACGTCGATCTCCCGGCAGTGCTGCAACCGACGGGCGGAACGACGGGAACTCCGAAAGTCGCCGTGCTCACGCATCGCAATCTGAGTTCGAATGTCGCTCAGCTTCATACATGGAGCGGACTCAAGGCCGGCGAGGAAACCTTCTTGTCCGTGCTGCCGTTCTTTCATGTGTATGGAGCGACGTGCGCGATGCTCTCTCCGTTGTCGGGCGGAGCGACGTTGCTGCTGCAAGCTCGCTTCGATGCCCGTCGCACGTTGGCCGTCATTCAGAAATGGAAGCCGGGAGTCGTGCTGCTCGTGCCGTTCATGATCGCGGCGCTGAATGAAGAACTGCGTCGTCGCGGCCAAATGCTGACAGGAATTCGGCTCTGCATGTCAGGGGCATCCGCTCTGTCTGCTGAGGTCGCGACGACGTTTCGGGAGCTGACCGGCGCGACGATTATGGAGGGCTTCGGGCTATCAGAAGCGTCGCCCGTCACGCACTCGAATCCGTCCGATGGCAGCGGTCGCATCGGGAGCATCGGCGTGCCGTTGCCGAATACCGAAGTGCGATTGGTTGATCTCGAAACCGGAACGCGCGAAGTCGGCATTGGCGAGATCGGTGAGCTGACCATTCGCGGCCCGCAGATCATGCAGGGGTATCTCGACGATCCGGCTGAAACGGCGATCGCGCTGCGCGATGGATGGCTCTTTACCGGAGACCTCGCGCAGATGGACGAAGACGGTTACTTCCGCGTCGTCGATCGCAAGAAGGACATGATCAAGTCGGGCGGTCTCAACGTGTACCCGACGGAGATCGAGCACGTGCTCACTCAGCATCCGGCAGTCGCGCGGTGCGCTGTCGTCGGAGTGCCCGATCCGAAATACGGCGAACTCGTCCGAGCATGGGTCGTGCGCAAGCCGGGAGTTGTTATTACAGCCGACACCTTGAAGGCGTACTGCCGAGTGGAACTCGCCGCCTACAAGATCCCGAAGGACATCCAGTTCTGCGACGAGCTGCCCGAGAATTTCTTAGGCAAAGTCCGCCGCATCGAACTGCGTCGCCGCGCGGCATAGCCGCTCGCTTAACCGCGTGCCCATCGGGCCGCGCTTTTGAGCTACGAGTGACTGAGACTCAAAGTCGAGCGAGCACAAACAGGAGCGAGTCACACTGAATCGGATGCTCGCTAGCGAAAAGCGCGGCCCG
>CAZNMS010000310.1:0-10157 GCA_964573505.1 uncultured Planctomycetaceae bacterium | reverse complement strand
AGTTTGACACCGAGCAGCGCGGGCCGTTGGCCACGCGGTTAAACGAGCGAAGGACTCGGCGCTGTCCAACTAAGCAGAAGGCTCGCATACAACGGAATCCAACTCGTGAAATTCTCCTGACCCGATCGAATTGAAGGGGGCACGCTCTCCACTGACTCCATAGGCACCAACAGAGGGGTGACATTGTCTGTTCGAGAATGCGGAAGCTCTCGATGGAATTGGTGTGACATCGCATCGCTCTTCGGAAGAGGGAGCTTCAAGCGGTTCACGCAACCTCTGGAACATTTTCTACAGCTCGCCTGTCAGCGTGCCCTGCCGCTTGATCGCCGTGCGAGCGTCTGAAGAAACGGCAAATCGTCGTCGTCAGGAAGCTCGGCAAAAGTGTCACGAAAAGGGGCGTGAACTCACGGAAGAGTCTTCTGAATGACGGGACTGGACCCCGGCTGTAACGACTCTTCCACAAGAGCGTAATAACTGGCAGTCAATCATCGTGCTGCACCGCGCGAGATGGCAGATTGAGTTGCTGTTCAAGCTCTGGAAGTCGCACAACCTGCTTACAGATTGTTGGCAGGATCCTCGCCGCAGCCGGGCCAAAGCCGTGAAAGTGCTGCAAACGTTACTGGTGCCACTGCTCTTCGAACTGGATCACTCGGCCGGTCTAAGGCGGAACCTCAACAGACCGCTCACAAACTTGAGCCATGCCGGAAAAACCCAATCCCGCTCAATACATCCTCGCAATATCGAACCACTCCAAGATCCATCACTCCTTAACCGTGCTGCTTAAGTTCGTGCGTATGTGCGCCGGACTGCCGGTCCCCCCCAATCAAAGCCGGACCGACAAGATTTCCGTCCTGCAAAACGTGCGAAGCACTGCGTCTGTCCGACGACCGGTCGCAAAGCAGGAGCGTGCTGCTTGCCGGTGCGAGACGGCGAAGGCACCTCAATCGAACGCGGCTACTTGCCCGCTGATGAGTACTTGATCTGTCCATTCACGAAGACGGTGTGAGCACGGCCTTTGACGGCTCGACCGTCAAACGGAGTGTTGCGGCTCTTTGAGCGGAATTGGGTCGAGTCGATCGTCCATGCAACATTCGGATCAATCAACGTGACGTCGGCATCGGCTCCCGCTTTGAGCGTGCCTTTCTGAATGCCGAGCAGTTGAGCCGGTCCGACAGTCAGCTTTGAAATGAGCTGCGGCCATGAGAGATGACCGGGCTCAATCAGTGTCTCAATGCAGATCGGAAGCAGCGTTTCGAGGCCGACAATCCCGAACGGCGTTTGATCGAGTTCGAGATCCTTCTCTTCCGAGGCATAGGGTTCGTGATCCGCGCTGATGATCTCGATCGTGCCGTCTTTCAAACCGGCAATCAGCGAGTCGATGTGCTTTCGACTTCGCAGTGGCGGCGAGACTTTGAAGTTCGGGTCGTAGCTCTGCAGATCCGCATCCGTCAGCGCTAAGTGATGCGGAGTCACGCTGCACGAGACTTGCACGCCTTTCTCACGCGCGCGACGAATGAGGTCGACGCTGACCGTCGTCGAGACACACATCACATGCAGCCGAGCATGCGTTCGCGCGGCGAGCGCGATGTCGCGGCTGACCATGATGCTTTCAGCGGCAGAAGGGATGCCGGCAAGACCGAGCACCGTCGAGTAGTAGCCTTCATGCATCACGCCGTTGCGTGCGAGTTCCGGCACGAGCGGGAAGCTGATCACCGCGCAGTTAAACATCTTCGCGTACTCAAGAGCGCGCCACATGATCTCGGCATTGGAGATCGGATTCTTGCCGTCCATCACCGCGACGGCGCCGCCTTCAACCAGTTGCCCGATCTCAGCGAGTTCTTTGCCTTCGTTGTCCTTCGTAACAGCGCCGAGCGGGAAGACGTTGCAATTCCCCGCTCGTTTCGAGAGCAACGTGACGAACTCGGCTGCTCCGCGATTATCGATCGACGGGTTCGTATCCGGCCGAGCCGCGATGCTCGTGAACCCGCCCGCAACAGCAGCGGCAGTGCCCGTTTCGGTTGTCTCATCGTCTTCATTACCGGGCTCGCGCAGTGACACATGAATGTCGATCAAACCGGGGCAGACGATCAAACCCGACGCGTCAATCAGTCGGTCAGCAACAGTGGTGCGATCATCAATGCCGACGACGCGATCGTCTCTCAACAGCAGGTTGCCAACGCGGTCAATGTTCTGACTGGGGTCGATAATCCGTCCGCCGCGAATCAGCGTCGTCGTCATTGAGTGGTCCTTCGAAGAAGTGCTGCTAAGCGCCATCCATCATGGCTGCGGGGAGTTTTTCGCATTCGCACCGTCGATGCGAGTCAGCCCGAAAATGGGATCTCTCAACACCCGTAGCTTGACTCTCAGCGGCGAGCACTCAACGAGGGAGTCGCTGCCTCAGCCCGCCCGATTCCCGACCGTTTGTGGAACGGACATGTTGTCCGTCCGGTCGGGCAAGAGCCGCTCGAAGCCCCCGAACGATTTTATGTTCTCGGTCTTTCTTCCTCTGTGCTCTCTGCGGGCTCCTGTTCAATTTCTTACACCGTCATTGCAATCGAGCCTCGCATGACTTCAATGCCGACAGACAGAAGACAATCAAGACTTTGAACAGGAGATAACAGAGGACACAGAGGAAGAAAGGCAGAGAGGTCTACGCGGCCAATTCGGCGTGATTCGTTCATTCAGCTTGTCGACGGAGTCTCTGCGTGAGCCCGACATTTTGTAGGACGGACATCTTGTCCGTCCCGTCGGGCGAGAGCGGCTCGAAGCCCCAAACGACTTCATGTTCTCGGCCTTTCTTCCCCTGCGCTCTCAGCGGGCTTCGGTTCAAATTCTTACACACCAATTGCGATCGAGCCTCGCATGACTTCAATGCCGACAGACGGAAGACAATCAAGACTTTGAACAGGAGATAACAGAGGACACAGAGGAAGAAAGGCAGAGAGGTCAACGCGGCCAATTCTGCGTGATTCGTTCCTTCTGCCTGTCGACCGAGTGGTGCATTTGTCAAACGCGGGGTTCGACTCAGAGACTCAAGCTACGAGAAGCACGCATCACCGAAGTCATCCCGCACGGTCTTTATTCGCGTCGATGAGCGCTGATTAGCGTTCCCCTTCTGCCTTCTTCTTCGTCGAGCCAATCCGTTCGTTAGCAATCTGCGGTTGTAGTTGTTCCTACAAGCTACGAAGTTGTGCAGAGCTAAGCTGCAGCGCGTTCGGCGTCCTCGTCTTGAAAGCGACGCTGCTGCTGCTGACGTTGGCGTTCTTGCTCTTGCCGCTGCTGTTGAAAGTTCTGCTGACGGCCTCGTTCTTCGCGCGGCTGACGATCTTGCGGCTCGGAGCGTTGATCGCGAATCGTGACTTCGACGCGATCAAGCACGATGCCCGTTTGAGACAGGCTGCGATGCAGTTCCGGCAGCGAGTTCGCGACCGATTGCTGAGTGCTCGCATTCGAGAACTCGATCTTCGCGACGATGCCAGTTGCAGTTCGCGCAACCTCAACCATCACGGTGCCGAGTTCGGGCGGATTGAGATGCACGCGCAGCCGTTCGCCCGATTCAACGGCTTGCTGCATTGCTCCGACCACTTGCCGTAAGGCGAGCGTCGGTTCGGCAAATCGAGCCGACGGTTGCGACGGTTCAGCCAGTCTCGTTGCGAAGCCGGCATCGTCTCCAATGGAGTTAGCTGACGATGTTGCGAGGTGACTCGCCGAAGTCGCGGTCAGATCGACTGAGTTCGCAGCGACGTTCTTCTGCATCTCGGAAACAACGGTTTCGACGGATTCTTGCAAGGACGAATCAACCTTCGGCCGCTCAGTGCTCGGCTGCGTCGCTTTGAGATTCGCTGCCGCGATCGCTCCCAAACCGTTCGCGAATGAAGCGGTAGCTGCTTCCGTCAGACGCGATGAAGGCAGTTCGATGTTGTCGTGCTCGTCTTGTGATGCCCAACGAGGTTGTGCCGTCGACTCGGTGCGCGACCGGTAACTCTCAACTGGAACGGCGACGGACGCCGCGATTGGCGAGAGTTGCTGCGGTTGCGGAGTGAGTTCTGATGGCTCGCTCTTGAACGCAACGGGGCGACTCTCTGCACGCTGCGGTTTCGAGAACAACGATGTCGGCATCGACTGTAGCGGTGCGTCGATGTCGTCGACTTCGAACTCATCGGCCGCAGCAATCTCACGCGGAGCTGCCACTGCTTCGGCATCCTCATCCGCATGCGCATGCGGCGGCAGAGGTTGCAGGCCGTCGACATCCGCGTGTCGCGGCGGCAGTTCGAGTACCGGCCGTTGAGGGACTTCAAGAGACGGGCTCGATGCCTCTTCTATCTTCGCGGCAACGCTAACGTCGAAGCGCGATGCAGACTCACCGGCAGTGATTGCAGGGGTTGCGATCGAGGCTGCCGACCCGAGCTTCGGTGCGAGTCGTGACGGCGTCGTGACTTCGACCTGCGAGCCCGACGTTGCAGTCAGCAACGCCGCACTTGAGATCGACGCTGTCGGAGCGACGGGCTGAGTTGCGGACTGAGTAACAACTCTGACAGTCTCAATGGCCGTGCCGCCGGTAGTCCTCGCATGCGAAGCCGGTCTCGGTTGTTGTCCGCTTGCCGCAGCATTGAACGCTCCGGGCGATGGCACGCTTGCCGATGCAACTACCGGATTGCCTTTACTTGCCGCAGAGATTGTCGGTGCTTGAGGCATTCGACTGGGCGTTGCTCCGAACTGTGCCGGCTGCGTCGTGAGCACTTCTGCTTGCTGCACCGGCCGCGCACGTTGAGTGGCTGCCGCAGCGGATTGAGAAGGCGGTGACGGTTGAGCGTCGACGCTTTGCGATCGCGCAATGAGATGCTGAATGGCCTCCGGGGACGATTGAGACACTGCGGTCAGTCTCGTTGCTGTCACCTTTGTTACAGCGTCCGATGCGACCGGAGCGGATGCAGTTGCCGCATCCGACGAGCCGCTTGCAGCAGGAATTGGCGCAGCAGTGGGTGACTCGGATGTAGGAATGACGGCATTGCTTGCCGTCGGACGCACGATGATCGGGGCGAGTGGTGCGGACTTCGTATCGGCAGCGCTTGCGTGATCGACGACGGGCATCTGCTTCGGCGCGGCAGGCAATGAAAGAATCGTTTCGGCATCTTGCGAGCCGACCGTTGCCGACTCGATCACGACCGTTGCCGACTCGATCACGAACGATGTCGGCAGAGCATGCGACTGTTCGGTCGGGACAGTCGCGCCGCTGTCTTCCAATCTTGTCGTCGGCACAGCGATCTTTGCTGTGACCTGCGACTTGAACGCGCCCGTTGGAAGGCTCGGCAGAGACGCATCGAGGTCGTTGAAGCCACTGAGATCAATCTCCGGTTCAACCGGCGATTGCTCGATGAGCACCGTTTGGCCCGTCGAGTTTATCACTGTGAACGACGGCGCTGCGGACTGACTTTCGGCTGCCTCAGTGTGCTGAGCGATCGCCGCCTGAGCTTGAGTGAGTGCTTGCTCGTCGCCGCCATTCGTCGGGACGACTGACGGAAGCTGCGTCTGACTGAGCGTCATCACTTGCGCTTCAAGTTCGCCGCTCGAAAGATTGAGCGGACTCGTCTGAGCCGTTTCTGTCACCGTTGCATTTGCGGCAGAGGTCAGCGGATTCGGCAACCAGTTTTCGACCATAGCCGCTTCTTGAACGGCAACCGGTTCAGCGCCAACTGCGTCAGCGGCGAGCGGCGTCAATGCGTCCGAGAAACTCTGCTGAAACGCGGATGCATTGGCGGGACTCGGCTGCGCAGGCGCGGAGCCAATTCCCGTCGGCGGCGCTGCCTGCGATTGAATGAGGTCCAAGAGCATGAATCGTTCCGGTGAGGAAGCCGCCGGATGAAGCCGGAACGGCAAGAACTGCGGGTGAGTGTGAAAAGCCGCCGCTTGTGCTGCGTCACCGACAAACGGTTGATGAGATCTATGCGTCTCAGTCGCGAAGCGACTGAGCTAAGTAGCATGGACTTCCAGTCCGTGCGGTCTTTGCTCTTGAGTTGCCGCGGTTGATTGGCCCGTTGTTGACGTCGAAGCGCACCGTCAGAGAGCCCCATTTCTCCGCTGCGGATCGGGATGGAATCCCAATCTACTAATTCTTTGCGGTACTCGGATCGGGGCTTGAGTTCGATTTCTGATTCAGGATCGCCTGAATGATTTCTTGCCCGCGTTTGGCTTGCTTCGGGTCGCCGGTCGCCATCATCTGTAACAATTCTGCCACTCGTTTTTCGGGCATGCCTTTGAGCAACAGCATGTTCTCGTCGATCGGCAGTTTCAGGAGTTGATCAGCGACCGTCTGAATGTCGCTCTTCGCGAGGATCGACCGCATGCGCTCGATCGACTCGGACTGCTCGCGCTCAAGCCGCTGCTTCTCGGAGAGCGCGAACTGCTCTTTCTCTTTCGTCAGCAGATCGAGGTCTTTCAGGACAGCGCCGCGCGAGTCGGTGACGAGTCCCTGCAAGCGCTGATACTCGCGTTCGCGTTCGCCGATCTGCAGCACGCGCAGCGATCTCTCGCGCAGCACTTCATCGAGCGTGACTGTCGGCTTTGCGGCGACTTCCGGCTTCGCGGCAGCAGCGAGTTCTTTCGCCTCTTGCGGGTTACGAAGGATCTCGCGGATCTCGTTGACGACATCGTTATTAAGCCGTCCCTGCGCCATCAGCGTCGCGACAACGAGTCCTTCTGCGAACATCACGATCACAGCGAGGCCGGCGAGTACGGAGAAGAATTTTCGCATATTCGGGGCATCCTTGCGGGGGAGTGGGAGTAATTAGTAATTAGTATTTAGTCATGACGCGGAGTGAATCGAGGCAGTCTAGTTTAACAGCAAGTTGCTAACTTCTAATTACTAACTACTAACTACCAATTACTAATTACTAATTACTAATTACTAATTACTAATTCCCCCAATTCGCTGCTTGCCATTGCTCGCTGAGGTCTCGTTCGGTCGCTTTCGCTGCGACATAGGTCTGCTCGGCGATGTGCTTCTCTTTCAGCTTCTCGATCGCTTTGACGTCTTGATCGGCTTTGATCAGCTCGATGCGTGCGAAGTCGACCTTCAGCCGGGCTTTCGAAATGTGGTCGTCGAGAATCATTAGTTCGAGTTCAAGACGGCTCGCGAAGTGACGCCGACGCGCAGCAGCAGGCACATCCATTTCTTTCGCCTGCGCGATTGAAGTCAGCTCGCCAAGAATCGCTCCGCGCTGCTGCTCGACATGCTGCTTGTGAGTGACAAGTTCCCGTTCATCCGCCATTGCCGACGCGAGCGCATTGCGCTTTTCGAGCCGCAAATGGCGGCGGTAGTCGAGCACTTTGTCGAGCGGGAATTTGGGCATTTTTTGGAGTGCGGCGATTCATCGCCGCTTTGGATTTGCGGCGCAGCCGCTTTTTCTTGAGAAGGTCCGAAAAGAAGATCGCTCCGCGATATAGGAAAGCGGTGATAAATCACCGCACTCCAAAATTACTTACCCGTCAGTTGCTGAATCGCGTTGCTCAGTTCGATCAAGCGCCGCGCGTTGTCGTTGAAGGCCGGTCGTTCGTCGCGCGGTTGTTGCAGGTACTGCCGAATCGGCTCGGCCAGCTTCAACGCGACATCGACGAGCGGATTGGTTCCCGGTCGATAGGCACCAATCGAAATCAAATCGGCGGCCTCGCGGTGCGCCGCGAGAATGCGTCTTAAGGTTCGACCGGCCTGCTGATGTTCGGGGCTCGTCACGTCGGGCATCGAACGGCTGATTGAGGCAAGCACATCAATCGCCGGCCAATGCGCTTCATGAGCGAGCTTGCGAGAGAGCACGAGGTGACCGTCGAGAATTCCCCGCACCGTGTCGGAGATCGGTTCGTTCTGATCGTCACCTTCGACAAGCACCGTATAGAAACCGGTGATGCTTCCGTTTTCGGTTAAACCGCTTCGCTCCAGTAACTTTGGAAGCAAAGAAAAGACGCTTGGAGGATAACCCCGCGTCGCCGGAGGCTCTCCCGCCGCCAAACCGATCTCGCGTTGCGCCATCGCGAAGCGAGTGACGCTGTCCATCATTAAGAGCACGTGATTGCCCTGCTCGCGGAAGTAGTCAGCGATCGCTGAGCCGAGCCATGCCGCTCGCAGCCGCATCAGCGCCGGTTCGTCACTGGTCGCGACGACGAGCACGCTCTTGCGTCGGCCTTCTTCGCCGAGTTCGCGTTCGATGAACTCGCGCACTTCGCGGCCTCGTTCGCCGACGAGCACGACAACATTCACATCCGCCGAACCGCCGCGCGCCATTTGCCCGAGCAAGACACTCTTGCCGACACCGCTGCCAGCAAAGATGCCGAGTCGCTGTCCTTTACCGCAGCTCATCATCCCATCAATGACGCGAATGCCGGTGCCGAGCGGTTCGTGAATGCGCGGACGATTGAGCGGAGAAGTGGGCTCGCCAAAGAGGCTGATGCGATCGGTGAGCAACGCAGACGGAGCATTATCGAGATACTGCCCGCGCGCGTTGATGACTCGACCGAGTAACTCGCGTCCGACGCGAGCCGTCGGCACGGAGCACGTGACTTCAACCGGAGTCCCGCGCCGCACTCCTCGAAGATCCCCGAACGGCAAGACGAGCGTTTCTTCGCCGGTGAAGCCGACGACTTCTCCATCAATGGGATCGGTGCCATCGCGATGAATTTGGCAGCGAGCACCGAGCGGAGCGGGGAAGTCCGACACTGCTGCCGCAAGTCCGACAATGCGCGTCGTCGTCCCCGTGACGCGCGGTGCTTGAAGCTGTCGGATCAGGCGAGTGCGAGTGAGCATGATTTCGCTTTTTCTTGGAGTGCTCCGGCTTGACGGAGCCCTCCGACTCAGCGGGGAACAGATTTTTGATGGAGGACCGAATTCGCCGTCAGTTGAGAACTTCGCAGATGAGTTGTCTCGCACGACGCGTTCTTCGCGGCGGCGGTTAATGGCTCTGAAGCAAACGGACTGCAGGGGTTAGCTCGCCGCCGACCCTACGTCGGTAGCTCGCCAGTCGTTGCTTCCACTGACGCGGGGTCAGTGGAGAGCGTGCCATTTCAATTCGACCGGATCACCGACCGGCAACATGTGTGATTTATTACTTCGATGCCGCACTCTGACGGCGAGTCTCCAATGCCTCAGTGACGTTCGCGCCGCTGAGTCGGAGGGCTCCGTCGAGCCGGAGCACTCCAGGATTAAGAGCCTTCCATCAATTCTCTCCCGATGCGTTCGAGCATTGTTTCAACCTGCGCGTCGATGCGGCCGTGTTCGGTCACAACGACGCAGCCGCCGAGCGCGACATGAGCACTCGGCACGAGCTTGATGTCTGAAAACCGATTGGCTTCGGGCACGAGCTGCAGCAGGCGCGACTCGATCTTTGCGAGGTCGTCCGGATGCAGATGAATGCCGACGCTGCTCTTGCCGACGGCGAGTTCGAGTCCTTGCTGAATGATCGCCGCGAGCTTCTCGGGACCGCGTGAGAGTTCGTGCTTGAGCACCTTCTCCGCGATTGCGAGCGAGAGCGTGATGACCTCTTTCTCCCAGTCGGCTCCGTGCTGAGTGGTCGTCGCATGAAACTGAGTCAGCAGCGTCTGCAACGCGGGCAGCACGGTTTGAAGCTGCTCATTGACGCGCTGCTCCGTCTGCTGAGTCACTTGCTGAGTGATCTTCGCTTCGACTTCCGCTTCGGCAGCTCGCAAGCCATTGCGATAGCCCTCTGCACGTCCCTCGGCGAAGCCCGTCGCATAGCCCTCTTGCTGAGCTTCCTCGCGCATGCGTTCGGACTCTTCCGTCGCATGTAAGAGTTGTTGCTGACACTCCGAAACAACTTGAGCCCGGTACTGATCGAGCCGCTGCTGCATGTCGTCGTAATTGAATGCAACTCGCTCCGGGACCATTTCGGTACTGAAGCGTTTCATGATGCGAGTTGCGGATGACATGACGGACCATTCCCTTTGGAAGCACGAAGAATGGTCATCTCATAAGCCAACACGCCGATTTGGGGAACGTGTCTTTGCGCGCTCGCGGAGGCGCAAGTTGATCGGGAAGAACATGACTGCGGGAGCGGTTCTTGACGGCTGATAGCGGCGTTTGAGGGGCGGCGGTCCCGCTGAGGATCGGGATGGAATCCCGATCTACGGATCGGGCAGCAATTCAGAGACTT
>CAZNMS010000309.1:0-10228 GCA_964573505.1 uncultured Planctomycetaceae bacterium | reverse complement strand
GGCGGTGCGTCGCATTATGGAGGCACGAGCAATCTTGGCGGCTTCGCGGGCGGTGATGCCGGCATGGGCGAAGGGGAAGACGGACAAGGCGGCGGCGGGGCAGGGCTCGGCGGAGCGATTTTCAACGAGAGCGGCACAGTCACCATCACCAACAGCACGTTGGCGCGGAACTCGGTCAGCGGCGGCAGCGGCGCAGAGAACGGTCAAGGACTCGGCGGCGCGGTCTTCACACGCAATGGCCACGTCACGATCACCAATGCCACTTTCGCTCAGAACAGCGCTGCTGAAGGCGGCGGAGCGATCTTCGCGGTCTCGGACGACACCAGCGGCGACGGCTACACCGGCGGCAGCGCCACGCTCGCACTCAACAACACGATCCTCGCGAACTCTGCCGAAGACGTTTCGGACTTCGCCGCCACAACGATCGGAGCAGCAAGCAACTCGTTCTCCGGCGTCGGCAACTTGATAGAAGCCAATGCCACCAGCGGCCTCTACACCGGCAGCTTCACGGGCACGATCGTCAGCAGCGCTGATCCCGAACTCGAAGACCTCGCGGACAATGGGGGCCCGACAGCGACCTTCGGGATTCCTCAAACGAGCCCCGCGTTTGACGCTGGCAATAACTCGGCAGCAACCGGCGACAACGATCAGCGCGGCTCTGAACGCATCAGTCACGGAGTCGTCGATATCGGTGCCTTCGAGTTTTTCCTACCGCCTGACACGACTCCGCCGACACTCGCTTCGATCACACGGCAGACTCCGTCCAACGAGACCACAAACGCCGACTCGCTTGTCTTTCGAGTAACCTTCGATGAAGCCATCAAAGGCATCGACGCCGCCGACTTCGCGGCCAGTGCGTCGACCGCGACAGTCTCGAATGTGAGTTCCGCTGACTCCGGCGCGGGTTTGAAATGGGACGTCACGCTGTCGGATGGCGATCTTGCGAATTTCAACGGCAACGTCGGTTTAATCCTCGCCGCCAATCAGAACATCACCGACTCGGCGGACAATCCGCTGCCGTCGTCCGAGGCTACGACCGACGAGACTTACCTCGTCGATAACACCGCTCCGGGCGTTGTCGTGACTCCGACCTCGGGTGCGAGCAAAGCGAGTAATATCACTTACACCTTCCAGTTCAGCGAAGCGGTCATTGGCTTTGACGCGAGCGACGTCTCGGTCAGCAATGGCAGCAAAGGCGCGTTCGAGGCCGTCGACAACGACACCTACACGCTCGTCGTCACGCCGACCGCTGACGGCACGGTGACGGCGAGCGTTGCTGAGAACGCCGCTCAAGATGCCGCGACGAACGGCAACACTTCGGGCAGCGGTTCTTTGACGAGTGATCGCACGGCGCCGACTGTTGCAGTGAATCCGAACTCCGGGCTGACGAACGCCAGTCCGATCACCTTCACGTTCCAATTCAGCGAGACCGTCACCGGCTTCGATGCCAGCGACGTCTCGGTGATGAATGGCACCAAAGGCAGCTTCACTCCGGTCGACGGCGACACTTACACGCTGCTCGTCACACCGACGGCTGATGGCACCGTGACCGCCAGCGTTGCCGCCAATGCCGCTCAAGACGCAGCGACCAACGGCAACTCAGAAGGCAGTGGCTCGGTTACGAGCGATCGCTCCACACCGACCGTCGCTGTAACGCCCAATACAGGCGCGACTAACGCGAGCCCCATCACCTTCACATTCCAGTTCAGTGAGACCGTCACCGGCTTCGATGCCGGCGATGTCTCCGTCAGTAACGGCAGCAAGGGTGCGTTCGAGGCGGTCGATGGCGACACCTACACGCTGCTCGTCACACCGACGGCTGACGGCACCGTGACAGCCAGCGTTGCCGCCAGTGTTGCTCAAGACGCCGCCACCAACGGCAACTCATCAGGCAGCGGTTCGATTACGAGTGATCGCACTACTCCGACCGTCGCTGTAACACCCAATACAGGCGCAACCAACGCGAGTCCCATCACCTTCACGTTCCAATTTAGCGAGACCGTCACGGGGTTCGATGCGAGCGACGTCAGCGTCAGCAACGGCAGCAAAGGCGCGTTCGAGGCGGTCGACGGCGACACCTACACGCTCATTGTGACGCCGACGGCTGATGGCACGGTGACCGCCAGCGTTGCCGCGAACGCAGCTCAAGACCGTGCGACCAACGGCAACACTCCGGGCAGCGGTTCGGTCACGAGCGATCGCACCGCTCCGACTGTCTCTGTAACGCCCAATACAGGCGCGACGAACTCGAGTCTCGTCACCTTCACGTTCCAATTCAGCGAGTCAGTCTCTGGTTTCGTCGCCGCTGACGTCGTCGTCAACAACGGGACGCAGGGCGCTTTCACGAGAGTGGATGCCGACACCTACACGCTCGACGTGACGCCGACTGCGGACGGATTGGTCACGGCCAGTGTCGCTGCCAATCGCTGCCAAGATGCCGCGACGAACGGCAACACCGCCGGCAGCGGTTCAATCACCAGCGATCGCACTCGCCCAACTCTCGCCGTCACTCCGAGTTTCAGCTTCAGCAACGCGAACTCGCTGACTTTCACGTTCCAGTTCAGTGAGAACGTCACTGGCTTCGATGTGAGTGACATCTCCGTGACGAATGGAACCGCCGGCACGTTGAACGCGATTGACGCCGACACTTACGCGATGGTCGTGACTCCGGCTGCTGACGGCGTCGTTTCAATCGGCGTTGCGAACTCGGTCGCTCGCGACGCCGCCGGCAACGGCAATAGGTCGGCGGGCACTTCGGTCATCAGCGATCGCACTGTGCCAACGGTTGTGATCGGCGCGCCCTCAAAGACCAAAACGCAACTGGGACCGGTCACTTTCCCGATCACGTTCAGCGATACCAATTTTCAACGCAGCACGCTCACCGCTGACGATGTAATCCTTCACACAACCGGCACCGCGACTGGCAGCATCAGTGTTGATGCCGGAACCGGAGCCACTCGCACCGTGACCATCGACAACATTACGGGCGAAGGCTCGCTCGGCATCTCATTGAAGGCCGGCACGGCGCGGGACAAAGCGGGCAATCTCGTCGCGGCATCTGATGCGAGTGCGACGTTTGAAATCGCATTCGGCATCGCGGTCACTCGTGACGCGAACGGCAACTTACTGATCACCGACACGAAGACGTCGAGCAGCAACGATCAACTCACCATCACCGCCGACAACGACGCGCGGGCTTATCTCATCCATGAACCGCACGCGTTCGTCTCGTCGAATATCCCCGGCGCGTCTGTCATTGATGAGCACACGATTTCGATCGCCTATCCCAAAGTGTTCGGCCCGAGCGTTCTCGTCGATGCCGGTGCCGGTGACGATGTCGTGCAACTCCGCGCGACGGGCAGCGGCCTTGCTGTCACAAAAGGCATCACGATCAACGGCAACGCCGGACGCGATCAAATCACGCTTGATGGAAGTCTTGTGACACGACTGAGCGGACCGGTCGTCCTTGATGGCGGGACTGAAGATGACTCGTTGAACGCGGCCGCTCTTGTTGGGGCCGGCAGCAGCAACGTCACGCTCATTGGCGGCGCGGGGAACGATGCTCTCAGTGGCGGCGACGGCAACGACGTGCTGCGCGGCGGAGCAGGCGACGACTCGCTCAACGGCGGCAACGGGCAAGACAGCCTCTTTGGTCAAGGCGGCAGCGATCAGCTCACCGGAAGCCGGGGCAACGACTCGCTCGACGGCGGCCTCGGCAGCGACCGGCTGACCGAAGCGAGCGACGTGAACTTCACGCTCACGAACTCGCAACTGGTCGGACTGGGCACTGACTCGCTCATCGGATTAGAGCTTGCCGAACTCGATGGTGGTGCCAGTGGTAACCGGCTCGATGCGTCGGCCTACAGCGGCCCCGTGATCCTGCGCGGCAACGCGGGCAACGACACACTCATCGGGGGTAACAGTTCTGACATCCTGCGAGGCGGAGACGGCGACGACTCGCTGACGGGCGGACTGGGCAACGACGAACTCATCGGGAATCTCGGCTTCGACAGCATCACGGAAACCGGCAACGTCGACTTCCTCTTTGCGGTCTCGGCTGAGAGCGACGCTGACTTCACGCTCGCCGGTGTCGGCACAGACCGCATGCAGAGCATCGAATTCGCGAAGCTGACTGGCGGCACCGGTGCGAACCGCATGGACGCTTCGGTCTTCGCGGGCCGAGTGACGCTCGACGGCGGCAGTGGCAATGACACCCTGATTGGCACTGCAAGCAACGACGTCCTGATCGGCGGTGCCGGAGACGACGTCTTGATTGGAGGCCTAGGCAACGACAGCCTGCTGGGCAACGCCGGCTCTGACATCCTGACCGGCGAGCTAGGCCGCGACACCCTCGACGGCGGCATCGCCGCCGACACGCTCGACGGCGGTGCAAATGAAGTGGATCACATCCGCTTCGACACGCTCGATCTCGTTCTCACCGACGTCAAAGACATCCTTAACGCTCTGTAAGGCGAGCAGACTGGAACTTAACGCCAAGTGCCCCGTTCGACGGACCTCAAGTCCGTCGTCTCGGTAAGAACTCATTCGCCGCTCGCGAAAACGTCTCGAACGCGCGTGTGCTATTGATGGCTTCGTGATGAAATATCAGTGCGAAGCCCTAGCGCCATGATGTCCGTCCTACTTCGAGTGCAATCGCTCTGCGCGGTCGCGCCATTCATTGGGGGTCAATGAGACGGTCGAACCACTTTCTTGCTGGCGCAGACCCGAGAGGACTTCGGCTCGCAATAACAGTGCATCGGGAGTGACCGACTCGGTCTCGTCGAGTGGTGTGAGGTCGGTCAGTAAAAGCTCGCCCGGTGCCGTCACGGCGATGAAGCGACCATCGGGGCTCGGGGTCAAACTGCGTTCGTTGGACCAATAGCTCCCGCCTCGACGCGAATCGAATTGCGCCGGCCAGACGCGTTTCTCTCGACGCCAATCCCAGACATTGAGTTGACCGCGAAAGTCAGCGGTCAGCAGTTCTCGACGTCCTGGGCGGAAGCAGGCCGAGATGTCTTCTTCACCATTCATAGGAGCACCTTCCAGTTGCCCCGTCTTCAAGTTCCAGACGCGAACCTTCACGTCTTTGCAAACCGTCAACAGATAGTTGCTGTCGTCTGAGAAGACAGCGAAGTAGACGATCGCCGGTTGTTCGAAGCTCCATAACGGATCGAGCTTGCCGCGTTCGAAAGCTTGCGCGTCGGACGTTTTAACGACCGTAACAAAACGATCGTGCGAGCATGTCGCGGCGAGTTGGCCATCTCGTGAGAACGCGAGCGAGTTGATGTTGAGGTGGTGCTGCCAAACGCGAGTGGCCGGCGGTTGTGTGGCTTGCGCTGTCGGGATGAGCCGCGTTTGCCCAACGTTATTCGTGAACCCGAGCCACTCTCCATCCGGACTGATGCCGAGCCATTTGCCGCTTTCCTGGGACTGTAAGAGTTGTGCCACAGAGGTGCCGTCACGCACGTTGACGAGAATCGCCAGCGGAGCATCCTCAAACGGCAAGAGGATTCGCGATCCGTCACGACTGCTGTGGCCGCGCGGCAGAATTCTTGTGCCGTCTGGGATCGTGATGAGTTGCTCGTGCACGAGAGACCCGTCGCTCCAGTCCCAAACTCGCACGGCGTTGACTCGGTTGGCGACCATGCTTGAGGTGACAACTCGCTGATGGCCCGGCACGCAATACATGCCCAGGGTCTTCAAGTTGTCATCGCCCATCTCAAGCCCCAAAGCATCGACGCGTTGCCGCGTGCTCAAATCAATAACCACTCTGTGCCCACGAAAATTCGCAGCGACGAGGTACTTCGAGTCTTTTGAGTAATCGACCATGATCGGATCGCGACTGCCAATCGCCATCTGCAACGGAGCACGCTGCGAGTCTGGAAAGCTCCAGATGCGGGCTCGGAGCTCACCCGGATCAACCGTCAACAATCGCGAGCCATCCGGCGATCGCGCCGCTACATGCACTCCCGATCCTGCGACATGAAAGCTCGGCAGCCTGCGCCACGAAGGAATCGCCCAGCGTTCGGACTCACGACTGGCATAGCCAATGAACAACTCTCGCCGCTCTGAGAGGTAGGCCGCCGACATGATCGACTTATTGAGTTGTTTCTGCTGTGACATCACCGGCGGCTTCCCTGCCGGAACTTCAAGCAGTAGCCCCCCTTCCGTGCCGGCCACAAAGACTTGATCCGAGCCAATTGGCTCAAAGACAGTCGCCGCTCCGA
This sequence comes from uncultured Planctomycetaceae bacterium, assembly GCA_964573505.1. Lineage (GTDB taxonomy): Bacteria > Planctomycetota > Planctomycetia > Planctomycetales > Planctomycetaceae > AM-0621. The sequence goes on along the minus strand of CAZNMS010000309.1, from coordinate 4,001 downwards.
TCGGATGGCTGATGAGTACCGGTTGATCGACCGCGCTGAGTTCCCGAACTTCGAGTTGATGGGGCTCGCGTTCCGTCAGCAGTACCGAGTCCTGCCGCGCGAAGACCGGACTGACGAAACTCAAACCGCGAATGTTGTGATGCCGCCCGACGCAAGTGGGCTGCGGGACTGAGTCGGATGATTCAACTCTCAACCCTTTAGTCGCATAGAGGCGGAACTCATGCGCGTCATCGACAACGACGAGCCACTCGCCATTTGAGCTGAAGACAAGATCGAAGATCGGCTTCGCGTGCGCGATTGGAGCGGTGACGAACTGACGCTCGCGCAGGTTCCAGATTCGCAAGTCGGGACCGCTCGTCACCGCCAGCCAGCGTCCGCTCGCATCAGTTGCGACATGATTAAGGCGGCGGTCAGCTCCAAATGCGTTCGCAATCAATGGAGCGACTTCAAGCTGCGGGTAGCTCAGCGTCATCACGTTGCTCGCGCTGCACACAAACACGCGCGAGCCATCCGCAGACCATGCCGCACCGGTCGCGTCCTTTATCGAACTTGGCCAGTCTTGAAGCTTGAGTTCACGGCCTTCCGTCGCCAACAGCCGCATATGGCTCGTGAAGCGATCGCGTATCAAGGCGTCGGATTTGTTGCGATGCATGTCAAAACGATGCGGGGGAATGCCGGCGATCGAACCACTGGCATCAAGCCGCCCCATCTCCCGACTGAGTGCCGCTGAACGCTGAACGTTAAACCGATACTCCTCTGTGCTGACGCCATGAGCGACACCGGCGGCTTGAGCAAACAGCAGCAGCGCCTCGCGATCACGCCCCTCTTCTGCCGCCGCAAGTCCCTGCCGACCGAACGCGTCAGCCAGTAGCAAAGTGGCTCGATCCCGCTCTGCTTTGGCTGTGCTGGCAAGCTTCCCGTTGTTCTCGGCAAGGTCGGCGTTGTGAATGGCTAACGCGCTCTTCTCATCTGCAAGTCGCGACTTCTCGTCGATCAAGCGAGACTTCTCGTTGACCAGTAATCGTTGCTCACCTTCCAACATTTGAAAGTGCCGAGCAGCGATCAGCGCCGCCACCAAACCGCCTGACAACAGCACGAACGTTGTCATGAGCAAGACGGCAATCAACGGGTTGCGTCGAGCCCAACGACTGAATCGCTCAAAGGACGAGATGCGACGCGCTGTGATCGGTTCATCGTTGAGAACTCGATCGAGGTCAGCGGCGAAGTCACCCGCCGTTTGGTAGCGCGCTGCCGGATCAACCTCGATGGCTTTCCTGATCACCGTCACCAGATCACGCGGCACGCTGCTATCAATGGTGTCGATCGTCGGAGCATCACCTCGCAACCGCTTCGCCAGCAGTGCTTCTCGTTCAATCGTTTCAAAGGCCGGCTTGAGAGTGATGACTTCCAGCAGTGCCAGTCCGAGCCCAAACACATCACCCCGCGCGTCGACCTGACCGCGAAACGATTCAGGAGCCATGTAACGCAAAGTACCGACAAGATCCCCTTGCTCGGTGAGCGTTCCGGCATGATCCCCTGCCAGCAACTTGGCGAGCCCGAAATCCGTCAGCCATGCCGTGCCTTGCTGATCCAGCAAAATGTTGGACGGCTTGACGTCTCGATGCAGCACGCCAGCAGAGTGCGCGTACTGCAAAGCGTTGCCAATCTCGCACCCAATCCGCGCTGCAAGCAGCGCTCGCGATCGAGCTTCGTGCCACGCGGGATCGACGTTGATGTCATGCAACGGCAGAGACACTGTTGCGCCAACTCGCGGTTGTGAGTCAGCGTCAGTGGAACCTTCGAGGTGATTAATCGCCGTTTCGCTCGCTGTGTTTGCAATAGCGGTGTTCGATGCCGCTTGTTGGGCGATCTGCGAGCGGCACTTCTCGATGACTCGATCTAGCCCCGGCCCGTCAACCAGTTGCATGGCGATATAGGCGACACCGCTGGCTGTGCCGCTGCCGAACACATCGACGATGTGACTGTGGTGCAGTCGCGCAATCGCGCGAGCCTCGCGCTGAAACCGATCGATTCCTCGGTCTCGCAGCCATGCTGTTGGCGGTAACACCTTCAGCGCCACGCGACGCTGTAATGATTCTTGCACCGCTTCATAGACCTGCCCCATGCCTCCTCGGCCAATCTCACGCACGATTCGAAAGTCGCCCAAGAACTGTGGCAGTGTTGGGACGAGGCTTTGCTCTGAGCCAGTCGTCGCGTTGCTCTGTAATAGTTCTTGCTGCACCTGGAAGAAGATGGCTTCGACTAAGGATGCCTCGCCGGGCAGTTGCTGGCGGTAGAAGTCAACGGTCGGGGTCTCTTGGTTGCGAACGCGCAGCTCGTAATCGAGCGCGATCAATTCCAGCAGCCCGGCTTCTCGGTCTTCGGGTTCAAATCGCTCGACGAACTCAGACAGCGCCGGCGGTGAGTCACCAAAACGCGAGTCTTCGTAATCGAGGCACACGCGATCGATGCGGCGTTTCCCATCCAAACTCAATGTGTCATAGGTCATGCATCAGTCCTTGAACGTAGCAGCGGCAGTTGCCCTTCAAGGAAGTAGAAATCGGAAACGCATCAAATGTGTGTCAGCGCGAACTGCGGATGAGATTCCCGCGCAGAAGAATCGCGATCCCAGAGCTGCCGAAACCGACACCTCGAAGGAATGCTCAATTGGACGACGAGAGATTCCTTGAGGCATCTTCCCAGCATGACCTGATCAACGACAGCATGCGTTGAATCGTCCGCCGCGCGTATCCCAGTTGTTCGGCGATCTCGTCGTTCGAGTAGCCCGCCAATTTCAAAACGGCGACCGCGCGATGGTCTGGGTCGTCGAGCTTTTTCAGCAGGACTTCCACGGCTTCAACTTGGATCGCCTGTGACTCGGGACCAGCTTCACTCGTAACGATCCGTTCGAGGTTCGAGCCTAAGTCGCGCAGTCGATCCGCTTGCGAGACCAAGAGATCGGCATCCCGCTTGGCAGCACCTACGTACTCTTCGCGCTGCCCAATCTTGTTGTGAATGGCGACGATCATCAGTCCCCACAGCTCACCGCGATTACTGATCTTGGCCAGTTGCCCTTTCCGTGCCGCCAAGCAAATGCCCGCGAAGGCACTGCTCACGATGTCTTCTTCATCAAGAATGTCGCGCTGTTTCAGCCGCTTCATTCGCCGTTGCGCAACTCCGTGCATCTCGGACTCATAGCGATTCCAAAGCTGGTGAGCTGCGTCGTCATCTCCTTGCTCGATGGCTCGCAACAAATTGGTCACCGAACCCGCTGTCATCATCGGATCGAATCCTCGCCAGGCCGACGGCCTGATCCACTCCTCGAAAGCTCCAGGGTCTTCCAGAGGCGATCACTTTTGAAAACGAGTGGCACATCTTTGCCACGTTCCCGATTTCACCACTTTGGAGGGCATGCGCAGATCGGGAGAGCGACTCACTGCCGGTCAAAACGGTGCCGACGTCTGCTCGGCAATGGCTCGCCTTCTCGCGGGGCGAAAAGCGACAAACGACGGAGTTGTTTTGGGACCGGCGCTGAGAATCGAAGGGCGGACTCTAGGTGCGTCTCCGGTCCGTTTTCCAACTACGGAAGATTTGCAGAGAGATGCTCAGAGTCATCGCTCTGCAAGCGGCAGATGTGGTTCATCTCGATCGGTTGCGAAGTTTGAGCTGCCAACGAAGGGCGTGTTTTCCAGCCATCTCTACCATGATGCCGTTTCCGTGATAAACGACGCGTGCTTCATGCCATCCCTTTCATAATTCGTTCTCTCAGCAGGATCGCATGCATTCTTCGATTGAACTCGTGAAGCAATTAACGACCACAGCTCGCGTCAAGAATTGCCTCAGATTGCCAGCAAAGTTGCACCTCAGGATGTTGCGGGGCCGAGCCCGTCATCCATCGCAGACGCCTCGGAGAATGCGGCGTCCTTGCTTTTGACCAGTCAGCACACGGCTCATCGCGAAACAGTGGGGGTAAGTGGTATCAGCCGACGAGTCTTGATTTC
>CAZNMS010000308.1:0-10229 GCA_964573505.1 uncultured Planctomycetaceae bacterium | reverse complement strand
TGTGCGAAGTCTTTGGGCAATTCAGCTTCGCACACGGATGTGTCTCACACGGATGAAGAACACAGAACTCAATCTGCGTTCCGAACTCACACAGGATCGCAATGCCGAGCCGAGCACCTGTAAGGGCTCTCCGGCATTCCGGTACCCCGTCAGGGAGCGGCTTCCAAAAGTCACTTGTCTCAGGGCGGCGTTCCCGATGGTCGCGTGCCACTGGGCTGAGTCCGTCACCCCGCGACTTCAATGCGTTCATATTGCCCTTCAAGTCGCTCGATCGCATCGACGGGATTCATGTTGAAGAGCGCTCGACCGCCGGTGCCCCAGTTGCCGTTGTGAAAGTGAAAGACGGCGGACGCATCTCGCTGTAGTCCGACTGCTGCGACCTCTTCCATATCGCCGCCTTCAATGGCTTCGAAGCGAATGCGCACAGCGACAAACGCCGTCAGCAAACCGGATTCGAGATCGCGACCAAAGGTCACTCGATCTTGCCAGTCACATTCGAGCCAGCGTACGCCGCGCGGCTTTCCGAGCGTCCGAGCAACCTCATAGAAGCGATGTTCGAGCTGCTCGCGCTGCAACTTGAAGAGCGGCAGAGCTTGCCGGACTTCGCGGTTCCGCAAGCGTTTCAGCAACGGCCGCGAACTCACGACGAGCACAACCAAAACCGCGATCGTCGCGCCAATGGGAACGATGTATTCCATATTCCATTCAATGTCTGAGAGAGAAGACGATCAGCCGATCGGAAGGCACGAGTAGCCGAAATCGTGAGATTTCGGACTCCGTTGCTGCGGTCCCGAATTCTGACGAATTCGGCTACGCGGATCACAATTCCGCCGCAAAGTCGGCGGCGGAATATACGTCTCGCCGCGAGAACGAAACCCCTCGGAGTCCGCCCAAGTAGCATGGACTTCCAGTCCGTGCTGTCTTCTCGAATGTTCGATAACGGTTGAACTCGGCCAAGAAGTACGGGCAAGAAGCCCATGCTACGACTTCTTGGAGTGCTCCGTCCCGGCGGAGCCTTCCATCTCAGCGGCGCGCCGCGTCACTCCCACAGCCATGCAACGCCGTCAAACTCGACTCCGCCCAAAACGTCTTTTCGTCATCCAATCTCAACGATCGAAGCCCGATCATCGCCCTTCGCTACCGATGCCAACACAACCTTTGATAAAGACCCCGCGCCCAAGAACCGTCGAATTCGCGAACTGCATTCGTCGTCAACTGCCCTCATTGAGGATCGCTCACATGCTCGCTCGTTTGTTGCTCGTTGCTTGTGTTGTCGGATCGGTGCTGTCTGCTGCGGTCAGTGCCGCTGCTGCTGAGTCGCGCCCGAACGTCATCTACTTCATCATCGACGAACTCGGGTATTACGAGCCCGGCTTCAACGGCGGTCGCAACATCCAAACGCCGAACATGGATCGCATGGCTGCGGATGGCATGCGCTTCAAGAACGTCTTCGCGGGATCATCCGTCTGCGCACCGACTCGTTGCTGCCTCTTGACCGGTAAGCACGCCGGACACACTTCAGTGCGAGTCAACGGCGGCGGCACGCCGTTGCGAGCGGACGAAGCGACGATCGCCTCAATGCTCCAACCGCTCGGCTATGCAACAGGCGGCTTCGGTAAGTGGGGCTGCGGCGGACGCGATTCAACCGGAGTCCCCGAGAAGCACGGCTTCGATCAGTTCTTTGGCTACTACGATCAAGTGCATGCTCACACTTACTTCCCGCCGTATCTGATCCGAAACAGTGAGGAAGTTTTATTACCCGGCAACAACGGCGGTTCGAAAGGGCAGACGTACTCGCAGTACGTCATTCATGACGCCGCAATGAAGTTCATTCGCGAGCACGGTCAAACGCAGTCGCGCGCGGCGAAGAGCGAGAAGCCGACGCCTTTCTTTGCGTATCTGCCTTACACACCGCCGCACGGCAACTTCGATATCCCGGACTCGGACCCGGCATGGGCGATCTACAAAGACAAAGACTGGCCCGAGTCTGCTCGTCGTTACGCGGCAATGGTCAGCATGATCGACCGGCAAGTCGGTGAAGTGCTCGCCCTGCTGAAGGAACTTGGCATCGAGCAAAACACGCTCGTCATGTTTAGCGGCGACAATGGCGGAGCCGACTACTTCGCCTCGCGCGAGTACCCGCGCGGAGTTCACTCGGCGAACAAGAACCCGCAGACCGGCGTTGAGTATCGAGGCAAGAAAGGCGACCTCTACGAAGGCGGCTTGCGAGTGCCCTTCATCGCGCGTTGGCCGGGCAAGATTCCCGCAGGCAGAGTCAGCGAGCATCTCGGTTACTTCCCCGATGTGATGCCGACGATTGCCGAAGTCACCGGCGCGAAAGCTCCTGCCGATACCGACGGCCTCTCGCTCGTGCCGACGTTGTTCGGAGAGCAAGCAACCGGGCGTGCTCAGCCGCAGCATGACTATCTCTATTGGGAGATCGGCGGATGGGCCGCGATTCGGCAAGGCCAATGGCGCGCGGTTAGGCCGCGTCAACAAGCGAAGTGGGAGCTTTACAACCTCGCTGCTGATCCGAGCGAATCAAACGATGTCGCGGCAACGCAGCCGGAGATCCTTAAGAAGTTAGAAGCACTCGCAACGCAGGCTCATACGCCCTCCGTTGAAGGCACGTTCTCACGAACCGATCGGCACGAACGTGATCGCCGCGCGAAGACGGGACAGCACGACAATCCGAACGCTCCCGATCCGCTGACCGGCAAGAAGCCGAACGCAAAGGCCGCAGCAATGCCGACGAAAGGCATGCTCTCGAACAAAGATTGGAAGCTCGTTCGAGCAAGCAGCGAGAACGTCGACAATAAGAAGTTCGCACGCAACGCGATCGACGGAGACGCCGAGACCTTATGGCACTCGCGCTTTGCTGAGCCGAAAGCCGAGCCGCCGCATGAGCTTGTCATCGACCTCGCAGCAGAACGCACCATTCGCGGCTTTGTGTATCTCGGTCGTCAAGACGGCGGATGGAACGGAGCCATCAAAGACATCGAGTTCGCCGTCAGTTCCGACTCCGACAAGTTCAGCGCGCCGATCGTGAAAGCAACGCTCGCCAAAAAGAAGAACGCGCAAACGATCGAGTGCCCGCCGACCAAAGCCCGCTACGTGTTGCTGCGAGCCCACTCCGAGCACGGCCCCGGCACCTTCGCGAGCTGTGCCGAACTCGGCGTCCTCGGCGAGTAACGAAAACGACACGAGTAATGCGAATTACTCTCAGCAGATTTCCTTGGAGTGCTCCGTCCCGGCGGAGCCCTCCATAATCAGCGGCGCACCGCTCAACCAATCACACCGAGTGACCGTCAGAAGCGAAGCCGCATCCAGTGTGGCCCGACGCTCCGCGTCGGCAGTCGCAACGCAGAGCGTCGCGCCACACTGCGCGCAAGCCGACAACAAACCGAGACCGAGCACTACGAGCACCCATCGTTCTCACTCTGACGGCGACATCTCCATTGAGTGACAACTCACATGCCGCAAAGTCGGAGGGCTCCGTCGAGCCGGAGCACTCCAAGAAGCGCACGTCCCGCTCGCGCTACGACAGCTTGCCGCGTCCTTGAATCGGCCAAACAACTTCGAGCTTGTCGTTGCGGAACCCGTAGAACTCGTCGTGCAGAATCGTTGTGAAGTCCGCATAGCCGACGATCAGCTCGACCTTGTCGCCGATCTTCAAGTTCTTCGATTCGCCATTGAGCTTCAGGGCGCAGTGCTCGGCACTCGTCTGAGTGACTTCCGCGTCGGGATACCCTTTCACGATCGGCTTGCAGATGTCGGGGTTCTGCGTCTTGCGACCGCAATCGAGCACCGCTCGATCCAGTGCCGGTCGACTGACAACTGTCGCCAGCACCGTGAGCGCGTAGTCGAGTCCCTTAAGCCCGCAGAACTGCTGATACATCGGGTCGGCAAAGATGCCGCCGCCCGCTTGCAGTTCGGTGATGCCGGGGCAATCGGACGAGTACTGATACGAGCCCGTGCCTCCCGCGCTGACGATCGGACATTCGAGCCCGTCGCGCAGGATCAAATCGCGCGTGCCTTCGAGGATCTTCATCGCACCGTTGATCTGCTCGCGCTTCTCATTGGGATCTTCGATCCGCAGCAAGTGCCCCTCGTAACCCATGATGCCGAAGAACTGCAGTCCTTCGAGCTTCGACAATCCATGTGCCAGTTCGAGCGTCTCAATGCCCGGTCTCGAGCCCACTCGGTTTAGGCCGATGTCGACTTCAATGATGACGCGGCAAGTCACTCCGAACTCGCGGCAGACGGCAGCGAGCGGTTCGGCTTGAGCGTAATGGTCGACCGTCACAATCGGAGACGCCCAACGGCAGAGCGCCGCCACTCGTTCCCACTTCGGCCGCCCGACGATCATCGTCGCGATGAGAATGTCTTGAATCCCCGCTTGAGCCATCACTTCAGCTTCAGACACTTTGGCGACTGTAATGCCGATTGCACCCGCTTCGAGTTGCTTCCAGGCAATTGCTGGTGTCTTGTGACACTTCGCATGAGGCCGCCAATCCTTCCCGCGCGACTGAATGAAGTCAGCCATCTTGTTGATGTTGGACTCCATCACATCGAGGTCGATGCAGAGGATCGGAGTATCGAGATCAAACTTATGAGTACCCGGACGAAACTGAGGCACGACGTTTCCTTTGCTGTTTAGTTTTGGACTGCGGCAGCCTGCTGCCGCCTTCCCCTCAGCAGCCCGCTGCTGAGGGATTGTGGGTTAGGTTGTAATCTCAAATACCCGTCCAACAGCAGGCAGTCGGGCAAAAAGAACCCAACCGAGAGCGAAGCCCCAAACCGGTATCGAAGCCACCGTTGTTGTTTGTCGGTCGGACAGACGGTTTCGCCTTTCAGGGCCAAAGGCCCATTTCATACCAGCCTGAGCCACCAGCCCAGGGAGACATCGGCAATTGAATCAAGGGCCAACGGCCCGCCCCATTGTTGTTCGCAGCTCGATGGGTCGGGCCGTTGGCCCTCCGCGTTCATGCGCGAACCCAACCTGGGGCGTTGCCCCAGGCTGGTATGAGGCGCACCTTTGGTGCTTGTCGGTCGGACAGACGGTTTCGCCTTTCAGGGCCAAAGGCCCGTTTCATACCAGCCTGGGCCACCGGCCCAGGGAGATGTCGGCAATTGAACCGAGGGCCAACGGCCCGCCCCATTGTTCGCGATTCGATGGATCGGGCCGTTGGCCCTCGGCGTTCATGTGCGAACCCAACCTGGGGCGATGCCCCAGGCTGATATCGAGCGCACCTTTGGTGCTCACCGAACGGTCTCTGACTCCGCGTCTAATTGCCTTCCTCAATCCCACACATACGCCTCGTCGAACGCGACGCCGTATTTGTTGAGGAACAATCGAAACTCGTCCTGAAACGAGCGAACGGCGTGATGCGACTCTTGCTCGTCGATGTACTTGATGAGTGCGTCCAAATCGGATGGGCCGACCGAGAAGCACCCGTAACCGCGCTGCCACGAGAACGTTGCCAGATCCGTTGATTGCGTCTTCACCCATTTGGATGACGACGTCTTCAGGGTCTCAATCAAATCGGCAATGGTGATCGTGCGCGAAAGACGAATCGCGAGATGAACATGGTCGGCGACCCCGCCAACGCGATACGCCTCGCATCCGGCATTGCGTGCGACTGTCGCGAGATACGCATGAAGTTTGGGCCGCGTGTCGGCATTGAGAAACGGGCGCCGCTCTTTGGTGCTAAAGACGACATGCACGATCACAAGGCTCAACGATTGCGGCATGGTGTTGTCTCCATGATTGGACCGGGCGATGTTGGGTTGATGCGCGAACGAATGAAATTTGTCGAACGGAAATGATTCGCGTCGTTGTTTCGCATTTCAGGGCCAAAGGCCCGTGCCATACCAGCCTGGGCCATCGGCCCAGGGAGATGTCGGCAATTGAATCGAGGGCCAACGGCCCGGCCTATTGTTCGCGGTTCGATGGATCGGGCCGTTGGCCCTCCGCGTTGATGCGCGAACCCAACCTGGGGCGATGCCCCAGGCTGGTATGGGACGCACCTTTGGTGCTTGTTGGTGGGACGCGGGATCGCAATCACCAACAAACGCGTATCGGACGCACCTTTGGTGCTTTCAGACGGCCGCCCCATTCAAATTCGGGTGGCAGCCGTCACTCGCCTACTTCGGTTTCTCGACCGTCAGTTTGCGGCGATAGATCGTCTTACCGTTCGCGATGTAGAGCGTGCTGTGATCGGGGCCGCCAAGGATGCAGGTTGTGAGCGGCTGATCTTTGTCGGGCTTCGGCAGCACGCCGCAGGGACGGCCGGTTGGGTCGAAGACTTGCACTCCCAGTTCGCTAGTCACGTAGAAGCGACCCACTTTGTCGACGGCCATGCCGTCTCCGCGCGAGGACGCGACGTATGGCGGCGGCTCGTTGAATTTGAACTCGCCTTTTGAGTCGATCGGCAGACGCATTGGCATTGTCGGCATCTTCGCGTCGAGCACTCCGGCGGCGTTGACTCGGAAGGTCCATGTATGAGTTCCTCCATAGTCCGACACCGCGAGCGTGCCTCCGTCCGGTGAGAGTGCAATGCCGTTCGGTTTGCTGATGCCATTCGGTGCGGTGCTCTTGTCGGCGACTGCCACTTCGCCGGTCTGCGGATTGATGCGCGTGACCTGCGAGGCTCCGGTTTCGGTGATGAGAATGAAGCCGTCGGGCGTCACGGCGAGATCGTTCGGCTTCACGTTCTCGGCCACGACCTTCACTTCGCCGCTTGTCGGGTTGATCGAGATCACTCGGCTCTTCGCTCCCTGACAGCCATAGAGCAGCGTCTGATCGGGATTGAATTCGAGACCGCTGACAGATTCCTTACAGATCTCTTTTGAAGTGGCGTCGGTGCCGATGCGAACGACCGACGGAGCTTTCATGTCGCAGTAATAAATGTTACCGGCCTTGTCGGCACACAGTGCGTCCGCGAAGCCGAGTCCTTCTGCAGCCACTTGCCATGACTCGCCGCGAATCAACAGGTTGAGCAGCGTCAGATCGCCGCCGAGATCGCCTCGGGTATCGAGCACCGGAGTGACGACTTCTTTTCGCCACAACCACTTCATCGCTTCGGGGAACAGCTTGCCGCCGAAGTCGGCGTTGTGCGCGTAGCCTTCGGCCCAGTCGAAGCGGACGTCGTAGCCCGCGTACTTCAGAGCCGACGCCATCTGCTGATTGGCCCACGGCCAGCTTCCGAAGGCGTTGTCGACATCGCCGCTCGTGTCGGCCATGTAGACGCGAATCGGCTTCGGTTCGGTCTTACGCACGAGCGACGGATAGACGTCGCCGCCTCGCAAATTCGTGAAGCTCCCGACGCTCGAATAAACCTTGCGGAAGAAGTCGGTGCGTTCCCATGCGGCGGTGAAAGCGCAGATCGCGCCGGAACTCGAACCGCCAATCGCGTGCATCTCCGGATCGTCCGAGATGGAATATTTCTTACGCACTTCCGGCACGATCTCTTCGAGCAAGAAGCGGACGTAACGATCGCCGAGACTGTCGTACTCGAGACTGCGGTTCGAGTGCTTGCCTTTCTCTTGCGGCTTCGACTTCTCGTGACCCGGATTGATGAAGACGGCAATCGTCGGCGGCATGTCTCCGCGCGCGATCAAGTTGTCGAACACCGTCGTCACGCGCCAACGGCCATCGACCTTGCGCATGTTCTCACCGTCTTGAAACACCATCAGCGCGGCGGGTTTGTCTTTGCTGTACTGAGCCGGCACGTAGATCGACCAATCGCGAGTCGTGCCGCCGAAGACTTTGGATTCGAAGACCGGCATCTGCTCGACGGTCCCCTTCGGCACTCCGTCTTGAGCGACCGCGTCGGGATGCGGAGTCCATTCGGGCTTTGTGTTGACGATCGGCATGTTCGAACTCTGAGCGTTGTCGTCCCACAACCACTTCAGAGCTTCGGGCAAGAGGTCGCCGCCGAACTTGCCGCTGTGTCCGCCGTCTGTCATCTCGAGCTTGTACTTGTAGCCCGCGAACTGCAGTGCCTGAGCGAGATCCTGATTCCCCAACGGCCAGTTGCCGTGCAGGTTGTTGAGGTCTTCACGGCCGTCTTGCAGATAGACCTTGATGGCCTTCGGCTTGTCCTTCGTCTTGCGGACGAGACCGGGATAAGCCCAACCGCCGCGAATGTTGGTGAAGCTGCCGATGTGACTGAGGACCTTGCCGAACTGCTCCGGCTTCTCCCAAGCGAGCGTGAAGGCACAAATGCCGCTCGACGAGATGCCGCAGACCGCGCGCTTCGCCGGATCGCTTGAAACATTCAGCCCCTTGAGCGCGACAGGTAAGAACTCTTCCACCATGAAGTTCGCATACCGATCGCCCATCGAGTCGTACTCGAACGACCGATTGCTGCGATCCTTCGCTCCCTTCACGGTCGCCGCAACGGTGCCCGGATTGACGAACACCGCGACCGTCACCGGCATCTTCTTTTGATGAATGAGGTTGTCGAAGACGGTCGGAACTCGGAATCCGCCCTTCGTGTTCTCGTACCCGCCGCCATCCATGAAGACCATCAGCGCCGCCGGTTCCTCAGCCTTGTATTGAGCCGGCACATAAACGCTGTAACCGCGCTTCGTGCCGGGATAGATCGAGCTCTCCGTGAACTGCCCCGAAGTGACTTTGCCCTGCGGCACATTCGCCTGCACGACACGGTCAGGATGTTCTTGAGTTTGAGCATGAGCCCATGGCGCCGAGAGCGCGACGCACGACGCGAGTAACCAGTGCTGCAGTAACTTCATCGAGAAACTCCGAGAGGGTGAATGCGATGCCGACATCAGCATCGGGGAGAGAAAACGGATCGTGACCGAGCTGTCCCGGCAGTGCTTCATCGTGTCACAGCCAGCGCGCGGCGCAAACGCAGGGCCATCTTGGAGTGCTCCGGCTCGACGGAGCCCTCCAACTCAGTGGCATGGAGGCAGCTTACGAAATCAGACGAGGCCACCAGCGCGTCTTTCATGTGAGGTGTTCGATCACACCATCGAGGTCGACGCTCAAGTGCCATGCCACTGAGTAACTCCGTTTTGGCGGCGAAGCGGTTGATTCAAAGAGGGCGAAGTGCCGTTGAGTCGGAGGGCTCCGTCGAGCCGGAGCACTCCAAGATGGAGGTTCGGCATCGCATCAACGCCGGGTCTGAGCTCGGCTTTGCAAGAAGGCGGTCAGCGCGACGTCGAGCGGCATGTCGGTTCGCACGAGGACATAGTCCATATGCAGGTCGCGCGCATGACGCCGTAGCGTGAGCAAGAACTCTTCGAACTCGTGACGGTACGCCTCTGCGATGGCGCGCGGCTCGGACCGCAGTTCCTGCGGCAACTCAAGCCCTTTGAAGAGCATCGGCGAGTCGAACGGAAAGTCCTGCTCAGCCGAGTCGATGATCTGCATCAGGCACACATCGTGACGCCGGTGATGCAGATGCTTGAGTCCCAGCAGCAGCGATGCGGGGTCATCAAAGAAGTCGCTCATGACGATCACAACGCCGCGCTTGCGAATGCGTTCGGCAAGATCATGCAGCACGGGACCGAGCGACGTTTCACCGCTCGGCGGCGTGCGTTCGAGCAACTGGCATAGCTCTTTGACATGCGACGCTTGGCTGGAAGGACGGCGCACGTCGCGCACCTCTTCGCCGCAGGTCACGAGCCCGACGGCGTCTTGCTGTCGGACAACGACATAAGCCAATGCCGCCGCGAGATGCTTGGCGTACTCCAGCTTCGTCAGCGGCGAGTCCTTTGAGCCGTAGTCCATCGACTCGCTGCAATCGAGCACGAGATGACACGCGAAGTTGGTCTCTTCTTCATACTGCTTGACGTAGTAGCGATCGCTCTTGCCGAAGACTTTCCAATCGACGTGCCGCAAGTCATCGCCGGGGACGTACTCGCGATGCTCCGCGAACTCGACCGAGAAGCCATGAAACGGACTCTTATGCAGTCCCGAGACGAAGCCTTCGACGATCATGCGCGCCTTGAGCTCAAGCCCGGTCAGCTTCGCCAACACATCAGGTCGCAAGTAGTCGCGCGGGTCAGTCACGGTGAGCTCGACAGAGGAAGAGAGGGCAACGAATCGCAATCGCCTTCAGCCCGCCGACCTCGCGTCGGCGGGGACTGAGTTTCGAGCTGTTGCCAAAGACAAAGAAGCAGCATCGAAGAAAAGTTCCTCACTGGGCGGGCCGGCACAATGGGTGAGGAACACTGGTACGACGGACTTGTAGTCCGTC
>CAZNMS010000307.1:0-10325 GCA_964573505.1 uncultured Planctomycetaceae bacterium | reverse complement strand
GTCCCGAATTCTCGCTTGACGCCGCAGCTCTCATAGGAGCGAAAGGCGACTATCAGTTGCGGCTTCGCCGCTTCGTACGATGGCCGCCACTCGATCAAGCAGGCCGCTTGACGACGATCAAAACAAATCGCCCCGGCAGTGGCATGAGGACATCGCGACCTTCTGAGTCTCTCAATGAGTAACTCAATCCTGCGTCACTCAACGCCTGCAAGAACTCACGCGCGACCGTTCGACCGGGATCTGCGATCCAACATTCGCCAGTCGCGGCCAACATCCGGTCGATCAAAGCGACGAGTGGCTTATGTAGCTCCGGGTGATAGAGCACGTCGCTCGCGAGGATGAGTTCGAACTGCTCGCTATGCGGTTCGCGCCAATCAAGCACGACCGCCCGCGCGTCTTCAAACCCATTCGCAGCAGCGTTGCGTCGAGCCAATTCAACGGCATCCGGCACGAGATCGCTGAAGGTCACATCGAGCCCCGCGAACAGCGCCGCAAGTCCGACTAAGCCGCTGCCGCAACCGAGTTCGAGCGTCTTCAATCGCTGCGGCCATTGTCGTGCGAGCACGAGTTCCGCAAGCACGGTTGCGCTCGGCCATAAGAAGCCCCAGTACGGATCGGTCTCGTTGAGCGAACCGCTCGCTGCCGCATTCGCCAATACGTCCTCGGGGCGTCGCGGCATCCTCAAGACGATCGACCGCGAACCGACAAGCTGAGTGGTCTCGATGTCTTCAGTCGGCGTCAGCATGAGCATGTCCCGTCATCCGCTCGCCGCATCTCATGACGCGCCCGCGACGAATTGCATCTTGAAGTAGGGTGTGACAAGCGAGCTTTCTGAGAGTGGGCCGGCGCTCGCGAACAAACTCTGATCGATGCCTCGACGACCGACGCAGATCACGCTTGCTCGCACCGGCACACCGATGCCGCGCGAGCTTGTCCGCACCCGACAAATCGCAAACGTAGTCCCGCACTACAGATGCAATGTAGGAAAAACGACAGCGACAACTTCGGGCTCGCGGCGAACGCTTGCTTCAAGAGTGATCTCACTGCCGATCGGCCGCGCGTTCGATCGCTGCGAAGAGCCCGTCCCATGTGAACTCAGTCGCTTCAACGTTGATCGGAAGTCCGACTTCGCGTGCCGCCTGCGCGGTTACCGGACTGATGGCTGCAAGCTTCGTGCTCGTCCCCAATCGAGCTTTCAATGACTCGGGAACGAGCCGCGCTAAACCGCGCGCGATCGACGGGCTGCTGAGCCCGATCCAATGCAACTCACCGGACTCAATGAGTTGCAATGCGTCTTCCGGCAATTCGGTGACGTCGAGATTTTGATAGACGACAAGCTCTTCAATCGTCGCACCGGCAGCTCTCAGTTCGGTCGGCAATACATCGCGACCGCGACTCGCACGAGCCCACAAAACTCGCTGACCGGCAACATACGGAGCGAGCGCCGCAGCAAGTTCTTCTGCGCGAAACTTCTCGGGGACAATGTCTGCTCGCAGATGCAACTTCGCGAGCGCCTCGGCCGTCGCACGACCGATCGCCGCAAACTTCAAATGCCCGACAGCACGCACATCAAGCTGCTGCTGCTGCTGCTGCCAAAGTCGTTCAAAGAAGGCGTCGACTCCATTCACACTCGTAAAGACGCACCATTGAAACTCTGCGAGACGCTTCAGCGTTGCATCGACTGCCGACCAATCTGCTGGCGGTTCAATCCGAATGGCCGGCATCAAGACGGGCTGCGCGCCGAGCGTGATTGCTCGCGAGATAGCCGCATCCGCTTGCCCTTCGGCCCGAGTGATCCCGATTCGAATTCCGAACAAAGGCCGATCTTCAAACCAGCGCAACTGCTCGCGCATCTGCACGCACTCGCCGATCACGATCAGCGACGGAGCATGCAGTTGAGCCGCTCGCACGGCATCCGGCAGTTCGGCTAATGGCGCAATGATCGTTCGCTGCAACGGCGTCGTCGCGCGACTGATGACGGCTGCAGGAGTCGTCGGCGATTTACCGTGACTCAAGAGCGATGCCGCAATGTCCGGCAATCGCGCTAGTCCCATATAGAAAACGAGGCTGCCCGGCAGTCGCGCCAGCAACTCGTAATCGAGACTGCTATCCGGCTTATCGGGTGCTTCGTGCCCGGTAATAAAAGTGACCTGCGACGCATGCTCTCGATGAGTCAACGAGAACCCCGCGTACTCACCGGCAGCAACTGCCGCAGTGATGCCCGGCACGACTTCGAAGTCGATTCCGTGCGCTCGCAAGTAGGCCGCTTCTTCTGAGCCGCGACCGAAGATGAACGGGTCGCCGCCCTTGAGTCGCACGACGCGCAGCCCCTGCTTCGCGGCAGCAACGAGTCGTTCATTGATCTCTGCTTGCGGAATGTGTCGACCGGTCGGACTCGCCGCGCGGCAAGTTCGCTCGCAAGCCGCTCGCGTATGAGTCAGCAGCAGCGGATTCACGAGCCCGTCATAGAGCACGAGATCCGCCTGCTTGAGGCACTCAACCGCTTTGACCGAAATGAGCCCCGGGTCTCCGGGACCGGCTCCGACAATGAAAACTTTGTGTGGCACAACAGCCATACGGAAGACGCCAATCAATTCAGAGAAAGCCGAGTATCACGAGCTGATCGTCGGCGCGAGGAGCATGCCTGAGTCGTCGTAGCATGGGATTCCATCCCGTGCTGTCTTTGCTTTTTCAAACGCACTCCAACTGGAGACCGACGCGCATGGGACCGAATCGCAGGCGACTCGGACGCGCTTTTAGCCCGTGCTGAACTGCAACTGTCAAACGACGGCGATCAAGACAAAGACGCGCACGGACTGGAAGTCCATGCTACTTGCCGCTCACGCGAGTCTTGTGAGTAACTTCAATTACTCAGACTCTGCTGCTCGCAGGTCGAAGCAAAACAGTCGCGGAGTCTTCTTGTTCAACAAGTCTGGATTGTTTTGACTGACATAGAGCAACCCGCGACTCAGCACCGGCAGCGCCCATGTATCGCGCGACAAGAACAATGTGGCGCGGTCCAATTCCTTGTAGCCCTGCGGAGTGAGATCGAGCCACATGAGGTGACCGTACTCACCCAAACACAGAAACCGCCCATCAACTCGCATGAGATTGCCGCGCAGGGTGCTCATCTCAATCGCCTGAGTCTTGCCGTTGAAAGTGACTTCTTCTTTCCACTCGGGAATCTTGCGCCAGGCAACTTTGCCGTCCTTGAGACTGAAGCAAACCATTGATGCGTCGGGCTCGTTGCGACCGTCAAACGCATAGAGATAACCGTCGTGATGCACCGCTGTGTTCCAGTGCAAACCGACGGCGTCATCGGTCTCGTTGTGCTCGGTGTCTCGCAGAGTCCATTCGGTCGTCGGCTTGAAGTCCGCGCCGATCTTTAGCAACGCGCTGCCCGCTTTGTAGGTCGCGGAGATAAAGACTTTGTTCCCGATGATGACTGGGCACGACGCGTTGACCGACTCGTATTTCTTGCTGCGCCACGGAAACTCAAAGTCGATCTTTCCATTCGCGGGATCGATCGAAAGCAGACCGCCAGTCGGGGGATTGCTGTCTCCGCCTGCGAAGACGAACGCGCGCGGCTTGCCATTGATCACAGCAGCTATCGGAGAGGCATAGCTCGGCCCCCACTTGTCACCGGCGCGCCAAACCACTTTCCCCGTTTGCTTATTGAAGCCGACAACGCACGGCCCGCCGGGAGCGCCAACGTTGACGATCAGCACATCTCCGCTGAGCAAAGGAGTGCCGACGGTCCCGAAGAAATCCTGCGGGACCTTGAACTCACTATTGATCGACCGCTGCCAAACGACGCGTCCGGTCTTCAGTTCGAGACAAGCAAACTGCCCTTCAACGCCGAGCACGTAGACGAAGTCGCCGTCGATGACGGGGCTCGCTCGCGGGCCACTGCCGTAGCCGTAGCGATCTTCGTACTCGGTCGAATAGCGATGCTCCCAATACTTCTTGCCCGTCTCAGGATGCAGGCATTCGACGATGACTTCGTTCCTCACGCGATGCGGATAAACGAGATACTCACCTTGAATCGCGGGCGACGCATACCCGATTCCTTTGCTGAGTTCCCAAACGGCACTCGGCCCACCTTTCGGAAACTTCTTGAGCAGCTTCGTCTCAGTCGAGATGCCGTTCTGAGTTGGTCCGAGAAATGTCTTCCATTCGTGAGTCACTGCTCCTTTCGGAAGAGGCTTCGGCGCGGCGTGAAACGTCACTCGGTCGTATGCAACGGCCGCAGGTGCTGTCGCCGGCGGAAGCTTCGCGGCCTTCGGCGGTTTGGGATCAAGCTCATCAGCAGACAGAGCTAATGAGGAGACTCCCAATAGCGGCACGAATAAAGAGCACAGCAAACGAGCTCTCATGAGCGACTCCTTCAGCAGAGACTGATTTGGCTCGAAGATCAGTCGAGAGCGACAATCCGTCGGTCTCAACGCAGACATCCCGTTTGGTAGGGGCGCGATCAAGTTCCTGCAATTTGACGAGCAGCCATAATCTGCTCTCGATCTTGATCCTCTTCCGCTCGTTTCGAGAACTCAATCACGCACGCAATCTGCTTGATGAAAGACGCATCTATCCCGATCTACCAGCATCTGCCGAGTGGTGATGGCCGCGTCTCTTCGCCGTGCGACTTTGCTTCATGATTTTCTCAAATCACGACGAATGTTTTCCGCCGCGTCCCAGTTATGTAGCCGTCTGCGGCGACTCAGGGACGACACAGGAGCAATCCTGCCGATCACAAGTCCGGCCAAGATCCGACAGCTTGCGACCCATTGGAGCATGCCTTAGCTTCGCGGTCGCCAATCGGGTCACTGACTCTTCTAACTCTTAGGAAAGGGCACGACAGAATGCTTCTCCCCACTCCCGACGGAATGTCACGCCGCCACTTCATGCGGCACATGGCAGCAGCTGCGGCAACGGTTCCAACAATGGAATTCATTCGCCATGTTCAAGCGAATGCCGCGACTGCGAAGAAGAACCAAAAGGCTTGTATCCTCATGTGGATGAGCGGTGGTCCTCCGACCATCGACATCTGGGATTTGAAGCCCGGCTCAAAGAACGGCGGCGAATTCAAGCCGATCGACACTGCCGCTAAGGGCGTGCAGATCAGCGAGCACATGCCGAAGACGGCTGCTCAATTCGACAACCTCTCAATCGTGCGTTCGATGAGCACCCGCGAAGCCGATCACGGTCGCGGCCGCTACTACATGCATACCGGCTATGTCCCGAATCCGACGGTCGTGCATCCGGTCTTTGGCTCGGTCATCGCTCACGAAGCCGGTTCGAAGCGAAAGGATCTCGAGATCCCCGGCTTCATCTCGATCGGTGGCGGCGCCGGCAGCCCCGGCTACCTCGGCCAGATGAACGCTCCGTTCGTTGTCGACAACAACGGTCGCATCCGCAACGCCGATGCAGGTGACGTTGGTGAGACTCGTATGAATCAGCGTCTCGGCATGCTGAGCGTCATTGAGAAGAACTTCATCGAGTCGAAGCGCGGTGAGCTTCCTCAGTCCCACAAGGACGTTTATTCGAAGGCCGTCAACCTGATGACCTCGAAGCAAATGGAAGCCTTCAACGTCGACAAAGAAGATCAGAAGACGAAAGAGCTTTATGGTCTCGTCGGTGGCGCTGGCGGCGGAATGGGTATGGGAATGGGAGCCAACAACGGCTTCGCTCGCAGCCTGTTGATGGCTCGTCGTCTCGTCGAAGTCGGCGTGCCATTTATCGAAGTAGAACTGGGCGGATGGGACTTGCACAACAACGTCTTCAACACGCTCAAGACTCAGCGTCTGCCAACACTCGACGCAGCCATCGGGGGCCTCGTTGCAGACCTCAAGCAGCGCGGCATGATCAACGACGTCACGTTGGTATGGATGGGCGAGTTCGCTCGTACTCCGCGTATCAATCAGGACGTCGGTCGCGACCACTGGGCCGCGAGCTGGAGCGTCATGATCGGTGGCGGCGGTCTTAAGAATGGGCAAGCTGTCGGTGCGACCGACGCTGACGGCACGGCCTGCGTTACTAAGACCTATCAGCCGGGCGACATTTGGGCGACCGTCGCGCACGCGATGGGCATCCCGACGAGCATTGTTCACACCTCGAAGAATGGTCGTCCGATGAAGATCGCTAACGGCGGAACTCCGATCGCTGAATTGATCGGCTAGCCTCGTGCCGGGTGATTCAGACAAGCGTGACGCGGGAGCCAATTGGCTCCCGCGTTTCGTATCTGGACCGTGCTTTTCCCGAGAGTGACGTGCGTCGTGAATACCGCATCGGCTCCACAACTACCGGTCGGCCCGCCGAGCGAAGAGTTCGTTCAACTCTTCAGCCGCAATCAACGCCGACTGTTCTTGCACATCTTGGCGCTCGTCGGGAATCCCGATGACGCTGAAGAGATCCTGCAAGAAACGAACGTCGTCATTTGGTCGAAGTATTCGCAGTTCCGATTGGGAACGAACTTCGTCGCATGGGCTTTTCAGATCGCGAAGTTCGAAGTGCTCGTCTACCGCGACAAAAAGCGAAACTCGAAACTGCGATTCTCCGATGACTTGATCAGCACGATTGCGGCCGAGTCAGAGCAGACGCAGGACGAACTCGATAATCGTCGGACCGCGTTGCAGGAGTGTCTCCAAAAGCTGAGACCGCAAGACCGCGAGTTGATTGAACTGAGGTATGAGCCGGGCAATCGTGGCAACTCGGTTGCTGAAACAATCGGACGTCCTGCGAACTCCGTCTATCAGTCATTTAGCCGCATCCGCAAAACACTGTTTGAGTGCGTGACTCGTCGCCTCTCTGCTGAGAAACCGTCTTAGTTGATGCTCGAAGAGCGAGCGTCAGCGAATCAGAAACGTGACCTTTATGAGTGCTCCCGATACCAACACGAAAGTGCTGGAACTGTTGGAGTTGTTGCTCGAAGAGCGAATTTCGCCCGAGCAATTTCAACAGTTGGAGCGACTCGTGCGCGACGACGCTGAAGCACGTCGAACCTACATCCGCTACATGGACCTGCACGGTTCACTGCATTGGAACGCGGCTCTGGGCGGCGACGATGCTCGTGCAAAGTCGACTCGCGATCGAAAGTCGGTTCGCGTACTGCAAGCTGATGAGACTGAGCCGCAACCTGTCGCGACTCGTCGAAACTGGACTGCCCATCTTTCGGTCTTTGCGACCGTGTTTTTGGTGGCTGTTGTTTGGTCCCTCTTTCGCGGTCCTCGCAACGACAATGTCGTTGTGAATACGCCGCAACCGAACTTGGACAACTCACAGCATCCTGATTCCGCAGTTGCTCAAGACGGGAATCAAAAAGGCGGCTCGTCCGAGCCGATCGCACTCGCGCTCAACAACGATCACGTCAACAAATTAGAAGAACCGACGCCTGCTCCGGCGCCGAACACTGTCGTCGCGAAAGCAGATGCAAAGAACGACGATGAGCTGAATTCGAAGAGCGGATCGAACGAGTCCGTGCTCGCGTTCGTGAACTCTGAATTACATCGCGTTTGGCAAGACAACGAGCAGCGGCCAGCAGCCGTCGCGGATGACAGCGAGTGGGTTCGGCGGGCTTACCTTGATCTTGTCGGTCACATTCCGACCGCGAAGCAAACCCGCGACTTCATCGCCGATAAGCGATCCAACAAACGCGAGTTATTGGTCGAGCAACTGCTCGATCACGAGGACTATGTCCGCAACTGGACGACGATTTGGACGAACTTGCTGATCGGTCGCACGAATCCGCGGCAGGTCAATCGCCCCTCCATGCAGCGATTCTTGCGCGAAGCGTTTGCTCGTAATCGCTCATGGGATCAAGTCGTTGCCGACATCGTTTCCGCAGAAGGCAGCACCGAGGAAAACGGGGCCGCGAACTTCCTCGTTGCTCATCTCAACAATCAAGCGGTGCCTGCAACAGCAATTACAGCGAAGCTGTTTCTGTGTCAGCAGGTCCAATGCACCCAGTGTCACGATCATCCTTTCAACGACCTGAAGCAGGATTCGTTTTGGTCGTTCAATAGCTTCTTCAAAGACATCAAGGTCGTTGACCGTCCGAAGCCGGGGAACCCGAAGACGCGAGAAGTTGTGCTCGTGCATAACTCGCATCCGGGTGCGATCTACTACGAGATGCGCAATGGCGTCATGAAAGCGGCGTATCCGCGTTTCGATGGAGAGCCGGTCAGCACGGAATCGGACAACTTACGCGGCGAACTCGCGAAGCTCATGGCTCAAGGCGACTCCCCGCAGATCGCTCGCGCGTTTGTGAACCGCATGTGGCTGCACTTCATGGGAGCCGCTTTCACTCCGCAGGTCGACGATATGGGACCGCATGCGCGAGTGAGCCATCCGCAGATTTTGGATCGGCTGACGCGCGAGTTCGTTCGCAGCAACTTCGACGTCAAGCAATTGATTCGATGGATCACCCGCAGCGAGACCTATCAGCTCACGAGCCGCTTCGGGGCGGGCGAGTACCGAGACGATCCGTCAATCGGAGTCGAACCGCTCTTTAGTCGGACCTATGTGAAGCGAATGTCGGTTGAGCAAGCCTTTGACTCGCTGCTCGTCGCGACTGACGCGCGGCAGACGTTCGGCTCGAATTGGGAAGAGGTTGAGCAACGGCGTCAGAAGTGGCTCGAACAATTTGCGGTGTCGTTTGAGACCGATGAGAACGATGAAGCTGACCTCTTCGACGGCAACATTCCGCAAGCCTTGCTGATGATGAATGGCGAACTGATTCAGCAAGCTCTCAAAGCCAATAAGGGCGTCTATCTCGATCAAGTGATGCGGACGAAGGGGACCGACGAGAACAAGATCGAAGCGATCGCACTCGCGGCTTTGTCGCGTAAGCCGACTGCTGATGAAGTGAAGGCGGTCCGGGCTCTCATTCGAGAGAACGCGTCTCATCGCACGGCAGCGACTGATCGAAGCACGCCGTTGGCGACTGCGTTGCAGGATCTTTTCTGGGCCTACTTGAATTCGAACGAGTTCATCCTGATCCACTAAGAGATCGTTGGCGAACGGCTTCCCGGATTCTGCGTCGTGTAGGTCAGACGCCTACGTCCGGCAGCGACGCAGCACGGACGTAGGCGTCAATGCTACGAACTCGGGAATTCACTAAGAGGCGTCGCAACTGACGGCAGGCTGATGCATTTATCGTCGTCCTTCACTTTGCGGTTGCCTCAATGCTTACTGATTGGCTCATTCTTGCCGTTGTGTTGGCTGCTGATGATGGCGGCACATGAAGCCGGTCATGCTGTAGCGGCTCTTACATCCGGCGGCACGGTCACGAAGGTCGTGCTTCATCCGCTCGCAATCTCTCGCACGGACGTCGATCCGAATTCTCATCCGCTGCTCGTTGTTTGGGGCGGACCGATTGGCGGTGTCGCGATCCCACTCGCCTTTTGGTTGATCGTGAAGTTGCGAGTGTCTCGGCATGAGTACCTGCCGCGTTTCTGGGTGGGCTTCTGCTTGATTGCCAATGGGGCCTACATCGGCATCGGGTCGTTCGACGCGATCGGAGATGCGCGAGAGATGTTGCTGCTCAAGACGCCAATTTGGTCGTTATGGCTTTTTGGTGTCGTGACGATTCCAGTCGGCTTCGTCTTGTGGAACGGCATCGGTCCGAGTTTCGGACTCGGCCCATCAAAGGGCATCGTCGATCAGCAAGCAGCAACATGCTCGGTCATCGCGTTCGTCGTCGTGACCGTGCTCTTGTTGCTGCTGAGTCCGACTGCGTAGAGCACTTCGACCGACTCGGATCTCTCGGGCCTGCTCGATGTCGGCAGCGAGTGTCTTCAACGCGGTTCTCGCAATCGGCTGCGAGGTTGCGTTCTCCGCATGCAACGGATGCAAGCACGACTTGCGACCGCTACGAAATAACTCTCTGACGGCATCGCTCGCTTACTGATGCGAGCTGCATCTTCAATCCGCATTCACTTCAAGCACGGAGTCGCAATGAGAGTCTCGTTTTGGAAGCTTGCAGCCTTATGTGTAACTACTGTTGCAGCATTCGCGGCGTCGTCGATTCAAGCTGCTGAGCGGACTCCGAACTTCGTCGTCATCTTTGCCGACGACCTCGCTTATGCCGACATCGGTCCGTTTGATGCGAAGGACATCGAGACTCCGCATCTCGATCGCATGGCGCGCGAAGGCATGAAGCTGACGAGCTTCTATGTTTCTCAAGCCGTGTGTTCGGCATCGCGAGCGGCGTTGCTAACCGGTTGCTATTCGAACCGCGTGAGTGTGTTCGGTGCGTTTGGCCCGAAGAGCAAAGTCGGCATCAACTCCAATGAGTGGACGATCGCCGAAGTCCTCAAGCAGAAGCAGTA
>CAZNMS010000306.1:0-10364 GCA_964573505.1 uncultured Planctomycetaceae bacterium | reverse complement strand
TGCGGAGCAAAAGCCCCGAGAGAAAATCCCTTTCGCAGAGCGAAAGGCGACGATCGACAGGCTTCCGATTTGCCGCTTGCCATTCGTCGAAGCAGACCAATTGGTGAAGCAATGCCTCAACCCGCTGTCGCCACTTCGCGGGCGTTTTGGTTTCGCGACTGCCGATGACAAAGCGACGGCAGCGACTTCCAAAGCGAAAACTTCGACCGGGCTGCTCAAAAGGGGCGGGATAATAGCCCCGCACATCGAGAAGCGTAGGGCTCGCAGCAACGGGCTTGAGCCGGGCGCCGGACGAAGAGATCTGCTTCCGGCACATCTCAGTAACTGAAGTCGTGAGAGGCTTTCGAAGAAGAGTGGCACGACGCTCCGCGTCGTGAGTCCCGAGGAAGAACTCCGGTAGAACGACGCGGCGAAGCCGCAACCGATAGTCGCCTTTCGCTCCGCGAAAGGCGACTATGTAACGCGTCCTACAATGCGCGCAAGCCGACAACAAATCGCGAACTAAGTAGTACAACGGGGATTCTCGACGCGGAGCGTCGAGCCACAATATTTCTCGACGGCCTCTCACGATGTCGGCAGACGACGAACTCACTTGGGACTCTGCGCAACGAGCCCCTTCATTCTCAGACGATCTGCCGACACCCTCTTGTTACCAAACAAACGTTTGATAGATTTCAAACAAACGTTTGAATGACTCGAAACGATGTTGGTTTCAAGATGTGACGATTCGGGGAACTCCGGCAATGGATGAGACGCAACTCAAGCTGCTCGATGCTGCGGGGCCGATCTTCGCGGAGCGGGGCTATCGAGCAACGACGGTCCGCGAGATCTGTCAGGCGGCGGGCACGAATCTCGCTGCGATTAGCTACCACTTCGGCGACAAAGAAAACTTCTACGTCGCGGCGGTGCAGCATGCTGCGAGCGGTTGTATGGACCGCGTGCCGCTGCCGGAGTTGTCGCCCGACATGCCGGCGCGCGAGCGACTGTTTGTCTTTGTCTCGACGCTACTCAATCGCGTTGTCGTTGATCACGAGCCGGCATGGCACGCTCAACTCGTGATGCGAGAAATGGTCTTTCCGACGCGAGCATGTGCGGAGTTCGTCAGGCAGTTCGTTCGCCCGATGCACGGCATGCTGATGAGCATCGTCACCGAACTCATGCCGGGCGCGACTCAGCAACAGCGCTGGCTGACGACGGCCAGCATCGTCGGTCAGTGCCTGCATCATCGTTTTGGTCGAGCGGTCATGACCGAACTCTCAAGCAGCGCACCGGGCATGCGATTCAGTGTCGCAACGCTGGCGCGGCACATCACGGACTTCAGTTTGGCGGCGATCGAACACTCAGCGACTGCGAAGAGTGCCGCGAAGACGAAGAAGGAGCGGCGCTCATGAGTTCGTTCTTAAACGACGCATCGAATGGTTTCTTCTCGCCCCATCACTCGCTCGGTCCAAAGAGCCCTTCACGAGAGGCCGCAGCATGAGATGGATAGCGCTCAAGATGTTGATGGGCGATCGCGGCAAGTTTCTGGGGCTCATCTTCGGAGTTGCCTTTGCGACGCTGCTGATGTGTCAGCAAGTCTCGATCTTCATGGGCATTCTCAAACGCACCGCCAGTCAGATTCTCGATGTTCGCGACGCCGACATTTGGGTGATGGACAACAAAGTGCGTTTCATCGACGAAGCACCGGCACTGGCCGACGGCGACCTGCAGCGCGTGCGCGGAGTCGCGGGCGTTGCATGGGCGGTGAAGCTCTACAAAGCCCAGTTGATGACGCGACTGGAGAACGGCGATTCGCGTTCGGTGATCTTGTTCGGACTCGACGACGCGACCTTTGTCGGAGCACCGGCTGAAATGGTCATCGGCAAGTTATCGGACTTGCGACGACCGGACTCATTCATCGTTGATAAAGCCGGCTACGAATACATGTGGCCGAACGAGCCCTACAAACTCGGTCGCGAGTTGCAGATCAACGAACGCCGCGCGGTACTGGTCGGCGTCTGCAAAGCCTCTGCTCCCTTCACGACGCTGCCGATCCTCTATTCGAAGTATTCGACAGCAGCGAATTATGCACCGCCGGGCCGACGCATGATGTCGTTCGTGCTCGCTCAGCCGATCAAAGGAGTGACCTCAACGGACGTCGCGCGGCGGATCGAAAAGCAGACGGGCTTAATGGCGCTCACTCAGGATGAGTTCTTCTGGAAGACGATCGTGTACTTCCTCGGCTCAACGGGCATCCCGGTCAATTTCGGGATCACGATTACGCTCGGCTTCATCGTCGGCGCCGCAGTGACCGGTCAGACCTTCTATCTCTTTACCGTCGAGAACTTGCGGCAGTTCGGAGCCCTTAAAGCAATGGGCGTCACGAACGGGCGACTCGTCGGAATGATTCTGTTGCAGGGCGTGCTCGTCGGAGCGATCGGCTTCGGCATCGGCATCGGACTGACAGCGTTGTTCTTCGTCGGAACGAGTCATGTCACCGTGCTCGCGGGGCTCTTCATGACATCGACCGCAGTCATCGGAACCGGAACCGCCGTCTTAGTCATCATCATGCTGACGGCACTGGCAAGCATTCATCGCGTGCTGGTGTTGGAACCGGCGGTTGTGTTTCGAGGGTAATTCAAATTGCAGAGCGTGCGTGCGAGTCTGCTTCGTAGCCGAAGTCGTGAGACTTCGGACGCAGTCGCTGCGGCCCCGAGATCTGACGATCTCGGCTACGACCTATTGCGACTTCAACGCCCGCGTCATGCAATTTAAACGACATCAGAGGCCCGTATGTTGAGCCGACTCTTTTCATCGTCGCCGATTCCGACTGCCGCAGATTCGTCGGGGCGAGCGGCCGTTGTTTGTCGCAACGTCTCGAAGCACTTCGGTTCGGGTGAGACACGGACGATCGCGCTTGATGGCGTCGATCTTGAGGTCGCTCCCGGTCGGCTCACGTTGTTGGTCGGCCCTTCGGGCTGCGGCAAGACGACGCTCATCTCGATCATCGCGGGCTTGCTCGATGTGACTGAGGGAGAAGTCGAAGTCTTCGGCGTGCCACTGCATGCGATGCGCGGCAAGCGGCTCGTTCGCTTTCGAGCGGAACGCATCGGCTTCGTCTTTCAGCAATACAACCTCTTGCCCGCGCTGACGGCTGCTGAGAATGCCGCAGTCCCGCTGATCATCGGCGGATGGTCGCGAAGTAAAGCCGTCAGCAAAGCGACTGAGATGCTTGCGGCAGTCGGGCTCGCGGATCGCGCGAAGTCGTACCCGAATCAACTTTCGGGCGGGCAACAGCAGCGAGTCGCGATCGCGCGCGCATTGGTGAATGAACCGCAATTGCTCGTCTGCGACGAACCGACAGCAGCACTCGATGCGAAGTCCGGTCACACCGTGATGGAGTTGCTCAAGAAGGTCGCCGTGCAACCGAATCGCGCGGTGATCGTCGTCACTCACGACAGCCGCGTCTTTGATGTCGGTGACGAGATCATCGAAATGGCCGACGGCAAAGTCGTGCCCGCGCAGAGCCGCGCCGTCAGCGAGTCGCCGATCATGTCGTTGTGAGGACGCTGTCGTTCGAACGCATGAGGCATGCGACGTACTACCAATTCGCGATTTCTTGTCGGCTTGCACGCGTTTCATTTTGACAGGTACGACGGACTTGTAGTCCGTCGTACAAAAAACGCTGGTACGTTCTCATCTGCCGCGCGCTAGCGCTGCTTTCGCCCCATCGGTCCGGCACCCTTACTTCGCTTTGCCGCCGACGAAGATCACTGACTCGACCATCTCGCGATCACGCGCGGCGAGTTGCTCCATCAAGCGGCTTTCGACCGCGAAGACGAACGCGGTCTGCCGTCCGTCGGGCGCGATGCATAAGTAATAGAGCCAATGCATCGGCACCTTCTGCGCTTCGCCCGTCGCGACCACTCGATAGAGCGTGATGCCCGAGGCGGTTTTCGTTGAGGCCGCTTCCGAGAAGCCTTTGACCGACGCTCCTAAGGACGAGCGAATGTCGTCCTGAAACTGATTGATCGACGTGACCGTGCCCGCAACTAGCGTCGGCATCTGCGAGACATTGCATTGAGCGATCAGCGAGCCGGCATCCATCAGCCTCAAGACCGCGACGTTTTCCTTCTGATGAAAGACGTGCCAGTTGCGGTCGTAAGCGAAGCGCAGGCCCCATGGGGCGTCGAACCACAATGCAAGCTGCTGCGGTTCGGTGTTGATGGGCACTCGACTGAGAGCCGAATCCGAGAAAGCGTTGCTGCCGCTGACGGGAGCACGATCAACATGAATCGTCGCCTTCACTTTCATGCCCGGACTGACCGCGCCGATCGCGCGTTCTTCGTCTTGCTCGACGACTGCTTGCCGGATGTGCTTATTGGTTCGATCGAACGCCACTTTGCCAGTGACGGTGAGCTTCGTCACCGCGCCTTGAACAGCACCCGTCAGCCGACCTTCAAACGCAATGATCGCGAATTGACTGTCGAGCTTTTCGATCTTGCAGTTCACAGTCGCCTCACTGACGGCTTCGACTCCGGCTAAGCACGGCAGCACCCATGCGGGAGGCGCCCAATTGGAAGTTGCGTCGATCTCTTGCACTGGCAGCAAACCGAGCAGCGCCAAACTGTCGCCCGGAGTCCGGAGCAGCTCGACGTTCTCGTAAGTCATCGGTCCTGCAATGGAGTAGACCCGCACGCCTTCGCGACGTCCCTCAGCGACGATCTGCTGAGCGGTCTTATCGAGTCGATTAATCGTCTTGCGATCGCCGACCGTGATGTCAGCTTCAGCGAGTTGATAGTTGCGCATCGAACGCAGTGCTTCAGCGTCTCGACCGCCCGGAGGCAGCCGCCGTTCGAGATAAGTCAGCTTGCCGTCGACAGCGAGTTTGAGTGAGGTCGCTTTGCCCTCTGCACCGGCCGTCGAGATCGTGCCGTCGACCTTTAAGCGAGACCGCACCGAAAACGTGCGAGCGTCGTCGGCTGACTCGCCAATCTTGTCAGCCGCAGACAGCGGCAATGCGGCGGCGATCGACAGTAAGCAAGGCAGTGCGAAGCAACGCAGCACGCACATTGTTCGAACTCCTGATGTCGGAAGTATTACAGAGCCGTTTCGGCAATAACGAAGGCGAAGTCTGCGAGCTATGGTCGCCTTTCGCTCCGCGAAAGAGCGTCTTCCTTGAGGCGTGTCGTGCTTTGACGCCTCAAATGACAGAGACGCGTTTGAAGACGCACTTTCGCGGAGCGAAAGGCGACCACTCTCGCCGCGTCCGAACTACGCCGCGTCCGACATGTCGTCGCCGTTGTAGTGCTCGTAGAACAGTCGACCGATCTCTTCGCTGAGGCGCGTCAGATACTGCATCAAGAACGCGGGCCGGCTGACTTCCTGAGCCGAGCGCGGCACTGCGAGCGGGAAGCGAGAGATCAACTCTTTGCTATAGATCTGCTCTCCCGCGCCAGTCTCTTTGTCGATTTCATAGACCGTCACGAAGGACTCAGATCGACCTCGATAAAGGTCCTGACTGTTCTCTTCGAAGATCGTGAATTGGGTGAGGTCGATATAGACGAGATGCGTTGCGCCGACTCCGGCACCGATCTCTTCGGGTTCGTCGTAGTCGTGATTTTCGTCGATCCACTGCTGCACGACGTCGGGTTGAATGACCTTAATTTTGTGCGAGTGCAGTCGATGTGACACGAACCGCGCGACTTCGCGATCGACGTTCGAAAAGTCATAACGCACTTCCTTCGGAGCAAAGCACGCGACCGCGACGACAACCTTCTTGTCGGTCATCGACTTGCCCGTCAGTGCGTCGAAGTCCGGTTCGATCGAAGGCGGACCGCCGATCAAATAGCCGAGCAGCACGACGTAGTTGCAGCCAGAAATTCCGACCGTCAACGCCAGCGCCGTTAGCAGCCCCGCCAGCCAGCGGAACTGAGACGAAACGCGAGTGGATGAACTCCAGCAAAGCGGCATATCGCAATCCTTTACTGCACCGTCTCGCTCATGCGGTAATCGTGAAAGTGGCGGGAGATCTGCGTCGCCAGTTGATCGAGAAACTGCTTCTGAAAAGTCCGTTCGGAAACAGAGTGAATCGAAACGGGACTGAACTCGGGATACTGACTCGTGAACTCACCGGCATAGACCTGATAGCTCTGCTTCGAGTCAGAGCCTTCGGACTTCTTGACTTCGAAAGCGCGGATCGAGCCGCTCGCATGACCGCGCAACATGTCCTTGCTGTTCTCTTCAAAGAACGTCAGCGAATTGACTTCGACGATCGCGATGAAGTCGCAATCGAAGTCCTTCGCAAGCAACGAGGGATTGCCGATGTCCCCGCCATTCTCGTCCATCCACTCCGCGACTTTGTCCGGCGAGACCGTTCGGATCTTGCGCTGCTTCAGCCGCCTCAGAATGCCGTCCGTGAGGTCGTATTCGAGCGACGGCATCGCGTTCTGCACGATGTAAGGAGTCCTACAGATGACGAGCAGCTTCTTGTCCTCTTTGACAAGATCGACCCCCGTCCGCTCTTTGAATGTCGCTTCGACCTTCGGATCACCGAAGAGCATCTTGCCCGCCATCACGAACAGTGAGCAGCCTGAGAAGCAGGTCACCGCAACGAGCACGGCAAGCAAGCCACAGAGCGAGCGGCAACCGGTTTGAAAGCTGTTTCGGTGCATGAGTGAAGACGGGAGTTGAAGACTGGAAGAAGAATTACGCAGAGGTTCTGCGGCGCTGAGCTTTATTGGGCAGACAGGATTCGAACGGACCACTCGGTGATGCCGACGACATACAAGAGGAACACGAGCCATGCGATTGCGAGATCGGGCCTCGCCAACAGCCAATACCGTCGGCGATAGGCGCTGACCGAGCACCAAACGATCGTCAGCAGGCATTCGAGAGCCAGTACGAAAGCAGTCGTGCTCGACAACATCGCTTGCCGCCAATGTCCTCGGACAAAGTGAGCAAACGACGTCGTCATGCCGCACGCAGGGCACGGCAGATGAAACTGAGATTGGAAGGTGCAGGGGGGAAGAAGAAGTTGCTGATGGGTACCGAAGCCGCGCGGGTCGGGATCGAGCCCTGCTGCTACGGCAAATCCAGAAAGGAGAAGTCCGCTCGTGAGAACTAAGCCGAATCGACGACGAGTCCCGAGCACGGCAGCCTTCGAAGAAAGGCGAGAAAGAGATGAGATCACAAGAGGGCGAGTGAAATATCGGCTTGCCAAAAGTGCGACAAGGTGAGTTTGAATCGCGCCGCGCGGTCGCAGTCAGAGGAAGAATTGTTACTCGCACAACCTCAAGACGGCGTTGCGGTCTGATGTGAGCGCTTCTCGAATGAAGCAAGGGCTCGTCGATAAGTTTCCGCCTTTTCGACCTTGTGCCGCTCGATATCGTGACAACACGAGCAAACACTTCTGGCAAAGCCCCCAGCTGAACGACGACGTTCGACCTTTGTTGAAATCCTCAGTCTCTCGCAAAGCTGTGTCCCGCAACTCGGCAGATTGCCGGAAGCAGTCGCGTTTCGAAAAGGTGTTCCTCATGACTGTCACTCTCGAACTGCCCGCTGAACTCGAAGTTGAACTTCGTCAGTGTTCGGCGCTTGTCTCGCAGAGCACTGCGGCATTCATTCTCGATGCCGTCAAAGAGAAGTTGTCTCGAACGCGAACAACAGCAGCGGAGTCGCCGGTTCTTAAGGCGACTGCATGTCATCGCACCGGGACTGCCGAAGTCGACTCAACGCCTAACGACGCTGAGCGAGCCTTTGATGAACTCTGTCGCCCGATTGCTGAAGACTTCAATGCGACGGGGCTGACGGAAGATGACCTCGATGTATTGGTCGAAGAGATTCGCGAAGAGGTATGGCAGTCGAAGCAGAGTGCGTCCTCATGCTCATAAAGGTCGTCTTTGATTGCATGATTTTTCTTCAGGCCGCAGTGAACCCGAATGGTCCTGCTGCGGAGTGCTTTCGCGCCGTGCGGCAACGTCGCCTCGAACTCTATGTGAGCCGCGCAGTGCTCGATGAAGTTGCAGACGTTCTTCGCCGCCTTTCGTTGAAGCGCCGGTTTCCGCGACTGACGGAAGGATTCGTGACTGAGTTCATCAGTCATCTCGTCGGCAACTCCGTCTTCATCGACGATGTGCCTGATGTAATCCGTCTTACTCGCGATCCGAAAGATGAGTGCTATCTCAACCTCGCGCGGCGAGTCGGCGCGATCTATCTCGTGACTCGCGACAATGATCTCTTAGACATCGCCGCCGACTCCGAGTTGCGCCAACTTCTCTGCAGAACTGAGATCGTTCGCCCGGAAGAACTCTTGGAGCGACTACGGACTTTCGAGCACGGCATTGAGGGGTAAGCGCCCGAGCCTTCTGCTCCGCATCCGTTGAGCAAGCAATGATTGCTAATGACGCCGCAGTTCTTCATTGCTCGCCTCAAACTACGAGTTGCCGCGCGCGTCCTCTATATCTCGCTCCGTTCTCGCATCGAATGCGTCACTCACACTCTCTTGAACCCTCAGAAGGATCCGATCGGATGACCGTTCTCAATTGGAATAGCCAGCAACTGACTCGCGGATGGCAGCGCGGAATCACTGCGTTTTATTACGGACTCGGCATGACGCAGACCGACTTTGATCGGCCTCAAGTCGGCATCGGAGTTCCGCTGCTCGAAGGCAATCTCTGCAACCTGCATGCGTACGCGCTCGGGCAGAAGATTGCGGAAGGTTGCCGCGCTGCCGGAATGCTCGGGTTTCCGTTCGGTACGCCGGGCGTCAGCGACAACATCACTCAGGGGCATGAGGGCGGCAACGCGAGTCTCGTTTCGCGCAACATCATCGCGAACTCGGCCGAGTGCGTTGTGACGGCTCACTGCTATGACGCGATGGTCGGACTGCATAACTGCGATAAGAACGGTCCCGGCTTCGCAATGGCGCTCGCTCGCATGAACTATCCGGGACTCATCGTCAGCGGCGGCAGCATTCAGCCCGGCTGCTACAAGGGGCGCGATGTCACGATTTTGGATGTCTACGACTCGCAAGCCGCAGCGTCTGTTGGCGCGATTCCGCAGCAAGAAGCGGACGACATCTTGAAAGTGGCGTGCCCGGGCGCCGGCGGATGCGGCATTGCTGCATCTTTTAATACATGGGGACTCGCACTCGAGTCGATCGGGCTCATGCCGCCTCAGAGCAGCTCCATTCCAGCGATCGATCCCGCGAAGCAGGCCGAGTGTTTGAGTACCGGTCTGCTCGTGCGGAACTTGTTGGAGCAGCAAATTCGTCCGCGCGACATCCTCACGCGCAAAGCCTTTGAGAACTCAGCAGCGACGATCGCAGCTGCGGGCGGTTCAACGAATGGCGTGCTGCATATGCTCGCTCTCGCGCGAGAAGCGCAAGTCGATTTCACGCTGCGAGACCTGCAAGCGATCTTCAAGAAGACGCCGGTGCTTTGCAGCTTTGCTCCGCGCGGGACAAAGACGATGGTCGACTTGCACAAGATCGGCGGCACGTCGGTCTTGCTGAAGCATCTCATTCGCGCGGGAGTCATCGACGGCAGCGCGCTGACCGTCACCGGCAAGACGATCGCCGAGAACGTTGCTGACGCGCCCGAGCCGCCGACGGGACAGCACGACTTAATTGCGCCGATCGACGCGCCGTTCAAAGGCTTTGCCGACATGCAGATTTGCTTCGGCAACCTCGCGCCGGATGGCATCGTCTTCAAGGTGTCGAGTCTTCAAGACCCGCGCTTTCACGGTCATGCAATGTGCTTCGACAGCGCGAAAGACGTTGCGGATGCCGTCGAGCAGCATCGCATTAAGCCGGGCTGCGTGATCGTGCTGCGCGGGCTCGGCCCCGTTGCGTCGGGCATGCCTGAAGTGCTTGTGGCCTCAGCGGCATTGTCGGTGCCTGAACTCAACGGACGAGTCGCAATGGTCTCAGACACGCGCGTCTCGGGAGTCTCGCACGGAGCGATCGGAGTTCACTGCGCTCCGGAAGCAGTCGTCGGCGGTCCGATCGCGCTCGTCAAAGACGGAGACGCGATCAGCTTCGACTTGCTCAAAGGCGAGATCGTGCTGCATGTCAGCGACGAAGAACTCGGAGCCCGTCGCGCTCAGTGGCGCGCACAACCCGTCGTGCATACGCGAGGCTATCTCGCTGACTTCTCCGCGACCGTCGCGCAAGCCAATCACGGAGCCGTCAGCCGAGCGCTCTATCGCGACCTCTAACGGACTTCGCGCACGATCGGCGCTTACAGCAAGCGCATCGACAACTTGTTGTCGATGCGCTGGGTCGCTGTAGCTCGGACGCCTACGTCCGAGAGCGACCGCGCTCGGACGCGGGCGTCCATGCTAGTGCGCTTCCAAGTGGATTGAATTAGCGAGGTGGAAGTCCT
>CAZNMS010000305.1:0-10456 GCA_964573505.1 uncultured Planctomycetaceae bacterium | reverse complement strand
CAGAAATTCAGGGAGCCATCATGAATCGCACTTCCTATCCATCGAGTTGTCCCGGTCCCATTCCGTTTGCCGGAGGCCGCCGCGCGTTTCTTCAAACGGGACTGGCGGGCTTCGCGACGCTCAGCTTGCCGGGCATTCTTCGCATGCAAGCTCAGCAACGCGCAATGGCCGCTGAGACCAGTGCAAATAATCGCTCGAAGAACGCGATTATCATGATCTGGCAACCCGGAGGACTGTCGCACGTCGACTCGTACGATCCGAATTTGAAGGCCAATAGCGAGTATCGCACGCCCTTCAGCGTCATCGACACAAAGGTGCCCGGCTTGCAGTTCACCGACTTGCTGCCGAAGCAAGCGGCACTCGCCGACAAGATGGTCGTGCTTCGATCAATGCGCGGGACAGCGGGCGGACATCCGGCGGGCTCGATGCAGTTGCTCTCGGGAGATTCCGATACACGCGACAAACCGAAGCCGCGCTATCCCGATTGGATGACCGTCGCCAATTACGCTCGCTCGCTGAATGGTCCGCGCCAAAGTCCGCTGCCGCCCTATGTCGGGATCAACCCGCCGCTTGAATACAACGGCCCGGCTTATCTCGGTGATACGTACTCGCCCTTCGTCGTCTCCGGTGACCCGAATAATCCGAGCTTCAACGTCCCGAACATCGGTCTCACGGACGCCGGGCAAGTGAAGCGACTCGGCCGCCGATCATCGCTGCGACAGAACCTCGATACGCTCGAACGCGGCTTCGACAAAGCGGGCGAACTCGCGGCACTCGATGAGTTCGAGACTCAAGCGATGACGCTGCTGACGAACCCCGCAACGAAGGATGCGTTCGATCTCAGCAAGGAAGATCCGAAGATTCGAGATCGCTACGGGCGCAACGCCTGGGGGCAACAATTATTACTCGCGCGGCGTTTGATCGAAGCCGGAGTCGATGTGCTCACAACGAGCCTCAGCGGGCCGCTGTGTGGCCGCGTCAATAATTGGGACGATCACGCGGTCAATCATCATGTCTTTGACGCGATGAAGTTTCGCTCGGGGGTCTACGATCAAGCGGTCTCGGCATTGATCGAGGACATCTACGAACGCGGCCTCAACGAACGAGTTCTTGTCGTTGTGACGGGCGAGTTCGGACGCACTCCGAAGATCAGCTATGCCGCAAGTACAGGCGGCGGCGATGCGAGTGCTCCTGCCGGGACAACGCAGCCGGGCCGCGATCACTGGCCGCGAGCGTTCTCCAACATTTGGTTCGGCGGCGGCATTACTCCCGGTCGCTTTGTGGGAGCAACCGACAAGCGCGGCGAAGATTCGATTGAGCGGATCTGCGGTCCCGGAGACTTCCTCGCGACGATCTATCATCACCTCGGCATCGACTGGGCGAACATGATGATCCGCGACTTCAACGGCCGCCCGACGCGCATCGTCGAGCACGGTCGCCCGATCCCGGAACTGATGGGGTAATCGAGCCGAAGGGTGACGACTCCTATCGACCGTAGCCGAAATCGTGAGATTTCGGGGGGCACAGCGACTGAGTCCGAAGTCTCACGACTTCGGCTACGGAGGCCGCAACGAAGACGCCGCTTGACTCAGCGGCATTCGAAGCGTTGCACGCGCCGACCGTTGACTTCGGCGACATACAAAATGCCGGCCGCGTCAAAGGCGAGCATGTGCGGCAAATCGAACTCACCCGGTGCTGATCCCTTCTTCCCCCAGCGCTGCTCGACCTCGCCTTTGCTCGTGAGTCGCAGCACTTGATGGGCTCGCGCATCGGCGACGTAGAGGCGTCCTTTTCCGTCGAGCGCGATTCCATACGGTGCGAAGCCGCTCCATGTTGCGAGCCATTGCCCGCTGTGATCGAACGCCTGAATGCGATTGTTCTCTCGATCGCCAATCAGCAAGCGACCTACTCGATCAATGAGCGCCGCATGAGGCAGATTGAACTCGCCATTGCCTTTGCCCGGCTTGCCCCACTGAGCGAGCAACTTGCCACTCGCAGCGAACTTCATAACGCGCGTGTTGCCGTAGCCGTCTGAGACGAAGAACTCGCCGTCGTTCCCGAAAGCGACATCGGTCGGCTTATTGAATTGCTCATCAGTCGCTCCGGCTTTGCCCGTCCCGAGCGACAGCAGCAACTTGCCTTGAACGTCGAACTTGAGCACTCGATGACCCACGATGTCCGTGACCCAAATGTGATTGTCCGCGTCGACTCGGCAACCGTGAGCAGACCCAATCAAGTCATCGCCCCATGCTCGCAGAAACTCGCCCTTTGTGTTGAAGACCATCAACGGTTGCTTGCCGCGATGAAAGACGATGACTTCTCCCTGCTGATTGATTGCGACAGCGGAGCACGCGCCGAACTCAGAACCACTCGGCAAGCGAAAGAAGTCAGGCAGCGGGCGCAGCTCATCCGCGAGCCCCGACGCAACAAGACTCAACGCGACGACGATCAACGCACAACACCGACGAATCAAAGAGCGAGCCATGAGAAGTCACTTTCCATGAGCGAGTGAATTGGAGAGACCGGGGATCTCGGTAACTCACGTTCGGAGACATCGGTAACAGGGTGAGAGGCGGAATGTGATTCAGATTGCATGTCGATGAACGACGGTCTGCACGCCAATGGCAACGCTCGTTTGCCGTTGCTCCGAGAGTGACCTGCGTTTCGTCGTAGGATGGCCGCCCTCGGCCGTCTTCTGTTTTCCAAAATGCTGACGGCCGAGGGCGGCCATCCTACGCACGCCAATCTCTCGTCGAGTCGCCCACCGTCAGATTTTTCGACGAACTCAGGCAAGAAATTTGGAAGTAGCTCGATTCAGGTGAGGCCTACATTTGAGGCACTTTGGAGTCCTGAAAGGACATTAGACGAAGCAATTCGTCTCCGGATGGGCCGACCAGTTCAAAGGGGTCTGAACTGGCGGCCCTTTCTCGGATCGCTGCGCCGTGACCATTCGTCGGCGCGGACTTGCTGTTGAGCAAGTTGTCCGAGAGAAGTGATTTCTGTTCGCTCAATTGGCTGACGACATCGTTGCAGCCGCGACGAACCTGCTTATGGCCCCTCCCTTCGAACTGCGTGCGCCAATCGGGGAGCGTGCTGTGCTGCGATCATCGAGCCTAACACCGCGTCATCGTCTGAGTGTCGGAGCAACGTTTCATTCGCTGCTCCCGCCGGCATCGAATCAAGATGAGATCGCGGCTCGTCACTCGAATGGTCGCCGTGCTCGCTGCTCGGCTCAGTTCGACGATTGGCTTGATGACGCTCAGCCGGACTTCAGCAGTCGCTATCACAAGTTGAGCGAGCATCTTGAAGAGCGTGATCCCATTGCCGCTCAGTTTCTTGATCATGTGATTGACGTCGTGCTCGGTCAGATCGGCGGGATCTCGCCGACCGCAAGCCCGACAGCGCGAAAGACGCATCAGCTTCGTCGTGAAGCCGCCGCTGCCGCGATGACATTGGCGCTCAATCAATTGCTGGGATCAGTCGGCTCGATGACGATCAATTTGGCGGTCATTCAACTCGCATTTGCCGAGCAGATCGAAAGCCAGTTCGGCGCGACGGACTCGCTCTGCATCGAGATCAACAGTCTCGAACTTCCCGGCGACGACGACCTCGAAGGCGCATCCGCCTCAGACACCGTCACCTTTGATCGCACACTCGATACGGTGCTACTGCGGAGTCAGCCGCCGATCGCTCCGAAAGTGCAAGAACTGCCGACGCTCGTCGAAGCCGGCCTGCGAGCACTCGCCTTCTCAACGCGTCGCGGCGTGCCACTACCCGCGATGAAGTAGCCGAGTAGCTCTAAATACACCGGGGTCGGGTCTACGTAATTTCGAAATTGGCGGGAGTGAGAGTCATCTCGCAAACAGACTCTGCGTCCGGCCAATTTCGAAATTTCGTAGACCCGACCCCTCGCTGCTTACGGCCACTACTTTGCTTCGCCCGCGACGCGGATGTTGCGGAACTGCAAGTCGGTTGTCGGATCATGCCCCTGCAGGCTGATCGGACCGGCTTCGACTTTCTTGCCCTTGCGAGGATTTGCATCCGCCGCGCGGTCGTCTTCCCAATCGGTGACTTGCACTCCGTCGATCCAACTGGCGAAACGCGGGCCGTGCGCGATGAGCGTTGCTGTGAACCATTCGCGGTCATTGGCAACAACCCAACGAGCAGTCGTGCGACGGAAGATCGCTCCCGATCCCGCATCAGCCGGCTTGCTGCGGTCTCCGTCTTTCAAACCGTTCTGCACCTGAAACTCGTAGCCGTTTGAAGGTGCTTCTTTCGAACCGGGAATGAGTCGGAAGAAGACGCCGCTATTGAGAGCGTCTCCGTTTGTCTTTGCTTCGAACTGCAAAACGAAGTCGGACCATGAACCCTCTGACTCCAAAAATCCCGGTCCGTTCTTCACCTGAATCGCGCTATCGACGACTGAAAACTCAGACTTCGAACCGTCGACCTTCTTCCAACCGCCGAGATCACTGCCATTGAAGAGCGGCTTTGCTCCGAGCGGCTTCAGCGCGATGTTCTTGAAGCGAACTTTGCCGGCATTCTTCTGCAA
Organism: uncultured Planctomycetaceae bacterium; assembly: GCA_964573505.1. Lineage (GTDB taxonomy): Bacteria > Planctomycetota > Planctomycetia > Planctomycetales > Planctomycetaceae > AM-0621. The sequence continues at coordinate 5,904 of CAZNMS010000305.1, read as the reverse complement.
GCCGATGAAGCCCGTCTTCGGACGCGTCGGTGATTCGTCGGTGTAGTCGAGCACCTCTTCGCCATCGAACTTCGCCGTGATGCGCGGGCCTTCGACCTTCACCCAACATGACTTCCAAACTTCTTCGCCGGTGACTTCTTTCGTCGGCTTCCCGCGCTTCACGAGGCTTGCCGTTTTGAACTCCGGCGCCGCGTCCCACATGTTGAGTTCATAGCAGTCAGCAGCCGGATCTTTCGGACTCTCGACGGTCCTCAAGAAGACGCCGCTATTGGCCTTCTTCTCGATCCAGTACTCGCATTTGAATTCGTAGTCCTGAAACGGCACGGTCGTATTCAGCAAACCCGCCGGTCCCTGACTGGCTTCAATCAAACCATCCTCGGTCACGTGCCAGTCAACATCGTTGTTGGCCTTCCATCCAAACAGCGTTTGACCGTCAAAGAGTTGCAGCCAGCCGTCGCGCACTTCGTCGCTGCTCAGCCAAATCTTCGGCTCGGACTTCAACTTCGTGTCTGCCGGTTTGCTCGGAACAGCACTCGAAGCAGCGTCATTCGCAGCCTCTGCTGTCGTTGCCTCTGGCGCGGCGGAAGCAGTCGCGGTCTCCGTCGCAGTAGCGGGGCCGTTCGATGCGGGAGCACTCGATGGTGCTCCTCCGCAGCCAATGGTGACGGCTGCCGCAAGGACTCCGAGACCACTGCGGAAGAACCGAGTCGAGCCGCGCAAGGACGAGAGCGAGAGACGCGAAGTTGCTCGTTGCATCAGCGAATTCCTGAGGTTGAAGAGCGGTGCAAAGTCCGAAATCGGACGGCCTTTTAGGGCTTGAGGCGCTCCTTGACAAAGCGCAGGCACACAACCACAACACGCCGCGCTTCACGGCCCAGAATCGCTGAAAAGGGCTGACTTTTCGCAGGCAACGACCCACTTTGGAGCGTTCTTCCGCGACCAAAGGCGAGCGTCCTTGAGCAAGCGGCGGTTGAACTTTGACCCCCTCGCGAAACGGCTCACAGTTCCCGTTGCTCGTCGCGGTCAGCACGACTGCGACTATCGTTGGCATAACAATTACACCGCTTAATTCACCCTAAGGAGCATCAGCCATGAGTGGCCCAATCGTCCGCACTGGAACCAATCCGAAATTCTGGTCGAACTGGGAGCAAGCATTCGGCAAGAAGGCTGCCGAACCCGCCGCCCCAACGGCTGCGAAGAAAGCTGCCACTGTTGCTCCGAAGAAGGCAGCAAAGAAAGCCGCTGCTAAGAAGGCGAAGTAGTTGGCAGCAGTCGGTCATAGGACGCATAGGACCAATACGACGAATAGGACCGATAGGGTTCATGCTCAGTCACAATCGAAAGAGATCTTCTTAGTCCTATGCGTCCACTACGTCCTATTCGTCTCATCGGTCCTATCAAGCGATAGCGAAGCGTCCCCTCAAACATCACCAATTCAATTCTTCTTGTAAGGAATCCTACATGAGTCAGATCTCCGGAGTGCATGCTCGGCAAATCCTCGATAGCCGAGGCAATCCGACTGTCGAAGTCGATATTCAATTGGAAGACGGTCAAGTCGGCCGCGCTGCTGTACCGAGCGGCGCGAGCACCGGTGCTCACGAAGCTTGCGAACTCCGTGACTCGAAAGAGAAGAGCTACTACCTCGGCAAGGGCGTGCTGACCGCCGTGCAGAACGTCAATGACGAGATCGCTCCGCGACTCATTGATCTCGACGTCACCGATCAAGCTCAGATCGACGCCGTGATGCTCGAACTCGACGGCACGCCGAATAAGTCGCGACTCGGTGCGAACGCGATTCTGGCTTGTTCGCTCGCAGCCGCTCATGCGGCGGCTCAAGTCAGCTTGCTGCCACTCTTCCGCTACCTCGGCGGCGTTGGCGCGAACTGCCTGCCAGCCCCGATGATGAACATCATCAACGGCGGTGCGCACGCCAATAATGGCATCGACCTGCAAGAGTTCATGGTCATGCCGCTCGGCTTCGACAGCTTCAGCGACGCTCTGCGTTGCGGCGTCGAAGTGTTCCACAACCTGAAGAAGGTGCTGCACGATCAAGGCATGAGCACCGCTGTCGGCGACGAAGGCGGCTTCGCTCCTGACATCAAGTGCAACGAAGACGCGATCAAGGTCATCCTGCAAGCCATCGAAAAAGCCGGCTACAAACCCGGCGAGCAAGTGAAGATTGCTCTCGACTGTGCCGCGACCGAGTTCTTCGACACGAAGACGAAGCTCTACGACATCGACGGCAAGAAAGTCGACTCGTCGGGCATGGTCGACATCCTCGCCGGCTGGGCGAGCAAGTACCCGATCTGCTCGATCGAAGACGGCTGTGCTGAAGACGATTGGGAAGGATGGAAGAAGCTGACCGACGCTATCGGCGATAAGTGTCAGCTCGTCGGTGACGATCTCTTCGTCACGAACAGCAAGCGTTTGCAGATGGGTATCGATCAAGGCATCGCCAACAGCATCCTCGTGAAGGTCAATCAAATCGGCACACTCACCGAGACCATTCAAGCCGTGCAGTTGGCTCAGCGAAATGGCTACACCGCCGTGATGAGTCACCGCTCGGGCGAGACGGAAGATACAACGATTGCCGATCTCGCAGTGGCTTTGCGGACGGGGCAAATCAAGACCGGTTCCGCCAGTCGTACCGACCGCATCTGCAAGTACAACCAACTTCTGCGTATCGAAGAGATGTTGGGTGATTCGGCAGTCTTCGGCGGGACGATCTCTTAGTTCGCGCCTGACCGATCGCTGGCAGAGCAGCGTTCGCAACAACGCCTGAAACTCCGACGGCCCGGCTGCCATCAGCCGGGCCGTTTTCGTTTGAGTGCAAGCATTGGCAATTGCGGGTCAGCGTCTGCGATAGGACCAATAGGACGTAGAGGACTTATCCGACGAAAAGGGTTTGTCTTCGGTATTACTCGTCCGATCAGTCGTAGCATGGGCTTCTCGCCCGTGCTCAACGGCAACTGTCAGACGATCGCGAATACCCAGAAGGCAGCACGGACTGGAAGTCCATGCTACTTGGACAGCTTCCTAATGACCGATTGGCTGAATGGAACGTCTTCGTGCAAACCCCCGCCCCACAAGCTCGAGCGATCGAATGGATTTCGTCACTGCTGTTTTGGGGGCAACTGCTTCTCGCTGTCGGTCTCTATGCAGCCGTTGCGCTCGCGCCTAAGACGCTCGTTTGGGAAAAGTTGCGAGCGGACTATCTCAAGACACAGTCGCAACTGGTGAACCTTGAGCAGCAAGTCGGCGAAGTGAAGAAGGTCGTCACTGCCTTAGAGCACGACCCGAAGTTAATTCAGGAGTTAGCCCGCATCGACCTCGATGCCACTCGGCCCGGCGAAGAGAAGATGGAACTCGGCTCGGATCTCATCCTGCAAAGCGGGATCACTCAGAAACGAGTGCATCAGACCGAAGTGACGCGCGCATGGTATTTTCCATTACTCGCGACCTTCGCCGAGAACAAGAAGTTGCGGACGACCTCTCTGACCGTCGCCGCTTCGTTAGTGCTGATCGCTTTCACGTTCTTTCAACCGTCTGAGAACGCCTCGTTCTCTTCCGGTTGGAGTTCAATCCGATCCGGCGCCTCGGCGCTTGTTGGCCGCTATCGGTAGCAAGGCGCGGAGACCCGCACATTGCGGCCGGACAACTGCAGCCTGCGATCTGAGTGATACGGCTCGCGGTCTCAATTGAGGCCATCTCGTTCAACGACAAGCCGAAGGCGACCGAGTAGTACGGCTTGCCAGCGAGCCAAACGCCGACGCCATTGGCTCGCCGTTAAACAACTCCGTCTGCACCGCGAGAGGTCTTAACCCGATGGCACAAGGATCAGCGCGAGTGACTGGCGCAGAACGAACTCGCAAAAGAAGTGGCCTTCATTGTTCGGTGTAAGGTGTAACTGATCCTACTCATGATCTGCGGACGACTCCGAAGCTGCCGCTTCGTCAGATTTCGGTTTGAAGTCAGTTGTTGGTCGAGTCCTGCGCTACTCCCCGAAATCTCGTGTATTGAAAACTCCCGCTTCGCGACGCAGCGAGGCGAAGAATGAGAGTGCAACTGTTGCATGTGAGTCTCCGACTGTAGCTCGACGAAATCTTGGCTTAATCAAAGCCAATCGTCGGTTAGATCGCAGTCGAGTTTCTGGAGATAGCCCCAACAGACGCCAGAACCGAGGCGCATCGAAAGCGGTTCGCTCGATCGAAGTCAGTTGCATATGGCTCGGTATCGAGGCGCGAGTTGCTGCCACTCGATCACCCGACGAAGTGACTTGTGAGGCTCGGCTAAAGGTGTAATTGATTCCGCACTGCGTTCGCTCGGCGGGCGAGATGCCTCACATCCTTTCGGAGACCGACCATGAAGCGTTGTTGGTGGCTGCTGTGTTGCCTGAGTGCGTTGCTCGTGACTCAATCGGCGATGGCTCAAAGCCGAGATGACAAAGTTCGCAACGACCGTAAGAAGATCGAGGCCGAGGGCTATTGGATTTATGGAGATCTGACGAAGGGGTTCGAGAAGGCGAAGCAAACGGGCAAGCCGCTGCTCGTCTTACTCCGCTGCATTCCTTGCGAAGAGTGCGTGAAGCTCGACGATGAGATCATCGACGCGCATCCGCGCGTGAAGCCGCTGCTCGACAAGTTCGTCTGCGTGCGCATCGTGTCGGCGAATGGTCTCGATCTGTCGTTGTTCCAGTACGACACCGACCAATCGTTCGCCGCGTTCATGCTGAATGCCGACCGCACGATCTATGGGCGGTTCGGAACTCGGTCCGCTCGCACTGAGTGGGTCGGCGATGTCTCGGTCGAAGGCTTCGGTCGAGCACTCGAAGGCGCGTTAGAGCTGCATCGCAGGTTTGATGAGGTGAAGTCGACACTGGCAGCGAAGACGGGACCGGCGCCTGAATTCAAGACGCCGGAGAAGTACCCGCAGCTCGCCGGTAAGTATGGCTCCGAATTGGACTACAGCGGCAATCCGGCTCGCAGTTGCATTCACTGCCATCAGATCGGAGACGCTCAGCGCGAGATGTATCTCATGAAGAACGCCGTGCTGCCGGACAACGTGCTGTTCCAGTATCCGCATCCGAAGTCGCTCGGACTGATTCTGGATCCCGAGCAGCGGGCCGTCGTGAAGTCTGTCACAGAAAATACACCGGCAGCAGTCGCAGGCTTCAAGTCGGGCGACATCATCGAGTCGCTTCAAGGGCAGCCGTTGCTGTCGATTGCTGACGTGCAATGGGTCTTACATCAGACATCCGCCGAAGGCGGAGCACTGAAGGCCGTCGTACGTCGGGGCGCGGCGACGGTGCCTCTGACTCTGAAGCTTGAAAGTGGTTGGCGCCGAATTGACGACATCGGCTGGCGCGCGTCGACATGGCAACTCCGCCGCAAAGCCGTCGGCGGCCTTTTTTCAAAAGCAATGTCAGCCGAAGAGCGTGAGGCACTGAAGATCCCCGCGGGCGAGATGGCGCTGCTCGTGCAACACGTCGGCCAATACGCCCCGCACGACGTCGCCAAGAAGGCCGGGTTTGTGAAGGGAGATGTGATCGTCTCGTTCGACGGACAGAAGACGTTCATGCGCGAGACCGACGTCATTGTTTGGTCGCTGACTAAGCGAAAGAGCGGCTATCAAGCTCCGGTCGAAATCCTGCGTGAAGGCAAGCGACAGACACTGACGCTGCCAATCCCATAACTCGTTCATTGATCTTCAGTTTGAGATTCACGCACGCGGGTCAAATGTGGCGTGAGAAAACACGGAAGTCCTCAAGAGTTAGAACAGAAGCGGTTCAAGGCATTCGTGCTGAGTCAGGGAGGGATGTCGACCTGCGGTCGGTCCAGAACTGAATTCGCATCCTGAGGAACACATCCGTTTTGGGTACGACGGACTTGCAGTCCGTCGCTTCCT
>CAZNMS010000304.1:0-10461 GCA_964573505.1 uncultured Planctomycetaceae bacterium | reverse complement strand
CCATCGGGCCGCGCTCTGCGCAACTCGCGAGCATCCCTCGCACCGCGCTCCAACCAAAAATCGCACGCCGAAGGCGCTGCCACCAAACAACCTCGCGCAATCCAGAAGCAAGCCCCCTCCCAAAACTCAAATAGCCCGAAGCATGAGCAAGGACGGTGATCAAACTCGTCCCTGCTAACACTTCGGGCTATTGGACATCGCCGCAAGCTATCCCTTCGGCGGCGGACGCTTCGCGACGGCCTTCTTTGCCGGTCCTGCTCCGGCCGGGGTCGGCGGACGGAAGACGCGTTGCAACTCTTCGAGCCCCGTTGAGCCATCAGCAACCAGTCGCAGTGCATCTTGCTGGAAGGTGAGTTGCTTCTCCTTCTTCGCTTGAGCACGGATCGCGGCAGCATCCCCGCCGGACATGATCACTTCTTTGATGCCGGGAGTGATGTCGATCATCTCGAAGATCATCGCCTGAGTCCGGAAGCCGACATCGTCACACATCGGGCACGGCGGCGGGACTTCGCCGGTCTTTGGATCCGGCTCTGGCGGTTCGGGCTTGCGGAACAGCTTCGACGTATCGTCGGGCAATCCGATCTGAGCTAGCAGCTTCGGACTCGGACGAAACGCCTCTTTGCATTTCGTGCAGAGCTTGCGAATGAGTTTATGACTCACGACGCACTTCAAGTGCTCGCAGACCGCAGCGCGATCGCCGACGACTTCGCACATCTTCACGATCGCGTCAGCGGCGTCGGCGGCATTCATCTCCGACAACACCGCAAGGTCCATTGCGCGACGGAAGCCGGTCTTCAAGTTCTCTTCGTTGTTGAAGCTATCGAAGAAGATCAGATCGCCGTCGTTCCGCTTGATGCGGTCGATCGTCGTATCGAGCGAGTGTCCGGGTTCCGGCTTAAAGATCGGTACATTGACGACTTCGCGCGTGCCGATGCTGCCAATGATGAAACCCTGATAGAGATAGACGTCGACGCAACGCAGCAAGCACAGCGCCGTTGTTGTGAGCCCCGACTCCGGCGGGCCTGCAAAAACAATGACACCCTTCTTCTGAGCGGTGTAGTCGCGAACGACCTTCTTCAAGCTCTCTGGCGCACCAATGTCGTCCGGGCGATCGCGACGCAGTTTGAGATTGCGATACATGATCGTGAGCAGTTCGCCGCCTTTGACGGGAGCTGTCTTGATCGTGATCTCGATCTTGTAGTCCTTATAGGTCGCCTTAATGCCGCCGATCTGCGGCTTGTCTTTGAGGTTGATGTCGAGCCCCGCCAACAGCTTCAGCACCTGCGTAACCGCGTTCGCCTTTTGAATGGGGAACTTCGGCCCCGGCTTGCGAATGCCGTCAACTCGAAAGGTCGCAACGGCCTTCTCGCCTTGCGGTTCGAGCTTCGTGACTTCCGATCGCCGACCGACCGCATCGCTGACGAGTTCTTTCGCCGTCGCGAGTCCCGCCGCCGCGAGCTTCTTGTTGTCGTCTAGGTTCGCGTCCTTACCGTTCACCGCACCTTGAAAGAGGACATATTCCATTTCCTCTTCTTCTTCGTCGTCATCCGGAGTGTCATTTTTCTTACCAAATCCAAATATCACGATGATGCTCCGAGGAGAGAAAGTTGCTGGGCAATTAGTATTTTGTCATTGGTAATTGGTATTTAGGGGCAGCGCGGCCGATGAGATTGCGGTTGAGTTCGACGCATCGAAGTCACTCTTTGCAGATTGCTGCCCCATCTGCCCCTAATTACTAGCTACTAATTCCCAATTCCTAATTACCCCTAAATCAACCCATACTTCTTCAACGTCGCTCGCAGGCTTTCGCGCTGAGCGGCATTGAGCGGGGTCATTGGCAGACGCAGTTCGCCGCTGTCGCGACCGAGTTCCTGCATCGCAGCTTTGATCGGGATCGGGTTCGTCGAGAGACCCAGCAAGTCGCGGCAGAGCGGGAACAGCTTGTGATGCCACTCTTGCGCGGCCTTCAGATTGCCGTCGTTGAACGCCTTCACCATTGCCATCACGTCTTTCGGAATGATGTTGCCGACGACCGAGATGATGCCGCTGCCGCCGATTGACATCAGTGGGAGCGTCAAGCTGTCATCGCCTGAGAGCAGCGTGAGGTCGGTCAGAGCGAGCACTTGCGACGCTTGATCGAGCGAGCCGGTCGCTTCCTTGATCGCGACAACGGTCGGGCAAGCCTCAGCGATGCGGGCGATCGTTTCTGGCTCCATGTTCTTCGCGGTGCGACCGGGAATGTTGTAGAGGCACAGCGGCAAGTCGCAGCTTTCGGCGACGGCTTTGTAGTGCAGGAAGAAACCTTCCGGCGTCGGCTTGTTGTAGTACGGAGCGACGAGCAGCGCGCCGTCGGCTCCGGATGCCTTCGCGTGCTGAGTCAGCCGCACGGCTTCCTTCGTATTATTCGAGCCCGTGCCGGCCATGACCTTGATCCGCCCGGCCGCATGCTGACAAACAACATCGATCACTCGATCTTGCTCGTCATGCGAGAGCGTCGGACTCTCGCCCGTCGTGCCGCAGGGGCAAATGCAGTCCGTGCCGGACTCGATATGAAAGTCGACGAGCTTCTTCAAAGCTGGCTCATCAACGTCGCCATTCTTGAACGGTGTGACCATCGCAACGGTCAAGCCAGCAAACATTTCTCCGCGTCGTGCCATGTTGTGTCTCAGGTAGAAGAAGTGAGGGGGCGGGTTTCTGGATTGAGAGCGGGAAGAAGTGAGAAGTCATTGGTCATTAGCAAGAACGCTTCGTGTTCTAACTACTGACTAAGGACCAATGACTCTCAGCCCCGACTCTTCCAATCAATGTTCGACAACCGTCCGAGCGCCAGCAGCAGCGCGTGCGTGCCGTCTCGTCCGTGACCTTGCGCCTGTAAGGCGACATACAGTTGGTTCGCGAGTGCCAGTCCGGGCAACGCCAAGTTCATGCGTTTGGCTTCGGCGAGCGCGATGCCCATGTCCTTAATGAAGTGCTCGACGAAGAAGCCGGGATCGAAGTTGTTGGCCATCATGCGCGGGCCGAGGTTCGACAACGACCAACTTCCGGCAGCTCCCGGAGCGACGGACTGCATGACCGTCGGCAGATCGAGCCCGGCCTTATACGCATAGAGCAGCGCTTCGCAGACGCCGATCATGTTCGACGCAATGAGCGTCTGATTGACCATCTTGGTGTGCTGACCGGATCCCGGACCGCCTTGATGAATGATCGTCTTGCCCATTGCTTGAAAGCACGGAGCGAGCGCATCAACCACTGCCTTATCTCCGCCGATCATGATCGACAGAGTCGCGTTCTTGGCGCCGATGTCGCCGCCAGAAACCGGAGCGTCGACGCTATGCACGCCCTTCGGCTGAGCGGCCTTTGCGATCTCGACAGCGAGCGACGGTTCGCTCGTCGTCATGTCGACGAGAATGTTTCCCGCCTTTGAACCGGCAAGAGCACCGTCTGCTCCGAGCATCACTTCGCGAACGTCGCTCGGGAAACCGACGATCGAGAAGATGACATCCGACTGCTCAGCAACGGCTTTAGGACTGGCCGCCCATGCGGCGCCTTTTTCGATGAGTGCTTGAGCTTTGGCTTTCGTGCGGCTGTAGACAGTGGCCGAAAACCCGGCGGCCATCAGATGACCGACCATGCTGGAACCCATAACCCCGGTGCCGATCCAACCAATTTTGGTTTTGCCCGGAGCAATCGTCGGAATGCTCATGAACTCGAAATCCTTCAGAGAATGCGTCTCGAAATAAGCCCAATCAGGGCCAAAAGCGGGCGGGAGTATATCGGTCGAACCTCGATTTCGAAGCGACGCATCGAACCGCTTCGCACCTCGTCGAAAGAGGTTTCGAACCGCTCATGAACGCTGATGGAACGCTGATACTGACAGCTCCCGGTCCCCTCGTATCACGTTCCGAACCCGAGCATTGGAACCGACAAAGATGCAGCAGACGACCTCTCAGTCTTCCTTCTCTGCGTCCTCTGCGTGCTCCTGTTCAACCTGTCTTCGGTCTTCATCAAAACTGGAACAGCAATCTGAGACACACTTCTCGACCGAGCCTCTAAATCCCGATGTAATCGCTCTTACCCCAAGACCATCCAAATTCGAGGCCTCAAGCAACTCGCTCTCAGCCGGCACTCATCCGCGTCCCGTCGCGTCAATGAGCGGTTCAAGTTCTGACTGCGGCGTCATAAGCACGTCACATCGGCTGAACGCGGATCGTCGACGAGGCTGCCGCTGTGAAGTTGTCCGCACATGGCCGCCGGTCGCCACAAGGCCGGTGCGTCGAAGTAGTCGCCGCCGATCACAAAGTCCGTCACAAGCACTCCGGCTTGATGTAATTTCAATTGCCCGACGATCGCTCCATCGGGCCTCACGGCGAAGCTCGGCCAGCACGACGGCTTTGCGGTGCTGTTGTTGGCGCTGATCCAGAAGTGGTTCTCAGCAGCGCGGCAGCTCATCGTTGCGGGGACGATCGTTTTCCAAATGTTGTAGCCGTCGTCCGCGACGACCGTTTTTCGAGCGTTATGAAACGACTGAAAGACGACTTGCACGTCTTGCCGCTTGAGATCGCGATACAGTTCGGGGAAGCGATAGTCGTAGCAGATCAACGACGCGCACGTGACGCCTTTGATCTTGAAGACGCAGGCCCGATTGCCCGGCGAGTAGTGCTTCAGATCGAGCGTCGGTTTGCCGCCCGCGCTGCCGGTGCAGAAGCGTTTGTCATAGCGATTCACAATCTGCCCGCGCGCATCGATCACATAGACCGAGTTATGCGGCTTATGTCCGTCGGACAGACGATGCGTAGAGCCGAGCAGCACGCACAACTTGAGTTCGCGAGCGCGCTGCTGAATCTCACGCGTTGCCTGCGTGAGCATGTCCCAGTCGATCGCAGAGACATCCGGAATGTCGACTCCCGCGTAGCCCGAGAGTGCAGTCTCAGAGAAGTGGATGACATCAGCATGCTGCTCAGCGGCTGAGTTCATCAGCTTGAGGATCGCCGCCCGGTTCTTGCTGATCTGACCTTCGACAGAGAATTGAGCCGTCGCGACTCGCAGCGTTCGTTTCATAAAGAGGCTTTACGGATCGAGGAGATGAGTTCGTCCTTGAGATCTGCCAATGGTCGGATCCGGCATTCGACGAAATGCGGTCGGCAACTATGGAGCGACCGTCGCTTCCGCTTTGACATTCAGACCGAGCATATGAGCGACTTCACAAACTCGGGACAGACTGGCTGAGGCGTAGTTTGTCGCTTCGTAGCGCTGGATTTGTTGTTCCTTCAGTCCGAGCCGCTCGGCGAGATCTTTCTGAGTCAGCCCCGAAGCAATACGGCCTTGAATGAGAATTCGAGGTAGGTCATCGATCGAACTCAACGACAGCTTGCTGCGTTTGCCTGATTGGAGCGCCTCGAACTGCTTTAGCTCCGCTTTCAGATCGGCCAACTGGCTGCGCAGGGCATCCGTCTGTGCTTTCCTTAAGAGCGGATGCAGAGTGCCTTTCGTCTTGCCTTTCGGTCCATCCGATAAAGCAGTGGCGAGTTTGGCGACCTGAGACTTCGTGATGAGATACTCGCGCTGATTCTTGATCATGGTTTCCATCTCTTGAGGTCCAGTTGGACGATGGCATTTTTATTCCCCGTCGGATGCGGCGGCACGCAAACTAACGCGAGTTTCGCATGTAATAAAAACGCCCGTCCTCCGCCCCGCCGAGAAAGTCCGGGATGCCGTTGCCGTCGAAGTCGACGGTTGTCGGACTGACGTCGTGACCTTCGATGTTCTGCTTTGCGAGCGTGCCAGCATGCTGAAAACGCCATTGCTCGCCTTGCTGGCCGAGTCCTCGATAGAGGTCGGCGTTTGCGGAATTGAGCAGCAAGTCCAACTGCCCGTCGCCGTCCCAATCAATGACGCTCAGCTTGCGTCGTCCGCTGCCTCCGGCGGTGCGATCGTTGAAACGCAGCGGCTTGCCGGTTGCGTCTGTGAAAAGCCGACGCGGCGGCAGAAGCACGAGCTTGCCGTCTCGTTTCGCTCGTTCGAAGAACGCAAAGTAGCCCTCGACATCGAGCATCCCGAGATCCAGCAAGCCATCACGATTGAAGTCGCACAGCACCGGCGTCGTTCGCCACTGAGTCACTAATTGCTTTCCGGTCGGTTGCCACCAAACCCAGCTCGGCTTCGGCGGAGTGCTCGGCCACTCAACGTCGATCGTTGCCGGCGCCGCCAATCTCGGCAGACGGCCCGAGCGTGCGGGCGACGTAGTGGTGCCACTTGTCTCCGGCTCGAACCCGAGATTCCTCAGCCATTCCACTTTGCCCCAGATCGAGTTGAAGACGATGTCCGGCAGGCCGTCGGCATCCCAATCGGCGATGTTGAGAGTTGTGTAACCCCACTTCGCTTCTGCCGGTCCTTGAATGCTGCCGTTCGGACCGGCCATCACTCGGAACGACTTGCCGTCGACAGTGAGCTTGCGCGGAGCGGCCCATTTCGGCTGCTCGACCTTCGGACCACTGAGGTTCTCGAAGAACTCGATGTAGCCCGCCGTATTGCCCGACACGATGTCGATGTCGCCATCGTTGTCCCAATCGAAGCCGCAAGGAGTCGCGAGCGCGCCGCACTTCAACGTCTCGGCCTCTTGCTGAAAGTAGCGCGGCGCTAAGAACTGCGGCGGGCTCTTGCGCTGCGAGGTCACGTTCTCGATCAACGCCACTCGGCCATCTTCATCACCGACGACGAGATCAAGATCTCCGTCTTTGTCCCAGTCGAACGCAACGGGCACGATCATCTCAAGATCCATCGTGAGCGGCGTGCCGTCCGACTTCAGCAGTCGCTTTGCGGCGGCGTAGCGCGGAGCAGTCCGAGTCCCGATGTTCTCGAAGTACGAAAAGCCGTCGAGAAACTCGCCGCAGAGCAAGTCGAGATCGCCGTCGTGATCGAAGTCTTCGAAGTTCGGAGACGGGCAGCCGAACGTGTCGACGGGCTTGCCATTCGCTTCCACTTTGAAAGGCGATTCGTACTTCGGAGCGTCATTCGTTCCGGCATTGCGATGCACGAGCACGAAGCCATGCAGTGGCCCATTGGTCCATTCGCCGCGTGCGTTCCATGCATCGTCCCAACCGTAGTAACTCCAGTCTTCAATGCCGGTCACAAGATCGAGCGTGCCGTCTCCGTCGTAGTCCGCATACCGCCATTGATTGTGTCGAACCTTCGGCCCCTTCGGTTGCTTGCCCTCCGGCTTATAGAAGTTGCCGGGCACCGAGAGCACCGTGCGTTGCTCAAGACCAGTGCGTTCGAAGTTCTGATATTCAAAGCCGGGAGTGAGCACTCGCAGCTTGCCGCCGACGTAGCTCGGCATGACGTAATGCACGGTCTTGCTGAGTCGCCGCGCCGGCTTGAAGACCGGAAGCTTGTGGTGCGAGGTATCACCACTCGCATTCTCAAACAGCCAAACGCCATTCGACGGCTTATCGGGGCACGAGACGATGAGATCGAAATCTCCGTCGCCGTCGGCATCGCACGGCACCGGCCATGCCCACAAACCGACGCCGAGATCAACAACCAATCCCGGATGATTGAACGGCAGCTTCTCAAGCCCGTCCGCCGCCTGAACTCCGCAGAGTGCAATGAGCACCATCAAGACAGCAGCAACGCAGCAGCGAACGAACTTCATGCAACGACTCCATCGAGAATTCAAAACGCACGCCGTGATTGACGTCACGCGCAGGCTATGGGTCAAAGCGTTCGCAGTTCAATTTGCCGACTCGCGAAGCTGCAAGCGCTCGAGAACCGAGATCAGCGTCCCAAATCAACGAGACATCACGCTTTGTATCTTCGAGCCTTGGTGTGAGAGTTATTCCATCCTGCGGCATCTCGAACGGGACGGCGAAGTCTTAAGAACGTGACCCTGAATTCGAGAAGCTCAGCTTCAAGCGACCGAGTTTGGCGTTCGTCGACTGGCAGCCGCTCGACAAGTTCTGCGTCGCTCTTTAAGTCGCTCTCTTCGATTGATCTTCGGCATGCACCTCACCGAAGCGAACTCTTTTGATCTCTCACCGTGAAGGAACCACTGATGACAGCTCTCTCCAACAAGACCGCGTTGATCACTGGCGGCGGCTCGGGCATTGGCGCTGCGATTGCGACTGCGTTTGCCGAAGCCGGTTGCAAAGTCGCGATCTGCGGACGCCGTATCGAACGGCTGCAAGACGTCGCACAGGCGGCAAAGGGAACTCATCCGATTGCGTGCCGAGCCGCGGACGTATCGGAACTTGATCAAGTCAGCGGGCTCGTCGGTTGGGCGCGCGAGCAACTCGGGAAGATTGACATTCTTGTCAACGCGGCCGGCATCAACGTGAAGAAGCGCATGATGCGCGAGCTGTCGCCCGAGGATTACAACCGCATGATGCAGATCAATGCGAACGCGGTCTTCTACACCTTGCGAGAAGTGTTGCCGGAGATGCGTCAGCGGCGCGACGGTCTCGTGATCAATATCTGTTCGATCTCAGGCATCCGAGCCGGGCAGCTCGGCGGCGTCGGTTACAACGCGTCGAAGTTCGCTCTCGCTGCGATCGGTCAGACGGTCGGCGACGAAGAGAAAGAGAACGGCATTCGTGTGACGACAATTCATCCGGGCGAAGTCGATACGCCCATTCTTGAAGAGCGTCCCAATCCCGTCAGTGCCGAGCATCGTGCGCGCATCTTGCGTCCCGAAGACGTCGCCGCAGCAGCCTTAATGGTCGCATGCCTGCCATCGCGCGCCCGAGTTCCTGAACTCGTCATCTGCCCGACGATTCAGTCCTTTGTCTGAGTGATCGGCACGCTCTCCACTGACCCGGCGTCAGTGGAAGCAACGACTGGCGAGCTAACAACTCAGTCCATAACGCTCGTTTTGCTCGCTCTCCACCGACCCCGTGTCGGTGGGAGCAACGACTGATTCGCTAAGGATCTCAAAATCAGAGTGCTTGTAATGCAGCCGAAGGTCGTCGTTCGCTGACGACTGGGTTACTCAAAGAAACCTTAGCCGCCCAGTCGCGGCTTCCACCGACACGGGGTCGGCGGAGAGCAATCCCCTGCAGGCCGTCTCCTGTAATTCACATTGCAGACGGCCATGAGTGGCCGTCCTACGCGCCGCACTTGCTCGCCTCTTCTCATCTGAGTTCACCGTCTCACACAGGATCGCAATGTCGAGCCGACAAACTGAGCTTCCGCGTCGAATTGCTTTCGTCATCACCGAACTCGATGACGGCGGCGCGGAGCGAGCCTTTGTACGAATCGCGACGGGACTCGATCCGAGCAAGTGGCAAGTCGCGATCTACTGCTTGAGCACGCGCGGTCCGCTTGCTGAGCCACTCGAACGCGCGGGGCTTGAAGTGCGATGTCTCGACCTCGCTCAAGGACCGAGCGGTGTGCTGAGCAAGTTTTGGCATGCATGGAGCGCGGTTCGACAACTCACGGACGCGTTCAGCGAACAGCCGCCGGTGCTCGTGCAGACGTTCTTGTTTCATGCCAACTTGATTGGGCGACTGGGAGCAAGCGCGGCACGCGTCTCGAACGTCATCTCGGGCATTCGAGTGGCCGAGCGGCGCAGTCGTTGGCGCCTGACATTCGATCGCGCGACGCAAGGCTCGGTGACAAAGCATGTCTGCGTGAGCGAAGCCGTCGCGAAGTTCTCGATCGAGCAATCCGGTCTCGACCCGCAGAAGATCGTCGTCATTCCGAACGGCGTTGAGCTCGCGAAGTTTCAGTCCGCGACTCCGTTCGAATGGCGGAAGCTCGGCATCTCGTGCGAGCAATCCATCGAGCAAAGCACCGACGATCAGCCGGCATCAACTCGTCGCGCGCAAGCCATTCTCTCGGTCGGCCGCCTCGAAGATCAGAAAGACCCGCGCTCGTTGCTATCCGCGTTTCGGCTGATCGCACCGGAGTTCCCGCTCGCGCAGCTTGTCTTCGTCGGTGAAGGACATCTGAAGGACGAACTCAAAGGCGAAGCGGAGTTACGAGGACTCGGCCAGCGCGTGCATTGCATCGGTCGTCGCAGCGATGTGCCTGAGTTACTGCGAGGCAGTTCGCTCTTTGTATTGGCGTCTCAGTGGGAAGGCATGCCGAATGTCGTGCTCGAAGCAGCAGCAGCGGCGGTGCCAATTGTCTCCACTACGGTCGAGGGAGTGTCCGAACTCATTCCTTCCGAAGAGTTCGCATTATTGGTCCGACCGGGCTCAGCCTCCGAACTCGCAGCCGCCATGCGGCAGTCGCTCTCTGATCCCATCGCCGCTCAGCAACGAGCGACCCGCTTGCAGCAGCACATCGCTCGCTTCAGTTGGGACGCCGTCATCAAGCAGTACGACGAGTTGTACGAGTCGGTCCTCAATGCTTCTGAAGCAGTAGCTTGTGATGCCCGCCCGCACGAATGACAGCTTCGCCAAAGACCACTTTTGGAGTGCGGTGATTCATCACCGCTTTCCCATTCGGCGGAGCCGTCTTCTT
>CAZNMS010000303.1:0-10472 GCA_964573505.1 uncultured Planctomycetaceae bacterium | reverse complement strand
GTCCGAGATCTGACGATCTCGGCTACGGAAACGCGAAGGTGCGCTGTCGAATTAGCTCTCCACTGACGCGGGGTCAGTGGAGAGCGTGCCCAATGCGATTCGATACGAGCTTCAATCCCGCACCGCTTCACGCATCGGCACAGCCATTGCTTTTCACTCGCGGCCTTGCGTTGCGCAACCGTTCGAGTGCTCATTCTTTGAATGAGCAACGACGTGCTTCGCTCAACAAATTAGCCGCAAGCGGATGACCTCAAGCCCGCGCACGTCAGGGACTCGCCGTGCCGAGCTTTGTAAGTCCGCCAATTCGAGAGTTGAAAAAGTTACAAACTCCATGGATGGAGATCGCGCATGCAGGCAATGGCATTAGCAGCCGTTTTGATGACGGCGATGGGCGGCAATCCCGACGGCGTCGTGCTCAACTTCACGGCGAGTTGGTGCGGGCCGTGCCAACAAATGGCCCCGGTCGTTAGTCGCTTGCAGCAGCAGGGCTATGCCATTCGCAAAGTCGACTTCGATCGAGAACGCGATCTTGCTCGGCAGTTCAAAGTGACCGGAGTGCCGACGTTCGTCTTGCTCATCGGCGGTGAAGAACGAGGCCGCATCTCGGGCGTGTTGTCGGAAAGCGAACTGCGGCGGATGGCCGGTTCGATCCCTGAGAAAGTCGCCGCTCTGCCGGTTGCCATTGAGTCGAAGTCGTCAGCGAGCGGCACGAAGTTTTGGTCCTCGAAGCAGCTTGAAGCTCCTGATCCGCGGACCGTTTTGGCAAGCACACCGAAGCCCACAAAGAACGCTCCCGTCGTCCGCGCGAACATCGGAGAAGAAGCGAATGCGATGTTTAGCTCCGATCCGATGAAGGTCAGCGTTCGACTGCGCGTCACTGATGCGAACGGAATGGATTGGGGCTCGGGCACCGTCATCTTCAGTGAGCCCGGCCAGTCGTTGATCCTCACGTGCGGGCATGTCTTCCGACACTTCGATCAGCGCGGCAAAGTCGAAGTCGATCTCTTCGATGGCGATCAAGGCAATGGTTCGAAGTATCAACGGCTTGAAGGTGAAGTCATTCGCTATGACCTCAAGAAGGACATCGGACTTGTTGCGGTGAAGTCGCCGAAAGTCTTGCCCGTTGCTCGGATCTCGCCGAAGGCCGTGCGTGAAGGCGATCTCGTTGTGAGCGTCGGCTGCGGCGGCGGAAGCAATCCTTCGAAGTTGCAGCACCGTGTCACAAAAATTGCAGGCTATGTCGGCGACTTCATCGAGTGCAGTGGCGTGCCGATGTCGGGACGGTCGGGCGGCGGGCTCTTCTCGACAAAGGGCGAAGTTGTCGGAGTCTGCGTCTTCGCTGATCCGAATGGTCGCAGCGGTCTCTATTCCGGCATGAAGACGATCCGCGAACTGCTGCAAAAGAGTGGCCTGCGACAGCTCGATCCGAGCGGTGATGAAGACAGCCTCGCGACTCGTTCGATCGACTCCGTGCAGAACTCCGATCGCGCTCCTGATTTGCCCGAGGCGCTCGAGACTCCCGCGTTCGCCGACAGCAGCGATTCGAAGAGAGAACCTCTCTTCTCCGACTCACCGACTCAGCCGACGAAAGAACTGCAACTCGACTCAGCTCCGCGTTCGATGCCGACTGTTGCTCAGCGATCGAAGTCAGGAGCAACGAGCCGAACGCACGACGCGCCGATCGTCGCCGGTCCGAGTGCCGAGTCATTGCGTGAGACGCTCGAAGCGGCGAAGGGCGCGGAAGTCGTCTGCATCATCCGCGATCCCGCAAAGCCCGACTCCGCCAGTCGCGTCGTCATCATTCACCGAGCAAGCGAACGCTTCGTCTCGGACTTGACCGGCGAAGTGGAACATCAAGTACAGCGCACCTCGCTGCCCGTCCGAGGAGTGAGCAACACAAAGTCCGCCGCCTTCGACGAAGACGCAATCCGCTACCGCCGCAAGAAGTAGAGGCTGAACGATCTCAAGCCTGCATTCGTCGCTGCGGTCAATAGGACGAATAGGACCGATAGGACGTAGACGACTCAGACGATGCGAGTTCGCTGCCCTCGGACCTATTTGTCCTATCCGTCTTATGCGTCCTATTCGTCCTATCAATCGCGTGACTGCTACGGCGCTACCACAAGACGATTGCGCGGCCGGGGCCTCCGTGACAGTCGCGGATCTTCAGCGCGGCGAAGAGGAAGTACGGGCTCTTGTCGCGCGGGATGCTGCTGATGTTGTGTAAGAATTCCACTCCGACCATCTCTTTTGAGCCGAGTGCCCAATACGTCATCGCGGCACGTTGCGGGTTCACTCCGCCGAGATCCGGGGCATCGGTCGCGACGCAGCGAATGCCTTTGCTCTTCAAGTAGACGATCGCGTCCGGTCCCGGCGCCGGCCAACCTTCGCTCTTGCCCGAGAGCGGATCGGCCCAAACACCCGAGTCGTTCGGCTGAGCTTTGAAGTGCCGATCGAGATGCCCCGTTTGAAAGATGACGATGTCGCCGGCCTTCAGTTCGCCGTGCTGCTTTTCGTCGGCTTGCAGATGCGCGACGGTGATCTCGGGCGACATCGGCCGTGACTCTTTCTTCGTGCTGCCGACGAGCGATGTCACATCGATTACACGAGCCGGGCCGCAAGTCCATGCAAGTGGCACTTGCTCAGTCGTCATGCTCGACGTGCCGCGCGGTCCGTACTTCTTCTCGTAGTCAGCAAGCCATCCGCGCACTTCCGGCGCGTAAGCTGGGACGGCATCGCGAGTCGGCAACGCGAACGACGGCGGGACGAGATGCGTGCCGGCCATCGAGTCCATCAAGTGCGCGTGATGATAAAGATCGAGGTACTCGGCATAGAGAAAGTCGATCTTCAAGTAGACCTGCCGATGCTGACCGGTCCCAATGCCCGGCGATGTGACCGGTAATTTTTGTGACAGCACCGGCGAGAGATCGACCGCGCGTTTGTGTTTGCAGGCTTCGATCAACTTCTTCGGCAACTCGCCGCCGCTAATCGAGAACGCGCGGCCTTCACCGTATGGCCCGTCCGCGTGCCTCGGCCCGAGCAAGCAATAGAACGCGCCGGTCGCGGGCAGTGCTCCGAAGTTCGTCGCGCCTTCCGTCCAAATCATGCCGTGCTTGAGTCCGGCGTAATGAGTCGGCTCAGCCAAATCCGGCAGCGGTCCCATACTTGCGCTGTCGGTGCCGAGCGTCATGACGCCGCGCTTTGCGAGGAACTCCATGCAATCTGGATCGGGGTCGGGATAACCCGCCGCTTTGCGATCGAGTGCATCCGCGATGAAGCGGCTGCCTTCCGGCAGCGGTCGGTAGTACTTGTCCGAGTAGTCGCTGCGAAACAACGCGACATCGCCGAAGCGGAGCGGACGATGCTGCTTCTCGAAGCGTTCAACATGCAGCGGCTTGACGAGCGGACTGACTCCCTTCGGTGCTTGATCGAGCAAGTCGCGGACATCGACGACGCACGCTTCGCCGCCGAACTGCCATGCCTCGATCTTGTCGGTGAACTTCAGCCCGAGCGGACCGGACTTCTCGCGCTTCAGATCCGGTCGAGCGACCGAATGCGGCGGCACATCAAGCTGAGTGCCGGTGTTCCCGTCGATCAGCAGCACATCGACGTTGTAAGCCGAGTCCGGCCCGATCGTGCGCTGATGATTGATCTGAAATCGAGGAAACGGGCTCGACGGCCAAGTGCAGGGATACTCGGGCGCGATCAGCAGCGAGTGATCGACGAATTTGCTTTGAGCGTCTTGAGCGAATGCCGAAGAGGCGGCAAGTCCGAGAGCGAACGCGAAAGTTAGCGGCCTAGTCATTGGTCAGCGGTCCTTAGGTATGCATTTTGAATGATACTCTGCATTTTTCATTACTCATTCGCCCCCTCAGCCGCACATCGTGACCGAGCCTCCTCAAGAGCAGTCGCTTCCCAATTCGCCCCTCACTCATAGTCCCACTTCATCACCCATGGATCGCTCAGTTCCTTTTGCAGGGCTTTCAGCTTCGCTTTGTAGTCCTTCAAAACGTCAGCGTGATCGGGGCTATCGGCGAGGTTCTTCGACTCGTCGGGATCTTTCTCGATGTCGAACAACTCGAACGCCGGGCGCTGGATGTATTGGCCGACCGTCTTGCGGCCATACGGCGCGTCTTTGCCTTTCGCCAGTTGAGCTTGCCATGTGGAGGCATCCCACAAGTCAGACGCGAACGGAAACGGCAGCGGGTGCGCGATGTTCCAAATGAGCTTGTATTTGCGGTCGCGCACGACGCGCATCGGGTAGTACATCTGAATTTCGTGAAACGTGTGCGACGCGAAGATCGTGTCGCGCAGGTCTGAGTCTTCTTTGCCGAGCACGCTCACCCATGACTTGCCGTGATAGCTCACGAACTTGTTCGCGCCGTTGCGATTGTCCTGCTGATAGAGCCCGCGCTCTTTCCAATAGTCATCAGCATCAACGAGCTTGCTCGGACCATTCGTCTTTGCATCGAGTCCGCCCGCGAAGTCGAGCAGCGACGGAGTGATGTCGACATGACTGATGAGCGTCTTTGAGACGACTCCGCGTTTCGCTTCGTAAGGATTGCGAACGACGAACGGCACTTTCAGAGCGGGCTCATAGACATTGGTCTTCGCGCCGGGAAAAGCCATTCCGTGATCGGACGTGAAAACGATCAGAGTCTTATCGAAGAGGTTCTCTGCCTTGAGGATCTCGATCAGCCGACCGACTCCTTGATCCACTCGCGCACAAGATTGGTAGTACTGAGCAAGCTCCGCGCGGCATTCAGGAGTGTCCGGCAAGAAGCTCGGCACCGGCACCTTCGCCGGATCAAAGAAGACTTCTTTCACTCCGGGGAACGATCCTTTGTTCGGCTTATTGCCGAAGAGATCCGGCGCGTGCTTCAGAGGCGAAGTCTTGTCTTCGCCGCCGCCGCGATGAGGATCGCTCGTCGCGAAGTAGAGGAAGAACGGTCGCGAGTCTTTCTTGTCAGCGATGAAGTTGCGGCACTTCTCGGCGAGATCAACGCCGTTGCGATCGTTGCCTTTGAGGTACGTCTCGAAGTGGAAGACCTCTTCGGGAGCAACGTGATACTTCCCCGCTTGCCCCGTGCGATAACCGGCATTCGCGAGCACGCGCGGCAGCGCCAAACTGACGACGTTCGGGTAGCTCATGAATTTGTGAAAGTGATGAGCGTGCCCGTACTGCCCGTTCTTGTGATTGTGCAGTCCCGACATCACGACCGACCGACTCGCGCTGCAACTGGCCGTTGTTGCGAAAGCATTCAGGAACAGCGTGCCGTCCTTCGCGAGCGCATCAACGTGCGGAGAAACGGCAGTCTTATCTCCGTAGCAGCCCAGAGTCGGACTGAGGTCATCCGCGATGATGAAGATGATGTTCTTCTCTGCCGCCTCGACCGAAGCCGCGAGGCAGAGGCCAACGAAGACAACCGCAAGCAACGCCGATCGCAACATCGAAGCAACTCCTGTGATGAGTGGTGTGTCAGAATTATTGCCGAGCCGTTAGTCGCCTTTCGCTCTGAGGCTGTGAATTTTTCGCCGCCGGCCTTGTGCCGGGGGTTCAACGGCCTTTGCGCTACTCAAACGGCCCTTGATTTCGAGTAGCGCAAAAGCCGCTAAACCCCGACGCAAGGTCGGGGGCGTTTAAATTACAGCTTCAGAGCGAAAGGCGACCAAAACCGGTCTTCAGGCATGCTTAGGCGGCGACGCGCGCATCGACTCGCACGACCTATTGCTCCGCCTTACCCCACAACGTGAGGCCCAGTCCGTCGATTCTCCAATAGTTCGCTTTGCCGTCGGCACCGCCGGACTGCGTCAGTTCAGGACGACTCTTATCGCCGATGTTGAGGCCGAGTTTCAGTGCGCCATCCTCAGCGACCGCGAGCATCGAACGATCGGTGACTTCCAACGTGACAGTGCCGACTGGATCCATCTGAGTGTCGAGCGACGAAACGCGATCGCCCTTCATACCGAGTAACTCCAGTTTGCCGACGGGGCCCGAGACCTGAATGCTGACTTCAGCCCGCTGCGGAGTGATCGGCAGCAGCTCGGGCGGAATTTGAAAACGCAGCCAAACAGTGCTGAAGATTGCTGAGTCGCGCCATTCATTCGTGCGATGGTCGAACACTTGCGACGACGGCTTGCCATCGGGGCGATAGGTCGAGCGATACGGCAAGAGCGGCGACGGAATGACGAACTCCGAACCGTTCGCCGGTCGCTCTAATTTCAGCGGCAAGATGTTGAGCGCCGAGCCGACTGTCTTGAATTCGTCCCCTGCCGCGATGCCCGTCTCGCGCGTTCCCGTCCATCCCATCACAACGGGCTGAGCGGGATAGTCTCGGCGCAGAGGATGCTGTAACAACTTTTGCAGGATCTGCCGTCGTCGAGATTGCTCGTCGTTAAGCAGTTGCGCGGCGAGATATTGGTCACGACCGAAAACGTCGGCGGTCGTCGCGACGAAGTCGCCGTTCGGCTTGAGGTTCATGCCGATTCGCCCGACGCGAGTGACGAGCACTGGATCCGCAAACCCATTCGGCAGTTGCGAGATGCGGCCGCTGAGTCCATTCGGGCCGAGCGTCGCACGCACTTCCGTCGGCTCACCGGATTGGCTCGACGCCGTGAACGGCACCGTCACCTGACCGGACGGCTGCGGCACGTTCTCCCAATGCCATTGGCCCATATCGGTCCAAACCATGCGCCGCGTCGTGCCGGAGAGTCCCGTCATCTTCGGAACGAGTCGGCCTCCAGCATCTCCCTTGAAGGCGGTCTGCGCACCGTCCGGGTGATACGTCGCGAGCAAACCCTGAACGACGGAGTCATCGCTGCCGGGAATGCCTTGCAGCACTTGAATGGTCGCTGCTGTCGCGCTGATCTCATTGCGATTGCTGCGGCCAATCCCGATCAGCAGAGCCGCACTGGTGACACCGAGCACCGGCACGATCCATCCGAGCCGTTCGAGGCGCTGCCGCTTCCAAAGCCAAACTCCGGCAACACCAATCGCGCCGACGAAACTCAGCAGAATGCCGAAGATCAACCCGCGCGACGGAATGCTGTAGCCAATGAAGTCTCCCGTCGCCGCCGCCAGCACATCCGCAGAGATGAGTTCTTCGGGGCGAATGACGATGAAGTCGTGAATGATCGAGTTCGTCTCGGTGATGATCTCGAACCGCGAAGTGGTTTCGGGATTCGGCTTCTTCGAACCGGTTGCCGTCGGGTCGCTCTTTCGCGGCGTCATCCATCCGCGCGGTCCGAGCGTCGTGATCAGCAGACTGCCGTGCCCGAATGGTCGACTCAGTGCTGCGGGCCATCCGTTAACTCGCGCTCGCACTTCGAATCCCGACGCAATGACTCGCAACAGATTGACGGGAACTTCGTGCTCGATCGTCTGCGCCGGGGCCTTCGAAATCTTCAGTGACGGATCAACTTCGAGGTCGACGCGAACTGAGTTCAACTCCGCGCGATCGACAACATGCAAGCTCGCTTCGTCGCCGAGTAACAATTCGCACACGCGCGGATCAGTGCTATCTGCCATCAGCCAAACGCGTCCGCCGTTGAACATCCAGCGGCGAATGGCCGCGAGTCCGGCTTCGTCTTTCAGCAGGCGATTGCCGGTGATGACCAAATTGGTGAGCGCATCGAGCGACTGCTCATCGAACGGCAGCCCTTCCGATGACGCCTTACCGACCCGCCGGTCTAAGTGCTGCGCGATCCGGCATGCGACCAATAATTCGTACGCCTCAGTTCCGGAGTTCTCGGACTCAGCATCGGGATCGTCGATGAAGCCCGAGATGCGGCGATCGAAATTGACGAGCAGTGCTCCGTCTTGCAGCAACGCTCCGGAATCCGACTTCATCAAGACTTCGCGCGGCCCGTCGACATCAAAGATCAACGAGTGATAGTTGAGCTGCCGACCGTCCTTTGCATCGACCTTCGGAATCAAGACCGGCACGCTCGCATGCAGCGCCGTATTCGCCGGGACTCGCAACCGCCGCGCGTACTGCAACGTCGGCTCGACATCGAAGTATGTCGCAACAAGTACATGACGCGGCTGCTCGCCGGCGTTCGTCACGTTGACGTGCAGCAGTCCCCATTTCTCGGGTGCGTAGATATGCACACCGCCGGGACTGGCTCGCGCGACATCAATCTTCAACGTCGCGGGCTCTGCTGCTGTTTGAGCAAAGGCGACTTCGCTCATCACAAGAGGCAGCAGCAAGCACAAAAGCATCAAGCTGCGAGTCGTCAGTAGTGATATCGCTGACCGATTCACCTCTCGCTCGTGACGCTGCGTTGCTGCATTACAAACGACCGTAGCCGAAATCGTCAGATTTCGGAGCCGCAGTGACGGCGTCCGAAGTCTCACGACTTCGGCTACAGAGATGCGCTCACGACGCGCCGAAGTGACGCATGAAGGATCAAGTGCGTTTCTGCGACTGGTTCTGAGGTAAGCCGTGATGGAACTCCTCACAAAAGCCACTCGTCGTTCGTCTGTCGCTGAGAGTCGCCTTTCGCTCCGCGAAAGAGCGTCTTCATTGCGGCATCATCGCAAGTCGACGCCGCAAAAGGCCGAGAGCTGTTGATTGATCTTCAGATAATGTGCCGCGCTCAGGATGGCCGCTCTCAGCCGTCGTCTTTCTTATGAAATGCAGACGGCCGAGAGCGGCAATCCTTCGACGCAGCACGAATCGCCTTCGAAAGATCAATCGCATCCAATTAGGCGAGCGGCAGATGAGAAGTTACCGGCGATCTTCTGTACGACGGACTTGTAGTCCGTCGCAGTCGCAGATCGACGGACTACAAGTCCGTCGTACTGGTATGAACTCACCTGCGGCTCGCCTCAGCAGTCGATGCCCGGCACCGGGAATGACTTCGCGAACTGACGCACTTCCTCACGCACGCGACCGACGATGTCGTAGTTGTCGTGATTGCGGAGCACTTCAAGGATCCACTCGCCGACCTTTTTCATGTCGTCGCCCTTCATGCCGCGACTCGTCAACGCTGCCGTTCCGATGCGCACGCCGCTCGGGTCGAGTGGCTTGCGTTGATCGAACGGAATCATGTTCTTGTTGACTGTGATTCCCGCGCGATCGAGTGCTTGCTCGCCCAACTTGCCGGTCAAGCCGACAGAGGTCATGTCGCACAACATCAAGTGATTGTCGGTGCCGCCCGATGCGAGCTTGATGCCGCCCTTCATCAGTTCTTCGGCAAGTACCTTTGCGTTATCGACGATCTGCTGCGCGTAAGTCTTGAAGCTCGGATCAGCCGCCTCTTTGAAGCAGACTGCCTTTGCCGCGACGACGTGCATGAGCGGTCCGCCCTGCATGCCGGGGAAGACAGTCTTATCGAGTGCTGCGGCATGCTGCTGACGGCTGAGCACGAAGCCCGATCGAGGCCCGCGCAGCGTCTTGTGCGAAGTCGACGTTACGAAGTCCGCGACTGGCACCGGGCTATTGTGAATCCCGGCTGCAACCAGTCCCGAGTAGTGGGCCATATCGACCATCAATAACGCGCCGACTTCCTTTGCGATCTCGGCGAACTTCGCGTGGTCGATCTCGCGCGGATAAGCACTCGCGCCAGCGACGATGAGCTTCGGCTTATTCTCTCGCGCTAGTGCGGCGACTTGATCGAAGTCGATGCGATGATCGGACTCTCGAACTCCGTAAGGCACGACTTTGTAGAGCTTGCCTGAGAAGTTGACCGCAGCTCCGTGCGTCAGATGTCCGCCCATCGCGAGATTCATCGCGAGGTACGTATCGCCCGGCTGCAACACCGTCATGTAGACCGCTTGATTGGCTTGCGAGCCCGAGTGCGGTTGCACGTTCGCATGCTCGGCACCGAAGAGATCGCACGCACGCTGCTGAGCGAGATCCTCAATCACGTCGACGTTCTCGCAGCCGCCGTAGTACCTCTTCGCCGGATAACCTTCGGCATACTTATTCGTGAGGATCGTGCCCGCTGCTTCGAGCACTGCGGCACTCGTGTAGTTCTCAGAAGCAATGAGTTCGAGCCCTTCTTTTTGGCGGACTCGTTCGTGCTCGATGGCGGACCAAATTTCGGGATCAGCGGTCTTCAAGTTCTTCATGGATTGTGCTCAGAGGGAAAGAGTCGGTGCTGAGTCATAGCACGCAGAACTGCATCGCCGACGGCATGCGTTCCGCTCGATGTCGCGGTCAGTTCCGCGTTCGCCCAATGGAAAGAGGGCCTCAACAAAGGCGGTTCGGGCGAAAAGGCGGCGGAAGGTACTGAATCAATTTGGGCTGCGGAATTCTCTCGCGCATGCAATTCGTCGCCGCCAACACATCCGCGTCTTCCGATTTCGACGAACAGCGTCACTCGTCCGAGCAATCGCTCGCCCCGCGCGATTGCGTCGTCATTGTGCCGAAACTCCGTCGTAGGATGGCCGCTCTCGGCCGTCGTCTTTCCTGAGGAACACATCCGTATTTGGGTACGACGGACTTGCAGTCCGTCGCTTCTCACGA
>CAZNMS010000302.1:0-10517 GCA_964573505.1 uncultured Planctomycetaceae bacterium | reverse complement strand
GACTAAGGCTGAATCATATAACAGGGTCTTCAACTTCGGTTTTCAAAGATCATTTGCCGTTCGCCAGTCGTCCCGGCTGCGGCGGGCGGGATATTAGGAAGCTGGCCGAGAGTGTCAAACCAGTCGAGCAGCATTACTTTTAACTCGCCGAGAACGCACTCCGATTGCTGATAATTAGCAGTTTCGAACTCCAACGGAGATGAGATCGCCCCCGAGACTGTTGGACGACTTCGTGATTTTCTGGCCGACAGCTCGGGCGTCGGACTGGCCCCAGATTGGGGCCGTGCGGCCGGAAGCCCGCCGCGAGAAGTCTCGCAGCGGGGCACACCAGCGGAAGCCGGTATTCGCCGAGTTGCCGGAGCCGAAGCCCGAGCTCCGATTGTCGCGATGAAGGCCGCGCGAAGTCGGAGCCACGAAGATTGGCTGTCGGCAAATTAGATCGGCTGCAACTCGCCGAGCACGTCCTTCAGACGTGCTCGAGCCGTGTGCAATCGCCGCTTGATCGTGCCAACTGGGCTGCGGAACGCGTCGCTCATTTCCTGAATCGATTGCCCCTCGATGTAGAAAGCGATGAGAGTGTCTCGATCCAGTCCTTTGAGTTGCTGCAATCCCGACCAAACTTGCTGAGCCTGCTCGGCCTTCATCACCGCATCGAACGGAGCGGAAGTCGTACCGCCGATGAAGTCGAAGGTCTCAGACTCGACAGCCCGCTCCCTCGGACGCCGAACAATTCGATTGATCGAAAGCCGAACCGCGATTTGCTTGAGCCAACCGCAGAACCGCTCGACTTCGCGAAGCTGAGGCAGCTTCCTCATCGCTCGGATAAAGACTTCCTGAGTGACGTCTCGAGAGTCCGCGACGACTCGAAGTCGCTTGAAAACGATCGCATAGACCGTCTCATCAAACTGCGCGACGATCTCGCCGAAAGCATCTCGATCGCCCTGCTGTGCCTTTCGAACCAACGTAAAAAGCTGAGTGTCGTCCATTCGCCTATCGCCTTATGCAATACCGTCGCGAAGACTCGCGCCAGTGCGGAGAAATATGAGAACGCGCGGGTCATGCAGCGGCAGCGAAGCGAGCACAGAGCAATGCAATGAATGCTCCGACGCTCGATGTTGGCGAGAACGACGATCCGGGAGTGGAATTAAAATTCCCGATCTCGTTCGCAAACGAACTGCGTGCGACCAGCGACTGACTGAGTTCCTGCAGAGTGCAGGCATGCGGGGTTCAAGAGCAGCCAAAGTGACTGGGCACCAAAATCAACCCGTCATGAAGACGTTGATCTCGGACCAATCGACTCCGGCAAAGAACCCTCGCGGACTTAGCCGCCCAAGACGCGCAGCAACTGCATTGAGTTGCTGGCGGGGCTAATTCGCGCTGGGCAATTGAGGGCCGGCAGCCACTCGCAACAGCTTCGCCAAATCGAAACTCTGCGTTCCGATATGCGACGCGAACTATGCGAGTCATGGCGCCATAGCGCGAGATAACTCAGTCGCTTCTCCGAGCGATGAAGTTTCTTCCCAATGAGGGACGCGCAACGGACGCAGACGCCAGCCATAACCTTCGCACCAAAAGCGGCGAACTGGGCTTGAGCAATCGCGAATGTCGTTGTTCCGTTACGCATGACAGCACCTCGTGCGGATCATTCCGCTTCTGGGAGAAACACTCAGTTCGTCTTTGCGATCGGCGGCGGGGAGATCGTGATGAACGAGGCTCCGCGTTTGTCGAACCCTAGCAGTGACGAACCGTCAGCCTTGCGGCTCCTTTCTGAATCGTCCGAATGGATTGGCTCTCTTGATCATTTGCCAAGAGAGCGGTCGACCACAAAGCCGACCTGCAAGTTGCCCAATCCCCATAAAGGCGGGGATGTGTAGCTTCTGCTGCGACAACGGACCAGAAGTCTCAGTTCGCGGTTCGGATGAATTCGAAGATTTCGGGAGAAATTGCGCACTTCGTTTTCGAGTGACACTTCGGCGGCCTCCGCGAACTCCTTCCGAGCATGTTCGAGGAACCGTCGCTTCACTCGCTGAATCGAACCTCTCCCGAAGGAAGACGCTCGACTCCGCGAGTTGAGCAACATGCAAACTCGAAGCACCGATCTCTCAAGACAAACTCTGACGCACGATCAAAAGACAATCCCGGTGCGGAAGGGATCCGCCGGTTGCTGGATCAGAGTGGCTTCGGCACACACATAAGCACAGCCGGAGACTGTCGGGATGATGCGGCCCAACGAGTCCTCTCGGTACGCCCCTACGAACCGACTGCCAATGATGCTTTCCTGAACCCATGACTCTACGGGCTTCAGCTTTCCATCCGCAGCGAGACAAGCAAGCTTTGCACTCGTGCCAGTTCCGCAGGGTGAGCGATCAAAGGCTCCGCCGGGGCAATACACGAAGTTGCGACTGTCGCCGTCCGCTGACTGAGCCGGGCCGAAGAACTCGACATGATCAATCTCGGCTCCGTCGACGCCGGTTATGCCCTGCTCTCGCAAAGCCAGTCGCACTTGATGAGCCGCATCATTGAGCGGGCGAATGTTGCTAGGCGTCAAAGCGAACGGAGACTTCTCTACGAGAAAGAACCAGTTCCCGCCCCATGCAATGTCGCCGACGACGGTGCCAATTGTCTCCACCTCAACAGAGACCTTCGCTCGGTAGCGATAGCTCGGCACGTTCTCGATTTGCACCTGATTGGCAGACTGCAGCTTGACCTCGACGACACCGACCGGAGTCTCCAGTCGATGCGTGCCGACACCAATTCGCCCCATGTAAGCCAGAGTGACCGCAACTCCGATCGTTCCGTGCCCGCACATACCGAGATACCCGGCGTTGTTGAAGTAGATCACGCCCGCCGCGCAGCTCGGATCTTCCGGTTCACAGAGCAACGCACCGACAAGTGCTTCTGACCCGCGCGGCTCAAGAATCACTGCTCGTCGAAAGCCATCAGCGGTCTCGCGAAAACGTCGCAATCGCTCGTTGAGCGGTCCTTTACCGAGATCCGGCCCGCCACTGATCACGACGCGCGTCGGCTCGCCTTCCGTATGCGAATCGATGACATGAATGGACTGCTCGCCGTCTCTTACTTGCCTGCTTGCGACCATGTGCTCCACCACTTCTTAAAGGTCTGCCATTGTTGCTTCGCGAACTCACGCTGAGTCGAGCTGAGTGCATCGGACTCGTTGAAGTGCAGCTCGTACTCGGGGTTGCCTTCGAGCACCATCAGGTACTTGTAGTAGAGCACCAAATCCGGTCCTTCATCGAACTTCGAGAGCACGAACAGCGCCTCTTCCAGTTCCTTCGCGCGTTGTCGAGCGACGACATCTCCGGCCGCCGCTTGCTCGCACAACGACACCAACTTCAGAACCGCCTGAGGCAGCGCGTTGCCGATTCCTGTAATCGCTCCTACAGCCCCGCAACGCACATAGCCGTGAAAGACCTGCGTATCGACGCCGACCATCAGTGCGAGATCGGGATCACCGCTTGTGATGAACTCAGCGGCATAGCTCAGTGACTCTGCCCCGCCGAATTCTTTGAAACCGACGAGATTGCGATGCTCACGGCGCAAGTCGGCAAAGAGATCCGCCTTCGTCTGAAAGCCGTAGTACGGACTGTTGTAGATGACCGCCGGCAGATCGCCGCCCGCCTTGAGGATGCCCGAGAAGTGAGCCTTCTGCGCCGACGTCGAACTGCCGCGCGACATCACGCGCGGAATCAGCATGAGCCCCGCTGCTCCGACCTTATTGGCATGAGCAGCATGCTCCGCCGCGATGCGCGGGTTCTGAGCTCCCGTGCCGACAACAACCGGAACTCCGGCTTCAACCAGTCGGCGAACGCCTTCTTGTCGCTGTTGATCAGTGAGCAACGGCCAATCGCCCATCGAACCGCAATAGACGACCGCTCGCATGCCGAGCCCCACAAGCTCCTTTGCCTTCTTCACGAGAGCGTCGTAGTTGATCGAGCGATCGGGAAAACAAGGCGTCATCAGCGCCGGCATACAGCCGCGAAAGACATCAGCAGACGGCATCGAGCACGTCCTTTCGAGATAGAGAGTGAGTGGTGATCAGAGACGATTTCACAATGCAACAACGAGACTCAGCACGTCGCCGAGATGCGCTTACGGAGAGCGCATCGACAATTTGTTGTCTATGCGCCGGGTCGCTTTAGCTCGGACGCCGACGTCCGAAAGCGACCCGCACGGACTTGCAACCGACCGGACGCACGGACGTAGGCGTCCATGCTACGACTGCGGCGCAGCCGACTCATCTATTGCGAAGTCTGAGCGCACCGAAACCGATCTCGTCGCTGCTTACATTCTTCCCGTCGCGCCACAGCGAACGAGACTCTCCCCGCAACTTCACGTCAACTCACTCACGCTGTTAAGCAGCCTTTGCAGTCACGTTTGTCTTTCGAAGCGCAGTTGTCAGACCTGCCTCATGCGACTGAGCCGTTTGATGTGCCTCGCCAGTAGTGGCTTGAGGCTCGCGTCGGTTCGAATTGGCAGGATTGTGCCGGTTATGCCGGTCGAGTCGTGCGGGTTGCAGCGGTTATCGCGCATACGACGGGCTTTTCCGTTCGGCATCTGAGCCGCATGAGGCGGAACCTTCAGCTCGGTCTTGCTTGTGCCCTTAGGCGCTTCACGCCCTCGTTGCGCCTTGAGAGTTGGTGCGCGCGGGCGGGATCTCGATTGTGAAATCGGGCCACTCACACACTGCTCGCGTTGACGGAATTGTTCTTACATCATGATCTGCTTTTCGAAGTCGCAACTCAGCCAATGGTTGAAGAACTGCACCCAGCGATCGGCTCTACGTCGCCGCAGGAAGTCGAAGTTGATCCTCGAACGATCGCGTCCCATCGCTCGCGAAGTCGAAGCGTTTGAGACGCGCACACTGCTCGCTGCATTTACATGGAGCGGCGCGACGAGTTCCGATTGGGATACGAGCACGAATTGGACATTGAACTCGGGCGTCGACGCCGACGGTGTTCCCGACAGCGACGACGACGCGACATACAGCGCGGGCGCAAACGCGCCAGTTCTCCCCGGCAATCGCGAAGTCGGCTCTCTGACCGGAGCGAACGGCACTCAGTCGATCAACTTGCAGTCCTTCACACTCACAATCGGCGCCAACAACACCAGCACGACTTACGGCGGTGCGTTCTCAGGAACCGGCGGCATCACGAAGACCGGCACCGGCATTCTGAAGCTCAACGGCTCTAGCTCTTACAGCGGCCCAACAACGCTCAATGCCGGCAACGTCGAAACAGGAGATAGCCCGCGCAACTCATCCGCAAATCTCGGCGACGGATCGGGAACGAATTCACTCATCTTCAATGGCGGCAACCTGCGACTCGGCATCGGCGGCATTACTTCACCGTCCACTCGCAACCTCGTGCTACAAGCCAATGGATCGATCAATGACACCGGCAGCAACGGCACTTTTGCCGGAGTCATTTCGGGAGCGTTCAACTTCACAAAAACTGGCTCGGGCCAATTGACGCTCTCGGGCGTCAATACCTTCGGCGGTTCGGGCAAGACCTTCACGCTCGATGGCGGGCAACTCTTTGTCTCCGCCGATTCGGGAATGGGCGACGCAGCGACAAAGCTCGTTTTCACTCAGACA
Source organism: uncultured Planctomycetaceae bacterium (assembly GCA_964573505.1). Taxonomy (GTDB): domain Bacteria; phylum Planctomycetota; class Planctomycetia; order Planctomycetales; family Planctomycetaceae; genus AM-0621. Next base: position 4,903 of record CAZNMS010000302.1, on the reverse strand, counting down.
ACCATTCTCAACACGACCGCTTCGTTCTCGTCGACGCGCGACATGCAGTTCTCAACGAGTGGTGGAACAATTCGCACACAGGGGGCCATCACTTCAACGTTTGGCGGACAACTCACTGGCGGTTTTGGACTCGAGATCCAATCCAATCCGTCAGCGTCCGGCTACGTCGTACTGACAAACTCAAGCAGCACTTACTCCGGAGTCACGAACGTCTCGACGGGCAATCTGCGAGTGACCGCGAACGGTGCGTTAGGCGGCACGACCAATGGAGTCACGACCGCGAATGGCGTCACCGTCGACTTCCAAAACGTCGCCTATTCAACGACCGAACCATTCTCGTTGTCGACCGGAGCAACACTCCGCAACTCGTCGGGAACGAGCAGCTTCAATGGTGCGATCAGCCTTGCCGGCGCCGGCACGATTCTTGTCGACGGCACGCAGTTGACGCTCAATGGAGTCGTCTCGAATGCGAACGGCTTTACGAAGACAGGCACCGGCATCCTCGCACTTGCCGTCACGAACACCTTCACCGGCGCATCGACCATCAGCGCCGGCACGTTGCTCGTGAATGGCATTACGGCTGCAGGAGCATCGTTCTCCGTCAGTTCCGGCGCGACGATCGGCGGCACGGGGACCATCGGCGGAGCGGTCACGCTCGCCAGTGGAGCGACGATGGCGCCCGGCGCGTCGCCCGAGTCGTTAAGCGTCGGCAACTTCACCGCAGTCTCAGGCTCGAACGTCGTCTTCGAAATCGGCGGCACAACAGCCGCTACGGAATACGATCAGATCATCGCAACGGGCACCGTCGATCTCGGCAGTTCGACGCTCGTGCTCACTCAGTTCAACGGCTTTGCGCCCTCAGCCGGGCAGATCTACACGATCATCGATAAGACGAGCGCCGGCACCGTCACCGGGACGTTTTCGGGATTGGCCGAAGGCGCGCTGATCAGCAACTTCATCGGCTCGGGTAATTCTGCTTACATCAGCTACGTCGGCGGGACGGGCAACGACGTCATCATCACGACGAATACCGCGCCGGCACTCGATGCGTCTCAATCGCCGCAACTGACTCGCATCGACACCGACAATCAAACGTCATCCGGCGATCTCATTTCCGACATTGTCGTCAACGGATCGATCACCGACGTCGACACTGTCACCGATCCCGAGTCCATTGCCGTCACCTCCGTCGATAACACGAACGGCGTTTGGCAGTACTCGACCGACGGCGGCGGAAGTTGGCTCGACTTCAGCGCGACAACGGGCGCCGTCGTTGATCTCAGCGCGGCTTCTCGCCTGCTCTTGCCGACTCACAAGATCCGCTTTGTCCCGAACCTCACTTACGTCGGCAATGCGACGTTCACGTTTCGAGCATGGGATCAAACAACGGGCACTGCGGGCAGCACAGCAAGCACGACAACGAACGGCGGCATGACGGCCTATAGCTCGACATCAGATAGTGCGAGCATCTTTGTCGGCACGATCGAGACCTCAGTCGCACTCGATGGCTCGAACAATCTTGTCGTGACGGACATCAACGGCGGCGCGACCGACGACACGCTCACCGTCAGCACCGACGGCACCAACATCATCATCAACGACCCAAATCGTCTGCTTGAGACATCAGTCGGCTCCGTCAGCGCGGACTTCCATACGGTCACAGTCCCGCTCGCGTCGATCACCGGCTCGCAACTGCAATTCAATACGCTCGGCGGCAACGACTCGCTCACGGTCGATTTCTCAACCGGAAACTTCTCGACGAAGAACATCGTCTACACCGCCGGCAATCCGACGACCGCGCCGGGCGACTCGCTCACGCTCACCGGCGGCAGCACCTTCACGACGGTGACTCACACTTTCAGCAGCGAGAACGACGGCACGATCGACGTCACGGGCAACAGTCAGATTTCTTACACCGGCCTTGAGCCAGTCACTGACAACCTCAGCGCGACGAACCGCGTTTTCACTTTCACCGGCGGCGCCGAGACCATCACCGTCACGGACACTGGCGGAGCGGACGGCAAGACGAAGATCGACTCAACGCTCGGCGAGTCCGTCACGTTCACGAACCCGACGGCCTCATTGACGATCAACGCCGGCACGGGCGACGACACAATCACTGTCTCCTCAGTCGACGCCGCGTTGACCGCAGCACTCACGATCAACGGCGATGCCGACACCGACACCATCAACAGCAACGCCGCGCTCACTCTCGGTTCTGCGAGTTCAACGGGTGCCGTCTCACTGACCGCAGAAAGCATCAACGTCACCGCGGCGATCAACACAACCGCAACGACAACCGGCACGATCTCGCTCAGCGGCACAACAATCTCGCTCGGAGCCAATCTCAGCACCGACAGCGCGGACGTCACGATCGCCGGATCGACGTCAGTCTCACTCACGTCATCTGTAACGATTGATACAGAGTCCGGCGACAACGGCAGCGGCGGGCAAGTCTCGTTCGCCGGGACCGGTCAGCTTCAGCCGGACGGCACGAAAGGCCGCGACCTCACGATCACGACCGCGACGAGCTTTGCAGGCGGCACGGGCGGAGCCGTCACGTTGCCGACAATCGGCCTCAATACGACCTATCTCAACGACATCAGCGTCGACTCGCGCGCCACAACGAACGGAGTCATCACCGTCGGCGGCAACATCACAACCGATGACAACGGAGCCGCAGCAGCGGGCTCGATCACGCTTGCGGGCAACGTGCAGTTGACCGGCTCGCGCACCTTCTCAACCGCCGACACCGACGCGAACGGAGGCACAATCAACCTCTCGAACGCGACCGTCTCAGCAACCGTTGCGTCAGCGAATCTCACACTCAACTCGCAAACAACAAACGGCGGCGGAACGAGCGGCAGCGTGACGCTCAGCACCTTCGACAGCACCGGCGGGCAGAACGTCAACAACTTGACGATCGACGCGAACGATGCCGCGACCACTGCGGGCGACGCCACCTTCAACGGCACCGTCACGCTCAGCGGCAGCCTCAGCGCCGAAGGCCGCACAGTCAGCCTGCCGAACACTGCTTCGGATCTCTCCGTCTCGGGCTCGAACACCATCGGCCTCACAGCGACCCGCAACATCAATCTCGCCTCCGGCTCATCGCTCGCCTCAGTCAACGGCAACATCACGCTCAGTGCGAATCAGCAAGGCACGCCCTCAACCGGCGATTTCACTGGCATCTTGCTGACATCCGCGTCGATCGCAGCATCGGGCACTGGATCGATCAGCCTCACCGGCAAGAGCGGCACCGGAGCAAGCGAGAACGACGGCATCCGCATCACCGACGACAACTCGGGCGGCATCGGCACGCTCTCGACGATCGCAACAACAACCGGATCGATCTCGATCATCGGCAGCACGAACACTGCGACTTCCGGCGACGACGGCGTTCATATTGAAGACGCAACGATCAACGCATCGAGCACCGGTCCAGTCACGATCACCGGCACCGGCGCGAATAGCGCGACGTCTGAAGGCGTCTATCTCGCCGGCGCGTCGAGCTTCGCGAAGTCCGCCGGGGGTGCCATCAATATTACAGGAACGACTGGCGGCGATGACGGCGTCGAGATCTCCGAAGCTGATATCACGAATCAAGGCACGGGCACGATCACAATCAGCGGCACAGCGGGCACCGTGAGTACGACCTCTGACGGAGTGCTGATCTCCGGCAACGGCAACACCTTGATCTCCGTTGCGAATGGCAACATGCAGATCACCGGCACCGGCGGACTCGACGACGGCATCGATACGAGTGGTGCAATAATTCGCACAACGGGCTCCGGCAGCATGACGATCGCAGGCACCGGCGGATCCGTCGCAGAGGGTGACGGCATCGTTGTGACGGGCTCGAGCAATCAGTTCCTCTCGTCCGGTACTGGCAACATCACCCTGAACGGCACGGCGACCGCCGGAGACGGCGTCGAGCTTGCCTCAACGCTGACATTGGCCATCACTGCAACGAGCACCGGCAAGGTCACCATCACCGGCGACGGCGGCGGCGCGGGAGCCGTCGGCGCGCAGATCGACGCGCCCCTCACGACAACGTCGGGCGCCGTCAGCATCTCCAGTTCCGACGACGTCACGTTCGCGGCAACGGGCGATATCACGACGACATTAGGCAGCGTCACCGTCAGTGCCACAACGGGCGGCGGCACGATTACGCAAGCTGACGGCTCGCTGATCAATTCCGGCAACAACGTCATCTCGCTGACTGCTGACAGCGACATCACTCTCGGCGGGTTGATCACAACATCGTCAAGTACCTCTGCAGCCAAAATTACATCGAACAACGGCGCGATCCTCGACGGCGGCGATTCGGACATTGATGTCTCCGCAGCCAATGGCACGATCACATTTGACGCAGAGACCGGCGTCGGTTCCGCAAACGCAATTGAGACGACCGGAGCGAAGCTGTCGGCATCGAGTAACAATACCGACATCCGCATCACCGAAACCGACACGATTACGGCCCTCGTGATCGATGCGGGCACGGGCGACATCTATCTCACGGCGGGCGGTCAGATCAGCGATACCGATCCCGGCACGGATCTGCTCGGCGACTTAGGCTCGATCACCATCACCGGCGCCGGAGCAACACTCGGCACCTCTTCGAACTCGGTCGACGTCGCTCTCACGACACTCGAAACGTCGACCAATAACGCCGACCAATACTTGAGCACCTCGACCTTCGTGACAATCGGCACGAACGACCTCAACGTCGGCAACGTCGCGACGAACACCGTGCATCTCATCTCCGGCGTCTTCTACACAACGAGCGGCGTCGGCGGAGTCACCGGAAACGCTGACGTTCAAAACGGAGCAACGCTCGCAGGCACGGGAGTCGTCACCGGCAGTGTCACAACCGCGAGTGGTGCGACGATTCAACCCGGTC
>CAZNMS010000301.1:0-10636 GCA_964573505.1 uncultured Planctomycetaceae bacterium | reverse complement strand
CGGTATTGGCGATGAAGTCTCGCCAATCGTCTTGGCTTCGAGGCTTACGCATCGGTGTTACGGTGACTTCAACATCGCAATCCGCACGCGGCAGACCGAGGGGAATCTCCAAACGCAGCGCGCCGTCGCTGCCAACTCGGGCCTCCTTCACCAGTAAGTGCGGCAGTGAACGTGACGTTGCTTTCAAGTCGTTCTGCCGCGTTTCGAACTCGCGGAGTTTCTCTTCCAGTCGCGCGATCATCTTCAGGATCCCGGCTGTTGTCAGACTGACGTTGGGGTGATCGCCGTCACGTTCAACCCGCGCGAGCCAATCCTGCATGTGCCGCAACTCATCCTGAGCAACTTCGCTTTCAATGAAGCTTGAGATCTCCGTCGGCCTCGCGTTGCTGCGGGATGTAGGTCACTCGATTCTGCCATTCGTGTCGCTCTCTGAATTGGCCGTCGCTCGGCGCAGCCGGACGAGCAAGTCATGCAACGCCGGCTTTGCGGTTGAGGTCTCGGGTAATTTTGATTCCTCAAACGCGCGGGTGAGTTCGCTCACGAGTCGTTGATACTCAACCGCGTGAAAGTTGAGATCGGCGGCAGACAGCGTGCCTTTCTCCGGTCCCGATAGCTTGCGCTCGATAAGTTCGGGCAAGTACGGCAATCGGGCGGCTGCATTGAGCGTGACGAGATTCGCTTCGACTTCGCCCGTGCGCATCAGATGAATGCCGGTCAGCAGCACGCGATAGACATAGAGCAGCGGCTTCACGCGCGGCGGCGACTCCTTCTCGAACAGTCTCCACTGAGTCGCTGCGAAGCCGAGATAGTGATGCGCGTGATGCCGCGTCACGCACTGCGGCACGAGCGAACGCAACTCTTCGAATTCCGGCGTCGTATGCACGATGTGCGGCGACATGACTTGCTCGAGCACGTAACCGTTCTTCCGCAACATCAGGCGGAAGAACTTGTGCGCGTCGTGCGTCACGAGGTCGATCTCAAGACCGTCGTGAATGCCGGACTTCTCAATGGTCTCGTCTTTGGCATTCAGCCCGACAACTTGTTCGAACGGCAGCAAGTGGATGCCGCGCAGATCGAAGTCCGAGTCGGGCGACGGAAAGCCATAAAGGTGCGCGCCGCTAATCGTCGCGAAGAGCAGCGGGTAAGGATGCTCGGCGACTTGCCTTCGAAGTTTGGTGTAGTCGATCACGGTAATTCCTGTTGCATAGCCAGTCGGCGCGCATGAATGAGAAACGCGTTCGCACGCTCGTAGTTCGGCTGCTCCGGCAACTTTGTGTTCGCGAAGGCCGCATTGAGTTCCTCATGCAGACTCAGTCGCCATTGCTGGACATCGTCCCATGAACGCTCGCCGTGCCGGATCGCCAGCAGCGCATCGCGATGCTCGGTGACTCGCACGGGTACGAAGCCGTCTCTCAACACGCAGATGCCCGAGAGCAGCAGTCGCAACAGATGCATGACGTGCTTCCATTTGACGTGCCCCTGATTGCGCAGGTCGGTCTGCATCTTCTTGAATTGCGACATCACGTAGCCGTTGTAGGTCTGATAAACGAGCCGCGACAAAAAGGTCTCACGCAGTTCGATCAACTCACGCCCCAACGGCGTCGCCGTTTCAACGAGCGGCGAATAGAGGCACTCCAAAACATTGGGGTTCGCCTTCAGCGCCATGACGACGAACTTCTGCAACTCCCAATAGCACTCTTGAGTCGCGTCGCACTCGATCTGCTCGGGCACGCCGAACAACGACCACTGACTTTCCGCCGTCGGCAGATAGACGCCGCGCCGATCAACGTCGGACTGCTCATTATCGAGCCCGTAAGCTCGCGACCCGATGATGCACCGCAGAATGACTCGTTCGAAGAGCCCGTGCTGCGCCGTGACGTCGGCGGTGTTCGTAATGCGTCCGCTTTTGAACTCAGACAACAGCACGAGTTGCTCATGAGAGAACGGCGCTTCGAAGCCGTCGGGCATGCGGACTCGGTAAGCGTGCTGACGATCCGCCGGAGCCTTCACAACAACCCCGACCGCACCAACCGGATGCGCGACGCGGCCATTCGGACTGTCGATCGCTGTAAGAATTACGACCTGTGATCCGACCGGATGAATCCAATTAGGGTTGTCGTGCGACAGAGACATAGTGCCTCAAGTAACAAAAATATCATGCTCAAGCGGTGCACCGAAAACGCATCTTGACGGCGCAGCCCGTGTTCACGCCACTATTCAGGCCGAGTCAATTCGCCTTGCCACTTGCCAGCGGTATTGGCGATGAAGTCTCGCCAATCGTCTTGGCTTCGAGGCTTACGCATCGGCGTTACGGTGACATCAACATCGCAATCCGCACGCGGCAGACACACCAACGCACACGGCGTCGATCGGCGACTCAACGCGGTTATTGTGTCTGACGATCGCATACCACAACGGCCCGCGCAGGATCTCGTCCAAGAGGACGTTCAGTGCAATGACCTAACCTCGGCCAACAGCAACAGCCATCGCTGCGCGGCGACGAAGCTCGACCAAACTCGGTTCAGCAGGAGTTACTCGACGCTGCTCTTCAACCGTGATGCGACACAACTCGCAATAAGCATCCACTTCAGCAGTGTTGTCTAAATAGAAGGCAATGACTTTATGAATCAGCGCGAGGCTCAGTGACGGAAACTGCCCGAGCAACATCTCCGGTGAATAGCCCTCGTTGTAGAACTGCACGAGGTGCTCAAGTCCGATGCGATGACCGTTAATGCGAATTGCACCCAATTCGTCAGTAGTTAGGAATTCCGGCGTTGTCATAGGTGTGATCACAAAAGAGCCTCGAAATTAGTATTTAAGAACGACGGCCTAGGTGATCTCTTCGCCGCCGCTGAGCCGCAAGATCGTGTTGATGAATGCTTTCAATTCTTCGCACTCATTGATGGCAATCATCAAGTCTTCATCTCGCAGTATTCGCCCAGCGTCGCGCGGCTTGCTGTAACTATCACGACACTTGCCGCGTTCGAATAACGCCTTCAACCGGTGTGCGGGCGGATTGTTGTGGTTCACGGTTTCCGGATTCTTGCCGAACGGCTTTGCATTTCGACCGGCGAGTTTCTGAATGCGGTCCCAATAGGGCAGCAACCACGCTTCGAAATCATGAGCGGCGACGTGCGGGTGAAATCTCGGCTCAGGACCGACCCAGCTACGCATCTGCGCCTTCGCTTTTGAAGCGCTCTCAAATGCTGGATACACGTCGGTTAGAGCGATCACAGCGTCCGCACGATCTCTTCCCGAGTCGAGCAAATTCTTCACAACGCGCGCCAGCTTCGCTTCCGTTGGAATGCCGCCGTCGTGGCGATTGAAGTCGAGCTTAGGCATCTGTTTTCCGAGCCGTGTTTTCAAGAACTCCAGCAGGAATGGCTTGAACGCAGTCTCCGTCCGGCCTTCACACAGAATGCAGATTCTCATGGCCGGCCTCCCAGGCGACCGTTTTGCCACAGTTGATCCATGCTGTAATCGCGAAGCCATTCGTCGAGGTCCAACTCGGTAGCTCGCGTGAAAACCGCCGCCTGAGACTCATCAAGATCGACGGCAACGACTTCTTCGGGTTTCAGGAATCGCACGAGTCGGTCGGCATGCGTCGCGACAATCAACTGAGTTCGCTTTGAAGCATCACGCAAACAGTCCGCGAGCAATGACAAGAGTTCCGGGTGCAGGCTGACCTCGGGCTCATCAAGCAGCGTCACTTCAGTCAGACCGGGCGAGTACAGCAGCGTGACCAACCACAGAAAACGCAGTGTCCCTTCCGAAAGCTGATGCATGTAGAAGGGATGTTTGAGATGCCGCTCTTTCCAAGTGAGGGCAATGGTCCCAGCAGCGACCGGCGGAAAATTGAGCCGCTCGAAGTTTGGAAAGGCGGCACGCAGCGTGTCTTCGATCGTCTCGTACCGATCGGGACTCGCTTCGCGGAGCCAGTACAAGCACGAGACAAGATCTTCGCCATTGCGTCCCGGCAACTTCGCTTCACGCATCTGTTGAGGAAGCCTGACCGGAGCACGCGGACTGACATCGAGTGCGTGATAGTGAGTCGAAGAAGCAAGCCCTCGGCGGAACTCTTCCGGTTCCTTGTACATCTTGGGGACCTGAGACAGCGCCGATTCCAGCGGGTTAAGCTCCCACTCTGGCGTTGTCAGTTTCTTGTTAGCTGGATTGAAGTAGCGCAGTCGTCCGTGCTCTGACTCGATGAACTTCAGAACTTGCTTGTCTTTTGGACCAAGGTGAAAGGCCAGTGACTCAGTGTTGATTTCGTAGGTCACGCCTTGCGGTCGAAGTGCGATCGTGTACCGAGCTGTTGAATCTCCATGCCTCATTAATGTTGCAGCATCGGCAACCGACTTCTCCAACTTCACGCTGAATTCTCGAGAGTAAGCATCTTCATCGGCACCACGAACACTCAGATTCCCTTCAATACCTCCAATGTTCTTAATCACCTCTAAGAGACTGCCAGCAGCAGAAGCCGCCAACAGCGTGAAGACATCAAGCAACGATGTCTTGCCCGCGCCGTTGGCTCCAATCAAGACATTCAAGGAAGAGAGTTGAAGATCAACAGCATGGAGTCGACGAAACCCACTTACGTTGAGTCGACGAAACCCGAGTGCTTTGAGGTCTAAGAACATTTGCAGTGTCGCCAATCAAATTCGCGGTCCTAAGACATCGATGGTCATCGGACTCATGTCAGCGATCACCGAAGTTCTGCGTCCATTATTCAGTTGTTGTTAGCCCAATGATATCTCCGGTCACTTCGCTGACTCCTTCATGGTCGAAGATGACGGGCACACCGCCGGGACCGAGGTAGACAGCAACTCCTTCACGAACGACGAGCGCGTTCGAATGGTCCACCTCGTACCGTCGGCCGTTGACCAGCGACACGGTGAAAGGCCGAAAGGGTGTGCGTTGTTGGAAGGACTGCATGATTTCTTCGAAGTGAGGTGCTTCCATTTCTTACTCCTGATTGAAGGCTGGAAAACGAGCCGCACTGTAATAAGAGCCGCGCGGCCTGAGCAAACGGCGCCTATCGCCCTTTCCTCACCCCACTCGGGCCGTACCAGTTTTCGATTTGTTCGTGCAGTTGGATTTCTCTTTGACGCGGGTTGGTGACTTTGAAGTCTCTCGCGGGGTTGGCGACGGTGAAGGGGAGCGGGGCTGATTGGCCGGGGAGCACTCCGGTGCCGGGCATTAGGTAGAGGCGTTGTTGTTCGGCGAGGCTTAAGGGCTTTGCTCCGATGCGGCCGAAGACCGCTAGCTGATTGCCGGCTTCGTCGATTGCTCGGTCTCGGTCGACTCCTTCAGCTAAGGCCAGCGCGTGACCTTCGTGCGGGAGTTTGTAGGACGCAATCAACTGCGGAGTCGGGCGCGGACTAAAACCGTCGTTGCCGGGGGTTTGAGGACTCATCAGTTGCACGACGTGAACTCCGTTGTGGCCGTCGGCGAGGTAGGCGAATTGGCTCGCGTAGTTGATGCCGAGCTTCACGTCGTGCAGGTCGTTGATGCAGCCGCCCGCGTTGAAGATTTGATCAATCTTCGGTTGCTTCGGGTTCTTCAGGTCCAAGATCACGAGACCGTGATGTCCGGCACTCACGTAGCCGTAGGTTCGGGCGACGTAGATGTTGTGAACGTCGTCGAGTTCGACTTCGGAGATGAACTCGGGCTTCGTCGGGTCGGTGACGTCGATGACCTTCACGCCTTCTTCGTCGCAGATGAAGCCGTAGCGGAATTGGAACTCGACGTTGTGCGCGTGATGCACGTGCTCGCCTTCCTTCAGGACGTTGACGACCTTCAGATTCTTATGGTCCTCGATGTCGACGATCACGATGCCGGCGTCGCAACACACGTAGGCGTACTTGCCGAAGATCGTCACCGACTTCGCCCCGCAGAGGATGCCGTTCGGGTTAAAGACAACGTCCTTCTTGATGAAATTGTTGTTCGGGTCTCCGTCGAGCAACGTCCCGACGAGCACCAGAATCAAACCTTCGTGCAAGTCGGTCACGTACAAGAAGGCATACATCAGCGGCACGCTCGCTTCGAAGTTCTCCGGCTTATGCACGCGAGTCGGATCGGGAGCGATCGTCGTCGGGCTCGCAACGTCGGTGCAATATTTCGTACGCACGTAGAACTGCTGCCCTAACGGTGAGACTGGAGCCGTTGTTACACGCTCCGAGAACGCTTTGTTGTCCGTGAACGCGATGTCGAAGATGCGGAAGCCGCCTTCACCGCAGGCTGCGTAGAGGTACTCGCCGCGATGCTGCAACGAGAGGATCTCGGGCTTCATCGTCGGGTGCAGGACGTTGTCGCTGATGTCCTTGCCGGGATGCTCGTAAGCGTGCTTGAGCTGATAATTATTTTCGACGTGCTTCTTGTATTCCTTCGGGAATGCCGACGCGTGCAGAGAACTGCCGATGACGGCTTGCGGTTCGTCGCGCTCTTGCACGATCGGAGCCCAGACTCCGTGCTCGCCCGCCGCGACCCACACATAGCGACCCATGAAGTTGGTGTAGTTCGTGCCGTGCATCAGCAACTGAGCCATGATGGCGTTGTTGTCGTCATTGGAAGAAAGATGACAGTCGGCGCACATCTTCGTTTCGCCCTTGCCGCGCACGGTATGCGGCACGTTCGTGCTAAACGCGATGCCGCTCATGCCTTCGCCCGAGATCGTTTGCTGTTGGTAGTAGATCGACTCGCGCTGCCCGTTGTACGAGCTGACGTGAACCGCGCACGCAGACCTCACGGGATTGATGCGATTGCCCGTTGCGTTGCCGTCGCGAGCGATCATGTAGACGTCATCGCGCAACGTTTGGAAACAGTACGCGGTGTAGTTGCGGCTTAGATCGCCTTCGTTGTGCAAGTCGGGCTTCTTCATGTTGGCCTTCTGAGGCAGATGACAACCGAAGCAGCTCGGGTTCCAAGCACTATGGCAGGTGATGCAATTCATGCTGTGAATGGCATGAGCACACTTCTTCTCGTCGGGCTTGCCGTTGTCACCGAGCGGGATGTCGCCCCAAGCGAACGCGTACTTGCCGTCCTTCACGTCGAAGCGCACGGTCTTCGAAAGCGCGCTCAACGCGTTGTAGTCCGGATGGCTCGGAGTGATCGTGTCGACGGTTTGCGTCACGCGCCACGAGAGGTCGGGTTCAACCATTGAGTTCTGAATGACGGTGCCATCGGGCAACACTTCAAACCGACGCTTGCCAAACGGCGTGCGCATCGCGGCTAAGTTGCGGCCAACATTCTTGCGTTCGTTGTCCGAGCGATCGGTGACCATGCCCGGCCACTTATTGCCGGGAGCATTCGGGCCCGACGTCATCAGCGGAGCTTTTTCGCCGACCGTGCCATGACAGTCGGTGCATGTAATTTCGATTGCAGCACGGACTTCGCCATACAGCTTCGTGTCGCCGTGCGCGTCTTGGACGAAGTGGCAATCGACGCAATGCATGCCCTTTTCCAAGTGGATATCGAGCATATGCACGGCGGCGTGCTTGCGGTCCTTACGCAGTTCCTCTTCGGCTTGCATGACTTTTTCGAGTGCGTCGCGCTGTCGCCAATTGACACCGCGATACAGCTCTTTGGCTTTGATCGGATAGTCGATGCCGTACTTCTTCTGCTCGTAAGAACCTTCGCCGATCGACTCGCCTTCATGATCAACGAGATTGCCTTCGCGATCCTTCTTGAAGACCGCGCGGAAGGCCCAACCGTGACCGTGAAAGTCCGCGAGCTGATGCTTGAGCTGCGGGTTCAAGTCGCGAGCGTTGGCCAGTTCCTCGAAGTTGACGAATCGCGTTTTGGCGTCGATGTCATTGGGGTTCGAGCTTTGAGCATTTCCAAATTGCTCCGAGGTCAGCTTATTGGGCTCGGCGGGATAGAGGATCTCGGAGTCCGTGTCTTGATCGCTCCACATGTAGCCGAGATACGTCTGCAAGACGGTCGTGCCGGGGTGCATGTGACAAATAATACATTGGCTCGTCGGGATCGCTTTCGTGAAGCGATGCGCGATCGGATGACCGGGCTCGTTCTTCGGAATGGTCGGATCAATCGACGTCACGAAGTCGTCCACTTCAGACGCGGCCATGCCTCGATTGCCGTACTTCGCATACGGCCCGCTATGCACCGGCGAACGATCGTTGGCATAGATCATGTGACACGACGTGCAACCGCTCGATCGGTAATCGCCCGGATGATCGTTCGTGCCGAGAAAGTTCAACGTCGGGTCCAACAAACGCGTCTTCTGCAAACCGATGAAGACGGGGTCGGTGCGATTGAGCGTTCCGAAACCTCGATTGCTCAAGCGAACTCGAGGACGGCCCGGATCTTCTTTGATGTCGGGATTGGCGGTTTCAATGAGCCCCCGTCCGCCGCGTTCAAAGATTCGCAGCGTGTTGCCGGGCTGAGTCGTTTGAAACCGAGGCAGCGGCTCAAGGAACGGCAAGATGCCTTTGTAGTCTTGCTCGAAGCGAGTCGGAGCAGGCACGGTCTGCACGCGCTGAGGCGTGCCGTGCATGCTGTAGCTCTCGCCGTATCGAGACTGTTTGTGATGCACGCCGCCATTGTTGTAGAGAGCCGCGCCCCACAGCATGCAGCCGTGAGTCATCATGCCCTTCTTGACCTGCAACGTCTCGGTCGGATGGCAGCCAGACATGCCGCAACTGAAGTGCGCGATCCGCAAGTCGCCGGGATTGACGAAGCGAATGAACTCGGGGCACTCGTGATTGAGCAGCGTGTAGCTACGGACGGGATTGGCCGACGATGTCCATGCATCGGGGAAGCGCGGATGCACGTGAGCCGCTTCCTTCACGATGGTGTTGGCGTCGCCGCCATGACAGTCCGTGCAACCGATCGAGAGCGTGCCTTTCATATGCGGATCTTGGCAGCCCTTATGGCAATGCACGCAGCCGTAGCTCTTCGCATGAGCTTGCTCGGGAGACTGCTGCAACAGATTGAGTTGCTGCATCTCGACCGGCAGCGGGAACGGCTCGGCGGACTCAGCTTGCTGCTGCGCTGATGTCGCGCTCGTCGCGCTCGTCGCGGAGGTTTGCAGGATGCCGTCTTCGGTCTCGAAGTTAACGCGAGCGGGCGTGCGAGCGTTCGTAGGATGGACGCCTCGTCCGTCCGTCATTCGTTCAACCGACTGCGAGTAGCCTGCTTCGCCAATGCGAGCCGACTGCTCGGACGAGGCGTCCGAGCTACGGCTTTGATCGCCTGCGAACTTCGTCTTGCTGGGACGAATCTTCTGTAACAATCGCTCCATGCGCGACGGTTCGTCATCGACCGCCGGATTCGGCTTCTTCGGCCCAACCTTCAGCCGGTCAATGAGCGACGACTTGCTATTCGGCTCAGCGGCGACGGCTTGAGTGCTCGAACCAACGTCATCGCCGGTGAGCAACATCAACGTCGCACTGCCGCAACAGACTGTCACAAAAACTACAAGCAGCCCAATGGTTCGCGTACGCGTCATGGGTCTCGACCTCCCTGTCAGTGATTCGATCGCGCCGCATCCATGCGCCGCGTTCAATCTCAATCTTGTCTTCTCTGTTACCCCTGTTTTCTCCTGTTCGATCTTCTCTTCTGTTGGATGGAAGATTTGGAACAGGAGAGAACAGAGGGAACGGAGAAAGACGCATTCATCTCGTTGGCACTTCGGGGATGACGATCTCCTCGGGGGGAATCTTCACCATCTTCCCGTCGCGCTCGACGACGATCGGAACTCCCAATGCCTTATGCATTTTCAGAGCACGTTGAACCGCTCGGGTCATGCACTCTTGAATCGACTCGCGGTCAGTCCATCGCGGATCAACTTGATTGAGTACCTCAGTTGCCATTCCCGTACTCCTGATTGAGCTTGTGCCATAAAGCGTCGTCGAAGACTTGTGTCACAATAGTTCCAGTGCCCTCGGCGACTTCTTGCGGAGGACCAATCTGCGAATTGTTGTAGACGCACCAAGCATCCGCGAGCGGTTGATACAGATTGAAGAAGTTTCGAAAGCAAGCCGCGTAACGCCGCCGAACGGTGTCATCGGGGACAAAGTGTCCTCCGAGTTCAACTCGGCCTTGAATGCGTTGAATCGAATACTCAGGACTCGGAACCCAGATGAAACTCGTACCCCTCGGCTTTGATCGATCGCAGCCACGGCTCCAACGTGCGACTGGCCAAAGTGGTCTCAAAGGCAAAGTGGACTCGCTCCTCAGCCGACTCATGAAGCCACTCAAGCATCACCCGACTCGCCTTCAAGGCCACACCATCGGGATCAAAGTACGATAGTCCTTTCGCAATAACATCGGCGTTCACAAACCGGCCAATGTCAAAGTGTCGCGGGATCAATTCTTGCGCGACCGTCGTCTTACCGGCCCCATTTGGTCCGCCGATAACGACCACTCTCGGTCTTGTGTCTTCGTTGTCGATGAACATGGCCCAACTCCTCTTTGATGGGACTTATGAGACGGATGCGACGAATGGTGATCCAGTGGCTTCCGTTTCTCATCAGTCTCATTGTCGCCTTTCGCGCCGCGAAAGGATGTCGGCTGTAATACAGACTCCATTAGTTGCCGTTGCGTTCTTTCGCAGAGAGGTTGTGATTAAATCGCCCCCGACCTTGCGTCGGGGGTTCAACGGCTTTTGCGCTAC
>CAZNMS010000300.1:0-10691 GCA_964573505.1 uncultured Planctomycetaceae bacterium | reverse complement strand
ACGCACCGCCAGAACTTGACACAGAATTCAAGAAGTCGAATCTCAAGTGACCTAGCGAGGCGCTCGTTGCCCCCGAATGACGCTCGTCAGTCTCAGACCGACGCCTCGTTAGTTGTTCGACGGATCGGCATCGGGATGACCGTGCGGGGCTGCTTGAGGAACGCCGCCTCCGCCGCCCGGCTTCTTTGAGATCACTGTGATGATCTCATTCAGGTCGACGATCATGCGGCGACCGCCCTCGAAGTCGACGAGCACCTTCTTCGCCAGAATCTCCTGCGCGAACACGCGGCCTTGCCCCGCCTTTGTCACGATCGTCGAACCGACATTCGGCAAGTCGCGTTTGTATTCCTCGTAGGTGTCGTACTCGTACCGCAAGCAACACTTCAGACGACCGCAGCGGCCCGAGATCTTGTTCGGATCAAGCGTCGCCTTCTGCAGCTTCGCCATCTTCATCGAGACCGGCGGCATCTCGCGCAAGTGAGTGTTGCAGCAGACTGGCTTTCCGCAGTCACCGAAGTCGGCGAGCAACTTTGCTTCGTCGCGCACGCCGATCTGCTTCATCTCGACGCGCGCTTTGAACTTGCCAGCTAAGGCTTTGACGAGTTCGCGGAAATCAACTCGCTGCTCAGCGAGGTAATAAAAGATGACGCGCTCACCGCCGAAAATCAGTTCGACGTCGACAAGCTGCATCTGCAAGTTCCGCTCGCGAATCATCACCTGACTTTGGATGTAGATCTCGCGCTGCTTGAGATGCACTTCATCGAGTCGCCGATGCGCTTCATCGTCAACGGGTCTCAAGATGCGGCCGGCTTGCTCGGCCGAGCCCATATATTCCCGCGTGCGATCGGTCGCCGGACAAAGCACTTCGCCCCACTCGACTCCGCGTTCGCTACGAAGGAGCACATGCTCGGAACGGCGCAACTCTTCGGGGCCTTTGAAGCTGAATTCAGCGACGGTGCGCGTCACTCCGAAGCGAACGATGTAGTTACCGGCCATAACGAGACGAGTCCTATTTGAGCCGCCGCCGCAAGAAGTCTTGCGCTGCGAACGGAGAAGATTCGAAGCACTCAGGAACAGTCGAAGAATGATTTCCCGATTTGCCGTCGCGCAGTTCGGACGCCTACGTCCGACAGCGACGCAGCACGGACGTGGGCGTCCATGCTACGAACTCGGGAATCTATTCATCGACAATCCCTTCGTCTTGAAGACGCACTACGTCGTCGCTTCACGCACGAGTCGCAGCGCCGATTCGATGAGTTCTCGTTGCTTACTCTGATCGGGATCAGACGAGTCCGCATCAAGCGTCCTGAGACAGCTTGCGAGCAACACTTGCGCTCCTTCAAGCAACTCCGGCGACGAGCAGTCATCGAAGTGTTGCTCGGGAGTCATCGCATCGGTCGTCACGTTGTCCGGCACGAAGTTCGAGGCAGCGACAAACGGATCAACCTTAATTGGCTTCGGGCCTCCGTGCTGCAAGTCGGATTGAATCGAAGCCGCAGCACGCTGAGTTCGAGCAGCCGCGATCACGTCGAAGTCGGCTTGCTCCTTCGCGCTGATCTTCGTCTGCCCTCTGCCGAGCAAACTCTTCATCGACTTGAAGAGCTTTGTGTCTCTGAGGCGATTGAACTTCTTACCGAGGCTCTTGATGTTCGCGTTGAACAACTTCGGCGAGAGCATCGGCAAGAGCATGAAGCGGCGCATCGTCTGATACGGCATGTCGGTTTGCTCTTCGACGATATGAGCAAGCATCGCCGCCGACCGCGCATGCAAGAACATCGCGGTGCCGTACTGCGGACCAAAACCGAGCCGCAGCATGATGGCTCCCGTAATGCCGTCGACATTCGGCGGAACCCCTTTGCGTTCGTGCATACAACGCACGACCCCGTCGTAGATGTCGAAGTAGATGCTGTTCGCCCCCATCTCGCACATCAGGCGGCGGACATGCAGAGGCCGAGGATCTTTCCTCAACAGCGGATGCCCGAAGCCCCCGACGGTCTCGCCGGAATCGAGCCGCTGCGACGTGCGGTCGTACGCGAATTGTTCGAGTTCACTCGCGGTCGCATTCGTCGGCGGCTTCGCGCGGAAGTCATCAGCGATCGACTGATAGAACTGCATCGCCTGCTCGATCGCTCCGACGTGATAAGGACCACTCGCCAGAATGCCCGCAGCAAAGGCTTGAGCGGTACTGACTCCCGTTCCCGCAACGATGCGCGGCACGAAGGTTGTCGGCGGCAGCAAACCCCATCCGCCATGAAAGGCAACGAGCACCATATCGAAGAGTTGCTTCTCTTCGGTCGTCGGCATGCGGCCCAACAAGATGTGATAGAGGGCCTCGGTGTAAGTCACTGTGCCAATCAGCGAATTGAGATCTCGCGAGCGAACGTTGAGTTGTTCCGCATTGATCTGCACGCCGTCGATGTCGGTGCCGAGATAGAAGTCAGGACGAGGGTCAGTCATTAGTCAGCCAAAAGGAGAAGCAAATCGAGAACGTCGCTCGTTGAAGAAGGCAAGCTGCATGAGAGATCGAAGACGCAGCGTCGCGAAGCAAGGCGTCACAACCGACGCGACCGCAGCAAAAGCACTCTCACTAACGCTGCGAGGCATCGACGAAATTGATCTCTATCAGACCGAGAAAAAACGATCTTTGTCGGCGTTCGCAAGCGGGCGGCGACTGTAACGCTCAAGTCGATTCTCGCAATTCGTCGCGCAGAGCCCTCAGCTCAGAGGACGAGGCAAACCGGGCGATGTCTTCTCTGCTCTGCAAACGGTGAAAAGCGTGTTGGAACGAGAAGACTTTTGCGGCCCTTGTACGACGGACTTGTAGTCCGTCGATCTGCGGCTGCGACGGACTACAAGTCCGTCGTACCAGTGTTCCTCACCCATTGTGCCGCCCCGCTCGGTGAAGAACTCGATGGCGAAGGATTCTCGATCCACTTGCCGTTCGAGGTTGAGTCAAAGTTTGACGGTTAGGTTGCCGATATCACCTGTAGCGATTGCGCCACCGTGCGCGAGGAGTGCGCGGTTTGTTCGAGTTGCACTTGATGGAGTCCCGCCAGCAGGCGGCGCACTGCCATTGAGGGCTCTGCGACTCGGGGTCAGTCGCCGGAAACTGCTGATATTTACGAGGAAACTCAGTCCGCTCAGACGACTTCGGGCAGTCGTTTGCAAGTGCGGGCAAGTTCCTCGCAGCGGTCTCCGGCTGCCGATGCCCGGTTGCTCGACGCGACAGGGGTTCGAAATGCGACCGTTCGGGAAGACAATTCGATTCGCGCAGCTTGCGGCCTCAGCCTGTCTGATGGTCGGCTGCATTCACACTGCTGACGTCAAGTTCGTCGGTGAGAAAGATCCCACTCCGTACTCTGCCGACACCGCGACTTCACTTGAGCAGCCGGTCTCGAATGAGCAAACGGCAAACGATGCGATCGGCTCGCTCTCGCCGCGTACCGTGCTTGATGAGCGGAAAGACGAGATTTGGGACTTGTCTTTGAACGACTGCATGCAGATCGCACTTCAAAGCAGTCGCATCATTCGCAGTCGCAGCACGTTCCTCACTGAGGGCAACCCGATCCTCTCGAACGTCGATCGGACGCCGAGCATCTACGACCCGTCGATTCAGGAGACCGGAGTTCTCTTCGGCGGTCGCGGCGTTGAAGCAGCACTCGCAGCCTTCGACACGCAGTTCTCGACTTCGGCCATTTGGGGTCGCAACGAGACCGTGCAGAACAACCAATTCGGCGCGGGTGCGACTGCAGGCGGGACGCTCGCGAACGAGACCGCGCGAGTCGACAACACGTTGTCGAAGACGTTCGGTTACGGCGGCAGTCTCGAACTCGGACATACCGTCAACTATCTCGGCAACAACGTTCCTTCGAACCTCTTTGACACCGTCTATACCGGCAACGTCGCAGCGCGTTATCGGCATCCGTTGCTTGCCGGTTCGGGGACCGAGTTCACGCGCATCGCCGGTCCGATCGGCAGTTCGTTCGGCGGACTGACGGGCGTGACGCAGGGCGTTGTCATCGCGCGTATTAATAACGACATCACGCTGACGGATCTCGAAGAGAACGTGACCAACATGGTCCGCGACGTCGAGAACACTTACTGGGACCTCTATCTCAACTACCGCATCTACGACACCGTCGTCGCCGCGCGGAACAGCGCGTTGCGCACATGGCACGATGCGAAGGTCAAACGAGATGTCGGCGGTGCTCCCGGCTTTACGCTCGAAGACGAAGCGCAAGCCCGCGACCAATACTTCGAGACTCAGGCTCGTGCGAAGAACGCGCTGGCCGATGTCTACGAAGCCGAGTCGGCCTTGCGACGACTCATCGGACTGTCGGTCAACGATGGCCGAGTGATTCGTCCTTCAGACAATCCCATCACCGCGCGCTATCAGCCGGACTGGGGCGCTTCGATCGCAGAAGGCATGACCCGCCGCGTCGAACTGCGTCGCATCAAGTGGAACATCAAGAGCCTCGAACTTCAGATGCTCGCTGCCGAGAACCTCGTGAGGCCGCGACTGGATCTTGTTGCGAGCTATCAAGTCAACGGCTTCGGCGACAAGTTGCTGGCCTACAACGACAACGACAAAGCCGGAACTCAGCAGGGACTCAACAGCTTTTACGAGAGCATCACGCAGGGAAATCAAACCGGATGGACGACGGGCTTCGTCTTCGAATTGCCGATCGGCATGCGGTCAGCGCGGGCTCAAGTCCGCAACATCGAGTTACGTTTGACGAAGGCGCGTGAGGTACTCGCAGCAGCAGAACTCGAAATCAGTCACGAGATCGGCAATGCGTTTCAATCAACGGCGAAGTCGTATGCCGTCGCGCAGTCCTATTTGAATCGCCGCAACGCCGCGTTCGAGCGACTGCGTCTGACGGGCGCCAGTGAGAAAGTCGGCAAGCAAACGATCGATATGGTGCTGCGGTCTCAAGCGAGTCTCGCTGATGCCGAAGTCGCTTACTTCCGCGCGATCATCGCCTACACGCAGTCGATCACGAATCTGCATTTCCGGTCGGGCTCGCTCTTGCCGAACAGCGCGATCTACATGGCCGAAAGCGATTGGGAGCCGGAGGCCTATCAGCAAGCACTCGTCAAAGCGCGAGCACGCTCAGCGGGACTCGATGTCGAACGCTTTCAGCACACTGCTCCCGAAGAGTTCGCTCTGCCGCTCGAATCTGTCATGACGAGCGCCATCGCGACAACCGCGTTTCCTGTCCGAGCGGAACCGCTTCCGCCCGAGACTCCGCCGCCAGCACCGGCTGCCGCTCCGGTTGAGCCGATGAGCGTTCCCGGTGCCGAAGAGAAGCCGGAACCGAAGCCCGCCCCGCAAGCCGAAGACGCTCAAGCCGGTGCCTTCGAGATTGAGTTCAAGCAGACCTCTGCTTCAGGCACGTCTCAACCGAAGTCAGTCCCGACCTTGCTGCATGACGCAGACTCAAACCCACTGCCTTCGAAGCAATCAAAGCCAAAGGCCACTTGGACGAGCACCTCTGTAACAACTACTGCAGAAGCAATACCCGATTCCATTCCGCAAGCCGGCAGCGTGACGCGCATCACGAAGGAATAAGAATTGCACCCATCGAAGTACAAATCGCACGCTCTCGACTGCCCCCGCGTCAGTGGAAGCTGCGACTGGTGAGCGATACCCCGCGCGCCGCGAAATGAGGCCGTTTAACCGCGACCCTCTGGGGAGCGCTTTTCGATCGTAGACGGCGAATGAAAAACGCTTCCCAGAGGGGCGCGGTTAAACGTTACGCAGCTCATTCTGTGCCGCAAGACGTATAACAACGCAGCCCGCAAACCGCGTTACCGGCGCTCGCCACTGCCCCGCGTCGAGCCACCATTGAAAGCACCGTTTCTCTGCGAGTCGTTTCATGAGCGCCACGATTTTTCCCGTCGACATTCATACGACGAACGGCATCACGATCATGCGGTTCGAAGTGCCGCACATCGAGCACGACAACATCGACACGATGCGGCATTTGATCCTGAGCTACGTCGACACTCATCTTCCGTCGCGCGTCGTCATCAACATGCGGAAGATCGAATACATGCACAGTCTCGGCATCGGACTGTTAGTCGCCGCGCTCAAGCACATTCAGGCGATCGGCGGCAAGCTGAAGCTGTGCAGCCTGCAAACCGAAGTGCATGAACTGCTGACGGTCACTCACATGCACACGCTCTTTGATTGCTACGACAACGAGCCCAGCGCGCTCGCGAGCTTCGAAGAACTGGCATAACGCGAGATTAAGAATCGCCTGCAAGTTTTACTACATGTGCTCAACGAGCTTCGCATCCGGGTTCGGCTCAGCATTCGTCTCGATCGCGGCGGCTTCAATTGCGCTCATCGTCTTCCAGTGCCCGGCTTGAAAGCGCGCCAAGAAGCCGATGCCGAGCACGAACACATAGACCGAGCACGCCGTCCAACTGCCTAACAAACTGCCGCCACGAAAATGCCATAGCCACCATGTGGGCACGACCATCAGCAGCCAGCAACTTGTGAACGAGAAGAGCAAAGCAAAGCGCGTATCGCCGGCTCCTCGCACCGCTGAGCCGAACACAATCGCCATTGCATCGAAGAAGCTGTAGAGCGCGACAAACTGCAGTAAGACCACGATCTGCTCCTGCAATCCGCTCACATTCTCTTTGGCGCTTTTGAGATACAGCTTCACGATCGTTTCCGGCATCAGCACATAGATCGCTGCAAAGAAGAGCATGTAGAGGCTCGACAAAATGAAGGCGTTCCAAGTTGTCTTGATGGCTAACTCCGGACGCTGCTCGCCGATGCGATGTCCGACGAGCGTCGAGACAGCGATACCCAATCCCAGCATCGGAATGAAGGCCAGTGAGTTCAGATTGAAAGCAAGATTCGTCGCCGCCAGTTCCGTCTTGCCGAGCTTCCCAATCAGCAGCATGAACACAGCAAAGCCCGCGACGTCGACGAACATGTGCATTCCGGCGGGGAAGCCGTACTTCAAGAAGCGTCGCACGAGATCTGCGTCCCATCCGCGATTGGTCCATGTGCCGTAACTCGCACGCGCGTCCGCGCCGAAGATCAAGACCGCATACGCGATGATCTGCGCGATACTGCCGCAGACCGTCGCGATCGCGGCTCCGCGAATGCCCATTTCAGGAAACGGACCGACTCCGAAGATCATCACGTAATCGAGCACAACGTTGACGAGTGCCCCGAGCAGATTGACCCACATGACGATCGCCGTCCGACCTCGACCACTAAAGAAGGTCGACATCGCCGTCGCGAGAATGGGAGCGATCGAGCCGAACGCGAGTACTCGAAAGTACTCCGCCTCTTCCACCGCAACGCCGGGGTCATGCCCGATCCACTGAAACATCGCGGACGATGCAAAGCCGGCAAAACTCATCACCAGTCCGGCAATGATCGCGATGTAGCTCGCTTGCCAAACGGAAGCGGCAACTCGATCTCGCTGCTTCGAACCTTCGTACTGCGCGACGAAGGTGTTGGCGTACTGGCACAGTCCGAACGCGAGACTGATCAACGACCAATGCAGCATGCCGGAAGGCAGCACCGCTGCGAGCGACTCTTGCGAGTATGATGCGAGAAACTTCCGGTCGGTCACGTTCATGACGCACTGTGAACCGGAACTTG
Source organism: uncultured Planctomycetaceae bacterium (assembly GCA_964573505.1). Lineage (GTDB taxonomy): Bacteria > Planctomycetota > Planctomycetia > Planctomycetales > Planctomycetaceae > AM-0621. Next base: position 3,058 of record CAZNMS010000300.1, on the reverse strand, counting down.
CGATAAGCGGCAATGCGACCGCGAGTAGCTCGGCCAAACTTCCCGCCGGATGCTGCGAAGTCTCGGACTGAGCAGCGGCTGCAGCGGAATCAGGCATCAGTAAGGGCTCTTTGAGTGGGGCGTCTCTGCAACGGCAGCGGCTTCGCGCGATGAAGCACGCTCTAAAAACGAAGCCGCCTCCGGCACCTATCCTTGCGGATTCCCAGAGGCGTCGGAGGCGGATCGGAGTTTAGTGGTGAGCCTTCAAAAGTCATCGGCTCACTGTGTGTCGGTGTTCGTTGTCTTCCGCAGTGCGAAAGAGCGTTCTTAGTCCCTCAGTTGTTCGGTCAATGGTCTTCTTCAAAGACGCTCAACAGCACGAGCCGCAGCCAATCGACTTAAGCCGACTTTCTGCTCGCAGCCGGTTTCGCCAATGGCAACTTCAGCGTGAAAGTCGTCCCTTGTCCGACAGTGCTTTCAACGCGCATGCGGCCTTTGTGAGCTTCAATCACGTCCTTGCAGAACGAGAGCCCTAATCCCGTTCCGCCCTGCCCGTGATCGTCGGCAGTCTTCGTCGTGAAGAACGGCTCAAAGATCTTGCGCATGTTGTCCGGCGCGATGCCCGCGCCAGTGTCTCGCACAAAGATCTCGCCCATTGCTTTGTCGTCACTCAAGCGAACTCCGACAGTCAGCATTCCGCCGTCTTTCATCGCTTGCCGCGCGTTGACGATCAGATTCATCAGCACTTGATGCAGTTGCGACAAATTGACTTCGCAGACGGGGTTCGCGAGCACGTCGGCTTGCAGCCGAATGCGATTCATCTGCAAGTCTTTCTCGACGAGTACGAGCACATCCGCGAGCACTTGCCCGAGATCCACTTCGTCCTTGCGATCATTCTTCGGACGAGCGTACGCGAGCATGCCGGTCGTGATCTTCGAAGCTCGCTGACCGGCAGACAGGATGCGGTCAAAAGCTTTGTCGCGCGTATTGGCGTCCTTATGTCGCAGTCCCATCTTCGCGTAGTTGATGACCGTCGTGAGGATGTTGTTGAACTCGTGCGTGATCGACGACGCCAACTGGCCGACGTTCGCCAGCCGCTGAGCGTGAGCGAGCACGTCCTTAAGCCGAGCGTTCTCGGTTTCCAGTTCGGTGATGCGGTGCTGAAGGGCGTCGAGCGAATTCATGAGAGCTTTAGACTTAAGAGGATTTCGAGCCGTCCGCGAAAATAAGCGCGTGCTGCACGAGTCGAGCGTGACAACACATCGGATATCGACGTCCGCAGTCCGTTTATGAAGCTCACGATCATTACGACGCAAACTCCCGTCAGATTCGCGCCGCGCCTCGCGCTCTGCACGAGCGGCACAGTTTGACTTCGTTCTGGCAAGCTTTGCTGGCGGCAGAAACCTGAAGCGTCCCTTTGTTGGAACCGAGACTGCACCCGCCCCGGTCTCTTCGCCGCGCCGCACTGCCGTGAGCAATCTCAATCGGCGGCATCATTTGCCGCTCAAAGCAAGAGAGAGCCGAGCAACTGGTGACCGTAGTCACCGCCCTCAATCAAGAAGGCACTCAGTCAAACGTGGCGCTCCTCGCCAACGCCGGGGGCGTACTTGCCCGAAAGCTATGTAAGACGGACATCTTGTCCGTCTGCGGCAGAGGCTCGCTCGACAGTCCGATGCAACGAAACGCCCCGAGACCGGCCGCATTGTCTTCTCTGCCCTTCTTCCTCTGCGTGCTCTGCGATCTCCTGTTCAAAGTCTTGATTGCCTTCCGTCGGTCGGCAGCGAAGTCGGTGTAAGAATTGAAACAGGAGCCCGCAAAGAGCATAGAGGAAGGAACGAAGAGGGCTCGGGCAGCACCCTCGCTCTCCACCGACCCCGTGTCCAATGGCACGAGGTCTATGGCCGAACCGACAACGCGCAACTCGTCTTCCGGTCGTTGGAGGAGCAATTCAAATCAAGGCTGCATGCCCTGCTCCATGAAGTGACGGGCGCCCGAAGCCAGCACATCGACGACCGCTTCCGCCAGCACTTGCCCCGAAGTTTCTGAACTTGCGATGTCGAAGGCGCACCCCTCGTCTGCCTCCCGCCCCCTCTTCGTTTGACCTGCTGGGCGACGAGTCGCCTCTGCAACCGAATTCGATGCTGTTGCTCAACCGTTTCATCAGGCCCGGAAGTGACTGGAGACGGCCGTCTGACGAGCTATCGCAACGGCGTGACTGCGCGTCACTGAAACCTCTCTTTGATACCTGCTGACTGGAAGACTTATTACTCATCGACGGTCAGCGATTTGCCGTTGTGCCGCGCTGTCAGCGACAAAATGAACGGAGCAGCGATATGGCTCCAATCTTCAGCATCGGGGTAGTCGTCAGCGGATTCGCCGAAGCAACTCTGCAGCATGTCGGTGTTGATGATGCCGGGATTGAGCGCCACTGCCGCCATTCCTCGCGGTAGCTCTTGAGCAAGCGCTTGCGTCATGCCTTCAATCGCCCACTTCGTCGCGCAGTAGGGAGCAACGTCGGGCGATGTCGAGCGGCCCCAGCCGGAACTGAAGTTGACGATGATGCCGCTGCCGCGCTTGATCATCGCCGGCACGAAATGCCGAATCGTGTTCGCGACACCTTTGATGTTCACGTCGATGACGTGCTCGAACTCAGACGCCGGCACCTGCCAAAGTTTGGCGTTCTTGTTGATGATCGCGGCGTTGTTCAGGAGCAGATCTGGAGCACCGAAGTCCTTAATGATCCGCGCCGCCCATTCTCCGACGAGCGTGTCATCCGAGATATCAACGCATTCAAAACGATGGGTGTCCCCATAAGTCGCGTTGAGAGCCTTAAGAGCTTTCAGCGATCGACCGCAGCCGATCACGGTGTGCCCTTCTTCAATCAACCGGTCGACCATTGCTCGTCCGAGTCCGCGAGTCGCCCCAGTCACAATCACCGTTCGAACGTCAGCCATCTGAAACCTCATTCCTTCAGAATAGTCGCCTTTCGCTCTACGAAAGGGATTTTCTCTCGGGGCTTTTTCACCGCAAAAGCTTCCTTTCGCGGAGCGAAAGGCGACTATCGGTTGCGGCTTCGCCG
>CAZNMS010000299.1:0-10717 GCA_964573505.1 uncultured Planctomycetaceae bacterium | reverse complement strand
TTTGCAGAACCTGATGCAACTTCCAATTGGCACTGAATCGGACTCTGACAGAGAGAGAAGAGCTGCTCTCTATATGTCAGCGGCACGACGGATGCGGACATGAGTTCGACTTCGTGCTCTCGCGACCAATGAGGACAGTGACGAGTTCCGCTCAGCAACGTCACTGCCTCACGAAGCGCTGAGAGATCATCAAGGGGATCGTCGAAGAATAACTTCCGGGATTCGTAGCATGGACGCCTACGTCCGTGCTTCGTCGCTGTTGGACGTAGGGATCCCACTTACGCGACGCAGATCGGAAACTTATTCCTCGACTGTCCCTATGCCCGTTTGAGCGGCGACTCGGGAAACTTCGCCAAAGGAACTGGGCCAATGACTGGCACGTTTATTGATTCACAGTTTGCAAGTTCGCTTGCTCATCGGATCTTGGTCGTCGAAGACGAACCGGAGCAGGCGATTGCGCTGCGAGAACTCCTGCAAGAGCACGGCTATCAAGTGCAGATCGCCAAAGACGGCGGGCAAGCGCACTCCGCGATGACAATGAATCGTCCTGACTTCGTCATCATGGACTTGATCATCTCGGGCGAGACCGGCTTTGAGATTTGCGATCGCATCAAACGCTCTGACAGCGGGATTCCGGTGCTCATTGTCTCCGCGATTCATCTTGAAGACGCGAAGGATCTCGCGCGACGAGTCGGTGCCGACGGGTATCTCACGAAGCCCTATGACCCCGGTCAGTTGTTGGCGTTGATTCCCGAGATCGCCGAGACCGTTTGGCAGCGCTCGCACGGAGCGAAGCCGAAAGAAGAAGGTCGCATCCGGTTCAATTGCCGTTGCGGCAAGAAGTTCAAAATGAGTCCTCAGCATCGCGGTCGCACGTTGACATGCCCCGATTGCGGCGAGCCACTCATCGTGCCGTTTCATGACTGACGACGTCGTAGCATGGATTTCCAGTCCGTGCTGCCTTTCGGGTTTTGGGCTCTCCGCCATTCGTGTTGATGACTGTGAGCGGCAAGGCGCTAGCCGCCGGTACCGGACGACTTCAGAACCCGCGGCTAGCGCCTTGCGGCTCACTTAACACGAATGGCGGAGAGCCGGATGTTGACGTTCGTTTGAAGTTGCCCCCTGAGCACGGGCTAGAAGCCCATGCTACGACGACGCAGCCGCCTCTCACTTCAGATCGATGTGCAAGCCGTTCCGTCTTTGAAGGATTCTGATATGGCCAAACTCGCAATCATGACCGGCAAGCTGCAAGGTCAGAAAATGACGCTGCCCGAAAAGGACATTGCGATCGGGCGCGATGACTCGTGCGAGATTCGACTGACCGGCACAGAGATCAGTCGGCGGCATTGCCTCATCAGGATCGGAAGTCGGCAGATCACCGCTCAGGACTTAGGCAGCCGCAACGGCACCTATGTGAACGACGTCAAGATTTACGAAGAGACGGTGCTGAATCACGGTGACGTGCTGCGCGTCGGTTCGATGGTCTTTAAGCTCGAGTCCGCTGCTCCTAAACCGGAAGCCCCCGTCAACAAGCCGAAAGCTGAACCCGCTCCCGCAGCGGCACCGAAGGCCGAAGCACCGAAAGCGCCTGCGAAGTCAAAGTCGCCGGACTATGACCACATGGTCGATATCCCGTCGCCGAGCGAAGACAGCATCGTCAACTGGCTCGTCGAAGATCACGGAGACGGCGGCGGTTCGGGCGACACAACGATCGTGAGACGATCGGCAGAGAATTCACCGGTGACGATCGGAGCGAATCAAACTCCCGATGCACCGGGCCCCGTTGCTCCGGCCGCGCCGCCCAAGAAGCAATTCGCGACCGTCAAAGATGAAGCCGCTGACATCATCAAGCGCCACTTCGAGTCGCTTACGTCCTGAGCCCCTTGATGGCATGCCTCAGGGCTCACGAGACAGCGGAGAAATCTTCCCGCTGTCTCGCATGCAATGGCCGGCGACTACTTCTTGACGCCGATGTGATTCTCAAACAGTTCGAGATTCGTCTGCATGATCTTCAGCATCATGCGCGGTTCGTGCGGGCCGTGAGGTTGTCTCGGCAAGACGAGCATCTCGACCGGCACCTTCTGCTGCTTCAGTGCGTTGTAGAACTCGTAACCTTGAGTCACCGGCACGCGCACGTCGGCTTCTCCGTGCTGCACGAGTGTCGGAGTTGTTACCCCCTTTGCTCGGAAGACGGGCGAGCGTTCTCGATAGAGCGCTGCGCTGCTTTCGTCCCATGGTTGACCGCCGAAGTAGTCGGGCAAGAAACCGGGAATGTCTGCCGTTCCGGTGAAGCTCACGAGGTTCGTCACCGCCGCACCGACTGACGCAGCTTTGAAGCGGCGCGTTTGTGTGATCGTCCAAGAAGTCATGTAGCCGCCGTAGCTCCATCCCATCACTCCGAGTCGCTCGGCATCCGCAAGTCCGCGTTCAATCACGAAATCAACGCCGGACATGATGTCGCGGAAGTCCCCGCCGCCCCAGTCGCGGTAGTTCGCATGCCGGAACGTCTTGCCGTAGCCGGTCGAGCCGCGCGGATTTGGCTGTAAGACAAAGTACCCTCGCGACGAGAACGCTGCATTCGGGTAATTGCCCGGAGTACCCATGTAGGTTTTCATCCATACGCCCATTGGGCCTCCGTGAATCTGCAAGAGCAACGGGTAACGCTCGCCCTGCCGATAGTCCGCCGGGTATGTCAGCAGTCCCTCAATCTCGTGCCCGTCGGTGCTCTTCCATTTGAGGACTTCGACTTTGCCCAGTCCGGTTTGCGGCAAGTGAGAATTGGCGGCACTGACTCTCACCGCACGAAACGACGATGTCGCTGAGATCGCGGCTTCGGGTGCTTGCTGCGGCGTCTCGCGCACGAGTCCGAAGGCAGTGCTCGTCGCATTGAGTTCGATCGCGCGGAAGAGTTCGTCGCCGGAGTAAAGGTCGGTGATCTTGCCGGACTCAATGTGCATCGCGGACACGCGATTGGCCGTGCCCCATGTTTCGGCGAAGTAGATGTTGGCGCTGTCCGGCGTCCATCCGATGAGCGTCGGCTGATGGTCGTGAGTCTCGGGCATGAGTCGCATTTTGCGATCAGCGACCGACACGACTTGCAGTCGATAGTCCCCGGCCCAGTTTGGCGGGTTGCTGCTTGCGACAAGCGCGACCGACTTGCCATCGGGCGAGAACAACGGCGCAAACTCAGCAGCACCGGAATTGACGAGTGGAGAAATTGTTCCACTGGCGACATCAACGATTGAGACGTCGGCATTCGGCCAATCATCCGCACTCGGTGAACGGCGATGTGAGAAGACAATCGACTTGCTGTCCGGCGACCAGTCGAACATTCCGCCTCCGGGCCGCGCGGCCGGAGAGATCGTCATCGCTCCGGGAGTCAGCACGCGCGGCTGACGATTGCCGTTCGCGTCTTTTTCGACCGAGACAACATGCAGTCGATCCATCTTCGGATCGCGATCAACCCAGCGAAAATCGTTCTTCGCCTTTGCTGCTTTGTCCTCAGCATCGGTCGGTGCATCCGCCGCGACAAAGGCGATCTGCTTGCCATCCGGGTTCCATGCAAACGCAACGACTCCCGTTTTGACCTCGGTCAGTTGCTCGGCTTCTCCGCCGGAAACTCGCAGGCGAAAGAGGTTCGATTTGCCCGTTCGATCCGAGACGAACGCAAGCCACTCGCCGTCTCGCGACCAAATGGGATTCGACGATGACTTCGATCCGAACGTGAGTTGCTTCGAGTTCTTGCCGTCTGCACTTGAGACCCAAACTTGTGAAACCCACTCGCTGCGATCGTCGGTCATGACGGCTTCGCTCACCGAGTACGCGACCTGCTGCGCATCGGGCGACGGTCGAACGTTCGCAACGCGCCGCATCGAGAGCATGAGTTCGGGAGTCCAATCGGTCTTAGGCATCTGAGCACTCGCGGGTTGAGAGAGGACAAGCAGCAAGCAGCACAAAGCCGGTCTCATAAGGGCCGATCGAATCTGTTCGAGCCAGCGCTGAGTTCGTCGCATAAGAATCCTTCCGCAGTAAGAGGTGACCGTCATCAAGGGAACGTCTTGAGTTCGTAGCATGGACGCCTACGTCCGTGCTGCGTCGGGAAGTGTTCCTCGACTGTTCCTAAAGCAAGATTCGCCCGCACCCCAGAGAATGTACGACGGACTTGTAGTCCGTCGATCTGCGGCGGCGACGGACTGCAAGTCCGTCGTACTAAAGATGTGCGCAAGGCGCGCTAAAGTCTGCGATCCAGCGGCATGCTCGGGTATGTTGGCCCGATCGTCGTTCGCGATCGTGAAGCGCAATCCGGCTATAACGCCTGCCGCAGTTATGAATCGCGTTCTTCTTCACTCGATCCGAGATTTGTTGAAGTCATGCCCACTCGCATTCCCCGCAATCAGAAGCTGATCGGTGAGCCTCGTTTTCTCTCGATGGCTTTAGCAGTTCTTGTGGGGGGCGGTTTCGTCGGCATCGTTGTTCTAATCGCGATGAAACTTCGAGCGTGGTATCGCGAAGATTCCGACGATGAGGGCGTGCGCGATCGAATGCTTCTCGAAATGCATGAACTCAAGCGACAGGGAGGACTGACCGAGGACGAATACCGATCCATCAGGGGACGTTTGGCGGCAAAGCCTGCGGCCTCCTCATCCAACGGAACGGAGTCTGTCGAATCAGCAGGGACGGCACCCACAACTTCTGAGTCCAGTCAAACGGACTCGGAGCCGCGAAATGGTCTCGCGGACGAGACTGCTTCATGACGTAAGCAGTTCGGTGCCCTGAATAGAGGCGGTTGTGCCTCGATCCCATCCTCCGATTGACAGCACTGAAGGAAATCGAATGCCCACTGGTAAAGATTTCGGGACAAGCAAAGGCACGTCCGGGAAGAAGAACGCGAACTGTTCGTTCTGCCGCAAGAGCTACCGAGAAGTTGGTCCGCTCGTTGAAGGCCCGGACGATGTCTATGTCTGCGGCGACTGCATCGAGCTTTGCCAGTCGATCCTCGAGCAAGAGCGGAAGCGTCGCGGAGAGCCGAAGAAGCTCTTCAACCGCGTGCCGACACCGCGCGAGATCGTTTCGCATCTCGACAACTACATCATCGGTCAAAGCGACACGAAGCGCAGTTTGGCCGTCGCGGTCCACAACCACTACAAGCGATTGATGCTCATCGCTGAAGGTGACGCGGACGTTGAGATTGAGAAGTCGAACATTCTCATGATCGGCCCGACTGGCTGCGGCAAGACGTTGATGGCTCGCACGCTGGCAAAATTCTTACAGGTGCCGTTCGCCATCGGCGATGCGACGACTCTGACCGAAGCCGGCTATGTCGGTGAGGACGTTGAGAACTTGCTGCTCAAGCTGTTGCACTCGGCGGACTTCGATGTCGAGGCGGCTCAACGCGGCATCATCTTCATCGACGAAATCGACAAGATCGGGAAGACGAGCAACAACGTCTCGATCACTCGCGATGTGTCGGGCGAAGGCGTGCAGCAAGCTCTGCTGAAGATGATTGAAGGCACCGTTTCGAACGTGCCCCCGCAAGGCGGACGCAAGCATCCCGAGCAGCACTACATTCAGGTCGATACGACCAACATTCTGTTCGTCGTCGGCGGAACCTTTGTCGGACTCGAGAAGATCATCTCGAAGCGACTGGGACGAAAGATGATCGGCTTCGGAGTCTGTCAGAAGGCTCAAGAAGAAGAGCGTCGCAATCTGTTGCGAGAAGTCGGCGTCGAAGACTTGATCGAGTTCGGCATGATCCCCGAGTTCGTCGGTCGTCTGCCCGTGCTCACAACGCTCGAGAAGCTGCGAGAAGAAGATCTCGTCCGCATCTTGAAGGAACCGAAGAACGCTCTGATTCGCCAGTACCAAAAGTTCTTCGAGATGGAGGGCGCCGAAGTCGAGTTCACCGACTGTGCTCTGCACGAGATTGCGAGCATCGCGATTCGCAAAGAGACCGGAGCACGCGGTCTGCGAGGCGTCGTTGAAGACGCGATCTTCGACTTGCTCTTCGAACTGCCGGAAGTGGGTCGCGGTCGCAAGTTCATCATCACTCGCGAAGTGATCAAAGGCGAAAAGCCTCTGATGCCCGGCAGTGCGGCGGCGTAGTTCGTAGCACGGGCTTCAAGCCCGTGCTGATCTTCAGCCCTCACACGAACATCGCAAAGACAGCACGGACTTGAAGTCCATGCGACTCACACAAGCTCCTAAACGGGGCGGAAGATGAGACCGACGAATGGTCCGACTTCCGCCCCGTTTGCGTTTTTCAAGCGGCTGACAACCCGGTCTCGCACGCTTCTCATTGAGCAGCCGATCTCAGTCGCGGCAGGTCTCCCTCTGAGTGGCTCGGCTCGGCGTTGCGATCCTTTGTGAGTTAGGAACACAGATTGGGTTCTGCATTCTTCATCCGCGTGAGACATATCCGTGTGCGAAGCTGAATTGCCCCGAGACTTTGCACGCGGATGTGTCCCACACGGATCGGACTTGTTGAAGCGCCCTCGTCCTCAGCAATGTCGCAACTCTCTCGATGAGTTCCCGAAGAGAATCGAGCAACAGTTCTCAGCGCACGTCTTCGGGCAATGCCGGCGGTTCGGGGCGATCGCCCAATTGCTGACCGACAAGCGGGCTGATGTTTTCGCGCACCCAGATGTTGCGAAAGCGGACTGGGTTGCCGTGATTCTGAATGCTGATCGGCTCCTTCTCGCGGTGCTTCGTATAGCGCGGCGGTTCGGTAAAGGACGTCGAGCCCTTCAGTTCCAAATGATTGTGAATCAGCACGCCATTCTGCAGGACGGTGACATAAGCCGGTGACTTCAACGACCCGTCATTGTGAAATCGCGGAGCGGTGAAAATGACGTCGTAAGACTGCCACTCGCCGGGACCGCGGCATGCATTCACGTTCGGCGGCTGAGTCTTATAGAACGAGCCGCATTGCCCATCGAAATAGGTCGTGTTCTGAAACGAGTCGAGAATCTGCAACTCGTACCGACCCATGAAATGAATGCCGCTATTGCCGCGTCCTTGCCCGGTGCCTTTGACCTCAGCGGGAGTCGCGAACTCCAAATGAAACTGGCAGTCGCCGAATGCTTGCTTTGAAGTGAGTGACGTCTTTGCAACGGTCGCCACTCCATCCGCAACGATCCACTGATCGCCGCCGTTCCATGCTGAGAGATCAGTGCCGTCGAAGAGCACGATCGCATCCGAAGGCGCGGTGCTTACCGATCCCGGAGTCACGATCGGCGGCTCGGGCCACAAGATCCCACTCTTCCACTCGCGAGCCCAGAAGAACGCTCCTGACAGCGAAGTCATGAAGGCGAAGACGGCAAGAGTCAGCATCAGACGCGAGACGCGAGTAATTTTCATGACAGAGGCTTTCCAGCATGGCCGAGCATGACGAAGAGAGTTCGTGAGAGGGGTAACAAATAATGCCGCCTTACATATCTTTGGCGCCGGCCATTCGATGAATCGCTTTCCACTCGGCTTCCGAAACGGGCTGCACCGACAACCGCGAGCCTTTCTTGAGCAGCATCATGCCGGCAGCAACTTTGTCTTCGCGCAATTGGTCGCGCGTCAGCGGTTCGGCAAAGGTCTGCAAGTACTCGATGTCGACCATGAACCAAGTTGGCCGTTCGAGCTTGCTCTTCGGGTCGAAATACGGGTCTTGCGGATCGAACGCTGTATGGTCGGGATAGCCGGTCCGGACGATCTTCGCCGTGCCAACAATCGCCATCGGCTTTGCGTTGCTGTGATAGAAGAGGACGCGGTCATCGAGCTGCAATGAGTCGCGCAAAAAATTGCGGGCTTGATAGTTTCGCACGCCGGCCCAATGCGTTCGGCGATCGCGCGCAAAGTCGTCGATCGAGTAGACGTCGGGCTCAGACTTAAGGAGCCAATATTGGCGAGCTTTTGTTGGCATAGAGGTGCTTCGCATAAGAGGTCGATGAAGGGCGGGGATGAGTAAGTCCGCATGCCTGCTGGTTCAAGGATGCCGGATGAATTCGTCCGTATGTCAGAAAAACTACTCACCTCAACCCAGTGCGGCCCCTTCGCTGCTTCGCTCAGTCGACGGTCCGTTGATCCTCACGCGAACGAGTTCAGCTCGTTGACTCTCCTGCCGTTTGTCGGACGAGGCCGTTGGCCATGTTGCTCAGCGTCGATTCTTGAGCTTGGCCAGATGCTTGAGGCTGTCCGCCACTGCGGATCTTTCCTGACGAAACATCGCCGTGTGCGTGCGATGCCTGTCTCCGTCGCATGGCCGAATGCCGAGGCTCCGCCTGTCCTGCGAAGTTCAATACGAATGAACCGGCTTCATGAGGGACGCTGCGTTGAGGGAATCGGCACTCAGCCTATCTTCAGCCGTTCAGGGCCGAGACTGACTCGGCCCTGCGTTTTGACGGTACTACTGAAGACAACACAACACATGGCTGAATCTAATCTGTCGTCCTTCATTCGGTCCGTCGCTGACTTGCTGCGCGGGGACGACAAGCAATCGGACTATGGCAAAGTCATCCTGCCACACGCTCCCGAAGCATGGATCGATCACGAGAAGATCAAGATCGGCTACGAGATCCCGTTCTACCGCCACTGCTACGTCTTCAAACCCCCGCGCGAACTGTCCGAGATCGACGCTGAGCTAAATGTCGTCACCGATCGCAACCTGACGATGATCGGAGGGCTGTCGAAATGAGTTGATTGAGCCTTTCGATTGGTCAGCAATCCGCTGGCCAATTTGGGCAGCGATCTGCTGCTCAATTGAGATTCTCGGAACAGGAGAACGAGTCGTGAGCAACGAACTATCCCTCTACACCGAGTTGCTGACGGACATCAAATCGCGAGTCCGGCAGGCTCAGACGAAAGCCGCTTTGTCGGCCAATGCCGAGATGATCCTGATGTATTGGGACATCGGTCGGATGATCGCCGCGCGGCAGCAGCAAGAAGGCTGGGGAGCAGGAGTCATCCCGCGTCTCGCGGTCGATCTGAAGAATGAACTGCCCGAGCAGAAGGGGTTCTCGGAGCGGAACATCAAACGAATGCTGAGCTTCTATCGGCAGTACCCAATTGTGCCACCGCCCGTGGCACAATTAGACGAGCCGAAGTCGCAAACATCTGCCTCAGCAATTTTGCCGCAGCCTGCGGCACCATTGCCGCCCAACAAACCCTCAAATTTGCAACCGCCCGCTGCAAAATTAGAAACACGTTCGGAGCTAGGACTTACAGCATCGGACCTGCTCCGAGTGTCATGGAGCCACAACATCATCCTGATGGAGAAGCTCAAGGATCTGCCAACTCGCTTGTGGTACGCGCGGCAGACGGCGGAGCATGGATGGAGCCGGGATACGTTGGCGGCTCAGATCAAGAACCGGCTTCACGAGCGGCAGGGCACGGCGGTCACGAACTTCAATCGGACTCTGCCCGAGGTGCATGCCAGTCTTGTTCAAGGGTTGCTGAAGGATCCCTTCATCTTCGACTTCCTCACGCTGGAAGAACCCTTTCACGAGCGCGAGTTGGAAGTCGGCCTGCTGTCGCACATCGAGAAGTTCTTGCTGGAACTGGGACGCGGGTTTGCGTTCGTCGGTCGGCAGTATCCGCTGACGGTCAGCGACCGGGAGTTCTATCTCGACCTGCTGTTCTACCACTTGCATCTGCGGTGCTTCGTGGTGGTCGATCTGAAGCGCGGTGAGTTCCTACCTGAGCATGCCGGCAAAATGAATTTCTACTGCTCGGTGGTGGACGACCAACTGCGTCACGTTCACGACGCGCCGACGCTGGGGCTGATTCTCTGTCAGGGCAAGGATCGCATCATCGCCGAATACGCCTTGCGAGACGTACATAAGCCGATCGGCATTGCCGACTACGAACTGACTCGGGCATTGCCTGCCGAATTGGCCTCAAGTCTTCCGAGCATCGAAGCTATCGAAGCCGAGCTGTCCCGAGAATTGGGGGAGATCAACGAATCATGAGCACCCAACTTGCACACGACGACGGGTACCAAAAACTGGCCTGATTCAGTCGCCGGTAACAACTGAGGGTGAGTTCGGGGACGGCGAGAATGTCTGTTTCATCCAGACTTTGATCGGGTTCACGGCCCTGTCGCCGTTCATGGACGAAACAGACATGCGAGGCATTATCGGTTCGGAGTTGAAGTGGGAGTCGGTGAGCGGGCGGGCTCGGGGTAGCAGGCGCGACGCCATCGATCACGCGTTTGATCAGTCGCCGGCCGAACTCTCGAAGGCGGGCGAAGATCGCGTGCTCTTTCAAATTGAAGTCACGCCTCGGCTCATCAGGCGCAGCGATTTGGGGCTGTTGCTCTCTTGTCACAATTGTTACAGATGGCTGCAGGAATTCCTACAGGACCTGCTCGGCATCCCGGTGTCAATTGGCACCATTCACAACAGTGCTCGGCAAGCGACGGAGCGGGCTCGGTTGCTCAATGCCCGCGAGGATTTGTCGCGCGTGAGGATCGGGGCTCATGACGAGATCTTTCAGAACTCGCGACCGGCGCTGGTGAGGAGGCTGAGCGAAGATGTCCTCGCGGTGCAGACGGACTTGTCTAACGGCAAGCCGAAGGCGTCGGCGTTTGGCCTGATCGCAAGCCGTCCTACGCCGTCGCCTCGCCGTTAAACGAATTGGCCTCGATTCAGACCGCGAGCCCTTTGCTCGACTTTTGCTGTTCGTAGTGCGTCGATTTATCGACGCCTGCGATTCGCGCCAGCCTGAGTTGCAC
>CAZNMS010000298.1:0-10718 GCA_964573505.1 uncultured Planctomycetaceae bacterium | reverse complement strand
AAGGCCGTCAAGCCCCCGGCACAAGGCCGGGGGCGAAGTTTTCATCATGCCGGCCGGGAGCGGCCATCCTACGCGCCGCTGCGCCGGCTCACTCCTTCGTGACCGTCTCATCGAGACAAAGCAGCGTGCTCGCGATGCCGGTCATCGCCGCCAGTGTTGCCGGGTCGATCGCGGCGTCGGTCGTTGCTGATTCGCCGGCTTTCAAGAGGCCCGCAGCAGCGCTCGGATTCGCGACGAAGTCCGCGCGGTTGCGTTCGTAGGCTCGCGACAAGACGGCGAGTTCGGCAGCAGTCGCGTCTCGACCGAGCAACAGCCGATAGCCTTGCTGTAATTGTTCTGTCAGCCCGGCACTCGTCTTGAGCATCCGCAACGCGAGATGCCGCGCGGCTTCGACGTACGTCGGATCATTCATCAGGTTCAGCGCCTGAATCGGAGTGTTCGAACGCGGGCGACGCAGAGCACAGATTTCGCGACCGGGAGCGTCAAAGGCCAACATCGCCGGATGCGGCACGCTTCTCTTCCAATAGGTGTAGAGACTGCGGCGGCGAAGTCCTTCGCCCTTATCTTCGACATACACATTGGTCGTGCTGCCGGCGGTCACGAGTTCATAAAGCCCCGGCGGGTGATACGGCTTCACCGACTTGCCGCCGATCTTGCCCGATAACAGTCCGGCTGCCGCAAGAGCTTGATCGCGCACGAACTCACCGTGCAGGCGGAAACGCGGACCGCGCGCGAGCAAGCGGTTCTCGGGATCAGCCGCGAGCAGCTCGCGCGTGACGCGCGAGCTTTGCTGATACGTCGCGCTCGTCAGCATGAGCCGCAGCATGTATTGGATATTCCATCCGTTTTGCATGAACTCGGCGGCGAGCCAATCAAGCAGTTCGGGATTGCTCGGCAGTTCGCCCTGCGAGCCGAAGTCTTCGCTCGTCCGAACGAGTCCGACGCCGAACAGCGACTGCCACAAGCGATTGACGGTCACTCGCGCGGTCAGCGGTTGCTCGCGACTGACGAGCCAACGCGCGAGGCCGAGACGATTTAGCGGCGCGCCCTCAGGCAGCATCGGCAGCACGGCGGGAGTGGCGGCAGTCACTTTCTCGCCGGGTTTGTTGTAGACGCCGCGCATCAGCACGAACGTGTCTTTCGCTTTTGCTTGCTCGCGCATGACGAACGCAGTCGGCTGCTGTTTGCGAATCGCGGCAATCTTCTCATTGAGGTCAGCGATCTTTGCGCTCGCCGCTTTGTGCTCGCTCAGTCCCAATTGGTACTCGCGTTTGAGAGCCGCGTGCTCATTCGGTTTGAGTGCTGCTGCCGCTTTCGCCGCGAGGTCGAGCGTGCTTTGCGGGACGAGCTGATCGACCGGCGCATCAGTGAAGAAGAAACGCCATTCGGTCTCGCGCCCGGCGTTCGTAACGGTGACGTTGAAGTCGAGCGTCTCTTTCTCCGACTTCGCTGTCAGTGGCTGATCGAGTTGCCATACGAGCGCTGCGGATTGTTTCGGAGTCGGCTGCAACGAGATGTTCTGCTTGCGATTGGGGCCGTCTAACAAATCGTCTGCTTGAGCAGCCTTGAGCGACAAACCCTCTGCCGCACCGCTCACTGCGAGCGGCTTCTTGCCTTGCTGCGGGAACGTCTTGCCGAGCGTGATGTTGGCGCCCTCAGCCTTCGTCGAGCATTCGATACGCAGCGCGGTGATCGTCTTATCGACCGGAAGCTTGATGCTGACTTTGATCGCACTGTTCTCGCGATTGACGAGATTCAGTTCGACCGCCGTCGCGTCGCTCGTTGCCTTTGGCGCGCCCTGCTTGCCGGAGACCGCTTTGATCTCAAACGGCTGCCACTGTAATCGTTGTGTCACCAGTCGGTCAGCCCATGCTCGGACATCCGCGTCGCTGATCTGCAACTTCTTGAGCTGCTCTTGTGCGGAATCGAGTTGAGCTTGCAGCGGAGCGATCTTCGCTTCGATCTCAGCCGACGGCAGCGAGAGCGAATCTTGTCCGCCGTCGCCCTGCTCGCCGACGTTATTGAAGAACGCCTTCAAGCCGTAGAAGTCCTTCTGCGTGAACGGGTCGAATTTGTGATCGTGACAACGGCAGCAAGTGAAAGTCTGCCCGAGCCAAACGGCAGCGGTCGTCTCGACGCGGTCAGCGGTGTACTCGGCAATGAACTCTGCCGAGATGATGCCGCCCTCTTGATTGACCATGTGATTTCGATGGAACCCGGTCGCAACCTTTTGCTCGTTCGTCGCGTCGGGCAAGAGGTCGCCCGCGAGTTGCTCGATCGTGAATTGATCGAACGGCAGATTCTTGTTGAACGCCGCAATGACCCAGTCGCGGAAGAGATGCATGTCTTGATCGCGGTCGACTTGATAGCCCTGCGTATCAGCGAAGCGGGCTGCGTCGAGCCAATCAACGGCCATTCGCTCGCCATAATGAGGCGACGCAAAGTGTGCGGTGATGAAGTCATTGAGCTGCTTGTCATCGAAGTCGGGAGCGAGCCGGAGTTCCGTCGCTCCCTTTGCCGATCCCGACGCTGCGCTGTTCGCCGCATCCGCAGAAAGCGCCTGCATGCGGCGGCTGATGTACTCAGAGGGCAAGCCGGTCAGATCAAGCGCAATGCGTCTCGCCAATGTCGCCGCATCCGTGCGCGGAGACGGCTTGAGCCCACTCTTCGCAAGCCCTCGCAGCACGAACCAATCGATCGGATTGCGCGGCCACTTCAACAACGCGGCATCAACCTGCGCGAGATCCGCAGCAGTCGGCACTTTGACGGGAGCAACCGAATTGAATGCCCAATGAGGCTCGTACTCCGCGCCCTCGGCGATCCATCGTCTGAGGATCTCCTTCTGCTTCGCATTCAACTTCTTATGCGACGACGGCGGGGGCATGACTTCGTCTTTGTCCGTGCTCGTGATCCGCTTCATGAGCGAACTGGCATTCGGCTTCCCCGGCACGATCGCTGCCAAACCGGATTCGAGCGGCGTAATCGCAGCCTCTCGCTGATCGAGTCGCAGCCCGCCCTTCTGATTGGCTTTGTCGGGGCCGTGACAGGCAAAGCAGTTATCCGACAGGATCGGTCTGACATCGCGGTTGTAGCGCAGCGGTTCCGCCGCAAACGTCGCAGCCGCCGTTGCTCCACACAACAAAGCGGCCATCAAAGCTGAGTGCGTCATGAGTAACTCGTCTTACAGAAGCCATAAGAGGTAGTCCGAGTCGCAAGGACTTCTCGTCCGAGCGTTCGTTTCGAATGCTCGCGATTGAACGACATCGAGGCCACTCACGACCGCGTGAGGAAACAAATCGCCGATGAAGTGTGCCCGTAAGATGGCCGCCCTCGGCCGTCCGCGTTTTGAAGACAGAAGAGAGGGAACGCTAATCGGCACTCATCAGAGCTCATGAAGACCGGCACGATCCGAGCAGATGATTGAGACCGCTCAAAATCACTTGATCGCGAAGATCTCAAATTCTGACGCAGGTCTAATGCGCGGCGTTGTCGGAAACACTTCGCATGCAATTCGACCTACATGGGCTCATCCGTAGTTCGGCATTGCCATCCGTAGGTAAGTAAGCCTGCTGAAAGGCAGCTTCCTGCGGATGGCAGGAGCCGGACTGCGGATGAATGACGAGTCCGCTCGCTCGGCAACTTGATCCCGCTTCGATGAAGCACGTCAGCGGCCCGTCCGCCTAAAACAGAGGCTCGCTCGACTGACGGTGCGTTGTCCTCTCTGCCTTTCCTTCTCTGCGTCCTCTGCGATCTCCTGTTCAAACTCTTGATTGTCTTAGATCCGTCGGCAGCGACCTCATGCGGAACTCGAACTCAATGAAGGTGTAAGAAATGAGACAGGAGCCCGCAGAGAGCGCAGAGAAAGAAAGACCGAGACGCAGAACTCGTCGTCATCCTCGCAGGTCGCTCCCAATTCGGAGGTTGGCAGGCTCAAATCCTGAAGCAGGCGGCGCCTGCAACTAATGGTCGCCTTTCGCTCTGCGAAAGTGCGTCTTCAAACGCCTCGCGGCAAATGCAGCGTCGACTTCCGAAGACACCGTAGCAAAGACGCTCTTTCGCGGAGCGAAAGGCGACTATTGGCTCTCAAGCATGAGCCGCGCAGGATGCCCTCTCGGAGTTGCGACATGATGCGAGTGATTTTCGCGATCGGTTTATTGGCTCTCACCGTGACCGGTCGCGCGGCAGATCAAGCGGCGGATATCGAGTTCTTCGAAGCCAAGATCCGCCCGGTGCTCGTCGAGCACTGCTACGAATGCCATTCGGGAAAGACTCTGAAGCTCAAAGGCGGACTGCGAGTCGATGCGCGCGATCTGTTTCGCAAAGGCGGTGACAGTGGCGTCGCTTTCGAACCGCGAAATCCGGAAAGCAGTTTGCTCATCAAGTCGCTCAAGTACGAAGACTTGCAGATGCCGCCGAAAGGGAAGCTGCCCGAGTCCGTCATTAAGGACTTCGAAGAGTGGATCCGACGCGGAGCGGTTGATCCTCGCACCAGTGACGCAACAACGAAGAGTGGCAGTTCGAATTGGGAAGAGACGCTCAAGCAGCGCCGCCAATGGTGGGCCTTCAACTGGCAGCCGACAGCAGCCACTCCCGTCGTCGATGCGGCGCTCAGTCAGCGGATTGATGAGCGGATCAATGCGCGACTGCGAGAACTGAGCATCGCCTCTGCTCCGCGTGCCGATCGTCGCACGCTCGCTCGGCGACTGTCATTTGCATTACTCGGTCTGCCGCCGACATATGAAGAAGTCGCGGCGTTTGAACGTGATGAGTCGCCTCAGGCGGTCGAACGGTTCACGGACCGGTTATTGACCTCACCGCACTTCGGCGAGCGCTGGGCGCGGCATTGGATGGACGTTGTGAGGTACTGCGAGACGCACGGGTCCGAGTTCGACAATCACATCCCGTTCGCATGGCGCTACCGCGACTATCTCATTCGAGCCTTCAACGACGATCTGCCGTTTGATCAATTCACTCGCGAGCACATCGCCGGAGACTTACTGCCGGAGCCTCGTTGGCGCGACGGCATCAACGAGTCGCGGCAAGCACTCGCGTTTTGGCGCTTCGTCGAGTTCTATCAAACGCCCGTCGACGTCAAACGCGAAGAGGGCATCGTCCGCGAGTCCGAAATCGACGCTCTGACAAAAGCGTTTCAGGCGATGACCGTTTCATGTGCTCGCTGTCATGAGCACAAGTTCGATCCGATCTCTCAGCACGACTACTACGCGCTGTACGGCATCTTCGCGAGCAGTCGCATTGCTGTAAGAACTCTTACGGACCCTCAGCAATTCGAACCGAAGTTGCGAGAACTCAAGCAACTCAAGCCCGCGCTCCGCACTGCCATTGCGGATGACTGGTCGCAGCAGCTCAAGCAGTGGCCGACTCACTTCGCCGCAGTCGCCGAACTCCTGCGACAACCGCAAGCGAAGGACGCGCCGTCAAAGCCGACTGAAACCGCGACTCGACCGGCAGTCGTCCGCGCGGTGCTGCAAGCGGCGGACGACAAATCAAAGAACTGGCTCAGCGGACTGCTGCCGCTGCTGAAGTTGCCGCCGACTGAGTCCGCCGAGTTCGCTCGGTTATGGAGCGAGCAAGCAAAGCGACTGCGTGACGAGGATTCGCGCGCGAGTCGTTTTGCAGACGGCAACGTTGTCATCGCGAACTTCGCGCCGACGACGACCAATGCTGAGGCCGCCTTTAATTGGCGCGTTGATGGACTCGGACTGCCGACGCAGCCACTCGCGAAGGCCGGTGACTTCAGCCTATGGCCGACAGGAAACGCCGCCGTGCGTGCACTGCATGAGCGCGGCCTGCATTCGGACGGATTGTCCGATCGCTGCGGAGGAAGCGTGCGGTCGCCGAGTTTCATGCTCACTCACGATGCCGTCAGCGTGCAGGCTCGCGGGGACGGAAACGCGCGAGTGCGATTGGTCATCGAGAATCATCAAGGAGATCACCTGCTGTTCGCGTCGGTGAATCCCAACATCAACGGCGTGACGAGCCTACGTTGGTTCCGCCTGCCGCTGAGATCTCAATGGCGCGGTGCGCGAGCGCATGTCGAAATTATTACCCGCGACGATAAGCCGAATCTGACGCAGTTGAAGGATGCGTCGATCCTCGAGAAGTCCGACGGTCGCTCGGCCTTCGGCATCGCTCGGGTCGTCTTGCACAACAACAACTCGGCACCGAGCGACGCGCCGCTGATCCCCGACGATCTCGTCACGACCGAATGCCGATCGTCGACGGAGTTCGCAGAGCGACTCACCGAGCGAACTGCGGCGGCGCTTCAACGATGGCGCGACGATCAAACGACTGACGCCGATGCGCGCTGGTTGAACGCCGTGCTCGAAGCGGGCTTGCTCGACAATGTGCCCGGCAAAGAATCGCCGCTCGCAAAGACGCTCGCGCAGTACCGAGCGATCGAGAACTCATTGCCGATCCCGCAGCGCATCTGCGGATTGGCGGACGATGGAACGGGACTCGACGCCGCTTTCTTCCCGCGCGGCGATCATCGACGACCGGGAGAACTCGTCCCGCGCCGCTATCTCGAAGTGCTCGGCTCGCGAGCCGAGGACTATCGCGGCGCCGCAAGCGGTCGATTGAAGCTCGCGGAAGAGATCGCCAGTCCGACAAACCCGCTGACGGCGCGGGTCTACGTCAATCGCGTTTGGCATTGGCTCTTCGGACGCGGGCTCGTTTCGACCGTCGACAACTTCGGCAAACTCGGCGAGCAACCGACGCATCCCGAGTTGCTCGATGACCTCGCGCGGTCCTTCGTTGCTCAACGATGGTCGACGAAGAAACTCATCCGCGCGATTGTGCTGTCTGAAACATGGCAACGCGCGTCGCTGCCGACAGCGGCGGCACAAGAGCGTGATCCCGACAATATCTATTGGTCGCATGCGAGGATCACGCGAATCGATGCAGAGAGCTTGCGCGATTCGATGCTCGTCATCGCGGGGAACATCAACGCGCAGCAGTTTGGCCCGAGCGTGCCCGTCTTTCATCGGCTCGTCGTTGATCCCGACAAGCAGCCGCCTTCAGGTCCAATCGACGGCGGAGGTCGCCGCAGCGTTTATCTCGAAGTGCGCCGCAACTTCCTCAACGACTTCCTCGTGACGTTCGACTTCCCGAAGCCCGTTGCGCCAACGGGGCGTCGCAGCGAGACCAATGTGCCCGCTCAAAACTTGACGCTGATGAATGACCCTTTCGTGAAACACGAAGCGGGAGTCTTCGCCAAACGCCTGCTCGCCGCCGCTCCCGACTTCGCAACCCGTTGTCAGCTCCTGCATCAAGCCGCCTTTCAACGCTCAGCGACAGCAGAAGAAGCAGCGCGTCTCGCGGCTTATGTCGGCACGCCCTCAAACCCCGACGACGAACTCGCCGCTTGGAGCGACATCGCGCAAGTGACGTTCAACTCGAAAGAGTTGCTGTATTTGAAGTAGCGCGGCAGATCGTCGCCTTTCGCTCCGAGGCTGTAACTAATTCGACAGCGCACCTTCGCGTTTCCGTAGCCGAGATCGTCAGATCTCGGACGCTTGAAATGCCTGAAATCTCACGATTTCAGCTACATGGTGCGCTATAGAACTAAATCGCCCCCGACCTTGTGTCGGGGGTTTAGCGGCCTTTGCGCTACTCGAATTGGGCGAGGTTCATTTCGGTCTCGCAGTGGGTTGCAGAGCCGCGCCCGTTAGGAAGCGGTGTTTTGCTATTTCGTTACCGATTCCGCTTCCTGACGGGCGCGGCTCTGCGACGAAGTAGCGCAAAGGCCGTTGCCCCCCGGCACAAGGCCGGGGGCGACAAGACTCACGGCCTCGGAGCGAAAGGCGACTATCAATTGCTGCGCGACCGCGGCTACTTCACGTACAAAAACTCGTTCGACGAGAGCATCACGTGACAGAGCGATTGCCATGCGGCTCTGCGCTTCGCGGCGGCGTCGGTGCTCTCGGCATTGCGCGCGGTTTGCGTTTCGAGATAGCTAAGCAACCGGGTTTGCTCGGCCTCTGCGAGCGGGCGGCCATAGACCAATTGGCCGAGACGTTGCAGCCGCGCGGCGTCGTCTGCATTCGGCAGACTCGTAAGTTGAGTCGCCAATGCTTGCGCGCTGTCGTGCATCAAATCGCTGTTCATCAAGAAGAGCGACTGCGGAGCGACGGTCGACGAATTGCGATCGCCGTTTGAGACCGTCGCGTCGGTTGAATCGAACAACTGCAAGACGTCGTAAAGATGATTCCGCACGACGGGCAGATAGAGCGTGCGGCGGCGCGAGTCGTACTTCGTCGTATCGCGCGAAGTGTGATCGAAGAAGTAGTCGCGATTCTTCACATGCAGCAGTGAGCCGCCCATCGTCCGATCGAGCAAGCCCGACACTGCGAGCACGCTGTCTCGCAAGACTTCGGCATCCATCCGGCGCATGTCGAAGTAGCTCAGCAAGCGATTGTCGGGATCTTTGTCCGACGCGCGACCGGTCGCTTGCTGATAAGCGGCGGTCAGCATCAGTCGGCGATGCAGTTGCTTGAGCGACCATCCGGACGACATGAAGTCGTGCGCGAGCCAATCGAGCAACTCGGGATGCGACGGTGCTTCGCCCAAGATGCCGAAGTTGTCGACCGACTTCACGAGCCCTTGCCCGAAGTGCCAGCGCCAGACGCGATTCACAAAGACGCGCGCGGTCAGTGGATTACGCGGGCTCGTCAACCACTTCGCGAGTTCAAGTCGACCGC
Source organism: uncultured Planctomycetaceae bacterium (assembly GCA_964573505.1). Classification (GTDB taxonomy): domain Bacteria; phylum Planctomycetota; class Planctomycetia; order Planctomycetales; family Planctomycetaceae; genus AM-0621. The sequence continues at coordinate 1,998 of CAZNMS010000298.1, read as the reverse complement.
TGCGATCAGGTGCGAACTGCGACTGCTCAAGATGAGCGAGCAGCTCGGGCGTCTTGCGCGGGACAACATCGCCGAGCGTTAAATGTGACCCGCGCAGATGAATGGCGAGATCAGTGACTTTGCCGTCGATCGCTCCCATCGACATCGGGATCAGCACCGCCGCTTCCGCTTCGAGCTTCTTTAACTGAGCCCGCAGTTCGGTCAGTTCCTTCTTCGTCGCTTCGGGGAACTGCTTCTCGAAGTCAGCGGGTAGCTTCGCCTCTCCGGTCAGCGCGGCATTCAGCTTTTCTTTGCCCGCAGCGACGACCGCCTCGATCTTCGCTTTGTGCTGAGCGACCTTCTCATCGTGCTGCTTCTTCGCTTCGAGATCAGCAACACTCGGCACGGCGTTCTCATGCCACTTTGCGACCTTCTTGAAGTGCTCCATCACGCGCGTGCTTTTGAAGATGCCGGCCAATCCGTAGTAGTCGGCCATCGAGATCGGATCGAATTTGTGATCGTGACAACGAGCACATCCGAACGTCATACCGAGTGCCGCTCGGCCGAGCGTGTCGATCTGCTCGTCGATGATGTCCATCTCCATTTTGACTTCATCAACTTCGGCAATGACTTTAGGACCGATCGCCAGAAAGCTCGTCGCGATCAATTGCTCGTTGCGTTTCTGTCGCCCCTCCGGCGTCGAGTCGTCAAACGGCAATAAGTCTCCCGCCACTTGAGCGATCAAGAATTGATCGTACGGCAGATCGCGATTGATCGCGCTGACGACCCAATCGCGGTAGCGCCATGCGTTGCCGTGCGCGATGTTCTCATCGAGTCCATTCGAGTCCGCATACCGCGCCACATCGAGCCAATGTCGGCCCCAGTGCTCGCCGTAATGCGGCGACTCGAGCAAGCGATCAACGACCTTTGCAAACGCCTGCGGCGACTCGTCAGCAACGAAGGCTTCGACGTCTTCGGGAGTCGGGGGCAAGCCAATCAAATCCAATGTCGCGCGGCGAATTAGCGTTCGCTTCTCAGCCGGAGCAGCCGGCTTAAGCCCCGCCGCTTCGAGCTTCACCCACAAGAAGCGATCGACGGCGGTGCTTGCCCATGTACCACTTGTTACAGCAGGAGCTTGAGGCTGAGCAACCGGCTTGAACGCCCAAAACTTGCGAGCCTCATCGAGATCAATCTTGCCCTTTCGCGGAGCAATCGCGCCGCCCTTACCGGCATCGGGATGAGGAGCACCGAGTTCAATCCAGCGTTTGAAGTCCGCGATCTCAACATCGCTGAGCTTCGCATCCGGAGGCATCTGCAAGTCGGGATTGCGATACGAGAGAGCAATCAGCAGCAGCGACTTCTCCGCCTGCTTCCCGGCGAAGAGTACCCCCGACGCCCCGCCCTGATGCATCGCGTTCCAACTGTCGAGCCGCAGCTTCCCTTCTTGCTTCTCATCGCCGTGACACTTCACGCACTTCGCAACGAGCAGCGGACGAATGCGCGATTCGAAGAACTTCAAATCGGCCTCAGCAGGCTTCGCGTCTTGAGCCCGGCCCACTGCGGGCATCACCAACATCGCCAGCAAAGCGGCTGCAGTTCGGAGTCGTTCCAACATGAAAGCACCTCGTGAGTGGCTGCCGTTTGAGTGACCTCAATCAACGGTCGGGAGTCATCGAGTCTCTTTATTGCGATGAGCGAAGTGCGACAACCGGACCCGTAGATTGGGATTCCATCCCGATCCTCAGCGGCCTCAACCCCTCATCAACAACGCGCTTCACCGTCATCAAAGACCGCAATCTGATCCGACAACGCCCCGCACACCACAAAACAAAAATGGTGTGACCGGCACTCCGGCGCTGAATTTGAGTCGTCTCCGTCCGGCTCGCCCGGACGGAACGAACGACTGGTCGGCTACACGACTCAAAAACAAAGGATCTTTCGCTCTCCGTCCGGCTTGTCCGGCCGGAAGCAACGACTGCTCCGCTACCACTGTGAGCGAGTAGCGGGTCAGTCGTGACT
>CAZNMS010000297.1:1539-10836 GCA_964573505.1 uncultured Planctomycetaceae bacterium | reverse complement strand
CACCATCCAGCCCTGCTGAGCGGCCCCGCTCATCAGATCCTTGAAGGCCCGCCGTTATTGCCTTTGCCCGCGCAGATCACGACGGGGCCTTTCGCGCCGAGTTCGCAGAGCCAATCAACGCAGCCTCTCGCCGCGTTCTCCATCAAGACAATGCCGGGCAAGCCGTACTCGTCGATCGCGCGACGATCGACCGCTCGCACCAGTTCGCGAGAGAGGAATTGCGGGAGCATTGAAGTCGTCTCCTGAATCAGCGAACTCGGGGCTTGCTACGCGAGCGACAGTCGGAACTCACCAGTCGCCTCCGGAACTCACCAGTAGCCGAAATCGTGAGATTTCGGACGCAGTTGCTGAGCCCCCGAATTCTGACGAATTCAGCTACGAGCATTCCGATCCTTGATCGAGATGACCCCATTCTCAGCAAGCACTACGCCAATATCCCATTCACGATCTGCGCCGGTTCGACTCCGGTCAGACGCGCGTCGAGCCCCTGAAACTTATGAGTCAGCCGCTCGTGATCGAAGCCGAGCAAATGCAGGATCGTCGCGTGCAAGTCGCGGACATGCACCGGGTTCTCGGCGATGTGAAAACCGAGATCGTCGGTCTTGCCGTATGTCACTCCGCGTTGAATGCCGCCGCCTGCGAGCCACATGGTGTAGGACTGCGGGTGATGATCGCGGCCGAGCGTTCTGCCGAGTGCCGGGTTCGCTTCGACCATTGGCGTGCGACCGAACTCGCCCCCCCAAATGACGAGCGTGTCGTCGAGCAGTCCGCGCTGTTTGAGATCCTTAATCAGCGCTGCCGATGCTTGATCCGTCGTCTTGCAGTTATTCCTACAGTTGCCTTCGACGTTGCTGTGAGCGTCCCATCCTTCGTGATAGAGGTTGATGAAGCGGACTCCTCGTTCGAGCATCCGCCGCGCGAGCAAGCAGGCGCGAGCGAACGACGGTTTATCCGGATCGCAGCCGTAGAGATCGAGCGTCTCTTTCGTCTCGCTCTTGAGATCGAGCAGCTCGGGCGCTGACGTCTGTAATCGAAATGCCATCTCGTAAGCGGCGATCCGCGTTGCGATCTCGGGATCGCCTTCAGATGCAAGCCGCTGCTCGTTGAGCGTCTTTACGAGATCGAGCGAGTCTCGCTGCAACTGCATGTCGAAGCCGGGCGGGCTCGACACGTTCAAAATCGGATCGCCTTGATTGCGAAAGCGAACCCCGGTGAAAACCGTCGGCATATAGCCGCTCGACCAACACGCAGAGCCGCCGCTGATGCCTGCTCCCGTCGACATCACAACGAATGCCGGCAAGTTCTGAGACTCGCAGCCCAGTCCGTAGACGACCCATGAGCCCAAACTCGGGCGGCCCGGCTGAGCGAAACCGGTATTGAAGAAGATCTGCGCCGGAGCGTGATTGAATTGGTCGGTATGCACCGACTTCACGATCGCAATGTCGTCTGCGATCGAGCCGAGATGCGGCAAAACGTCGGCCAGTTCCGCACCACTTTCGCCGTAGCGCTGAAACTTGAAGCGCGGCCCGAGCACTCCTGCATCCGGACGAATGAAGGCATAGCGTTGATTGCCATAAACCGATGGCGGCAGCGGCTTGCCTTCGAGCCGACGCAGTTCGGGCTTTTCATCGAAGAGGTCTAATTGAGACGGAGCTCCGGTCATAAAGAGATGCACAACGCGCTTTACGCGCGGCTCATAGTGCGGCTGCTTTGGACTCATCGGGCTCGCATGCGCGGCACTGCTTGAGCCGCCGAGCGATCCGGCAATGAGACTCGCCAATGCCGCGCGACCGACTCCGACGCGGCACTCGCTCAAGAACTGACGACGATGAAGTTGTTGCTGAGTGGACTGAGCGGCTGAGAGATCAAGAGAGGGCATGCAGCGACTCCTAAGAAGAGCGACGGCAATCGACCGCAGCCGAAATCGTCAGAGGCTGCTGAATTTCATTGTGGTGCGACGCACCGCGTCACAGCGGATTGTCGGGTATTTTAAATTGCACTCTACATATAGCCGACGCGGAGCGTCGGCCCACAATTCTCCGCAGCGTCGTCAAATATCGAGGCCGCAGTGACTGCGTCCGAAGTCTCACGACTTCGGCTACAAAGATGCTCGGACTGAGCGGCATCTCAGGCAGCAGTGGCGCTAAGCCAAAACATCCTTGATCACGTTGCCGCCGACATCGGTCAGACGGAACTGACGGCCGTTGTATTTGTAGGTCAGCTTCTCGTGATTGAGGCCGAGCAGATGCAGGATCGTCGCATGCAGGTCGTTGATGTGAACTTTGTTCTCATGAGCTTTGTAGCCGACATCGTCTGACGAGCCGTATGTCGTGCCGCCTTTGACTCCGCCGCCCGCAAGCCATGCGGTGAAGCAATGAGGATTGTGATCGCGTCCCGGCTTGCCTCCGGTTTGTGCGATCGGCAATCGACCGAACTCGCCGCACCAAACAAGCAACGTGCTGTCGAGCAAACCGCGCTGAGCAAGATCCGTTATCAACGCTGCGATCGGCTTCTCGGTCTCGCCGGCGAACTGACGATGATTGCCTTCGATGTCGTTGTGCCCGTCCCATGAACGCTGATTTTCCATTCCGCCCGAGTAGATCTGAATGAAGCGGACTCCGCGTTCGAGCAAGCGCCGCGTCTGCAAACACTGACGCGCAAAGTGATCGCACGACGCTTCGCCGATGCCGTACATGTCTTGAATGTGCTTCGGCTCGGACTCGATTGCGATCGCCTCAGGAGCTGCGACCTGCATCCGATACGCGAGTTCGAAACTCTCGATGCGCGCCGCCAATTCGGTGTCCGCTTCATGCTGCTGAAAGTGGAACTGATTGAGTTCCTTCAGCAGATCCAATTGGCTCCGCTGACTGGCGTCGGTCAGTCCCTGCGGGCGCACGAGATTGTCGATCGGCTGCCCTTGCGGCTTCAGATGCGTGCCTTGAAAGACTCCCGGTAAGAAGCCGGCGCTCCAATTGGCGGCATGTCCCTTCGGCAGTCCGCGTCCCTTCGGATCGCTCATCACGACAAAGCCCGGCAAGTTCTCGCTCTCGCTGCCGAGCCCGTAAGTCACCCATGAACCGACGCAGGGAAAGCCCATTCGCGCGAAGCCCGTATTCATCGCGAAGAGCGCCGGAGAGTGATTGTTGGACTCCGTATGGCCCGAATGGATGAAGGCCATCTTGTCTGCATGCTCGCCGAGATGGGGGAATATTTCTGACACCATCTTTCCGCACTTGCCGCGCGGAGTGAACTTGAACGGCGACTGCATCAAGCTGCCGACCGCGTCCTTAAAGAAGCCCGTTGTGTTTTTGAATTCGGTATCGAACTCTTTGATCGACTTGCCATTCCAGCGCGTGAGTTCGGGACGGTAATCCCATGTGTCTACATGCGATGGTCCTCCATTTATGAAGAGCCACACAATTCGTTTGGCCTTCGAATCGAAGTGCGATTTCTGCGGCGCCAATGGATTGAGAGCACGACTTCCGAGCCCGTCTGCGTAAGCCGCTTCGTCGAGCATGCCTTGCTGTTGCAGCAGTCCCGCAAGTCCGAGCATGCCGAAGCCGCAACCCGTTCGCGCCAGCATTTCGCGGCGAGAGACTTCGGACGTCGAGCACGAATGATTGAAGGCAGGGTTCATTGTCGACCTCGTATGAAAGTGAGTGTGATTGGTCGTTTCGTTGAGGCGGGAGTTTTGGCAGTCAGACTCGGAGTGTGTCATCGTCGCCCCGACCGCAGAAGCGAACGACCGTGCGGGCGCTGCTTGCGTTCGTCGGATGAGGACAAGCTCGCGAAGGATCGGTGTGTCGGCGCGAGCAAGTGTTGATCTGCGTCGGCATTCAAAGCCTCGATCGAAGTTTGTTTCCGAACGCCGGCCCACCAATCAAAAGCTGCGACTTCAGCAAAGGAGATCAGGCATGAAATGGCAACTTGCCGTCGTCAGTGCTGCGGCACTTGTACCCGTCGCATCATTCGAAGCATTTGGCGTCGAACCGGCGGATCCGCCGTCGTTCAAGCACGCGCGAGTGCTCGATGTTTGGGAGAGCTATGCCGACAAGCTCAGCTTCGGCAAAGGTCAAACGCTGGCGCTGCTCGACGACGGCTGCAAACTGTCGATGCCCGAATGGTCGATGCCCGACGCCGACGTTCCCAAAGTGCGAATCAGCTACGACAGCGTCGACGGCGACAACGACCCGAAGCACGAAGGACGCGGTTATCACGGTTCGACGATCGGCATTCCCTCATCGGTGAATTATCGAGGCAAGCGGGGCGTCGCCTTCAACAATCAAGTCGCAGTGGTCCGAGCACTCGAATGCTGCCACTGTAAGATTTCCGACAGCAAGACGCTCGCGGCGGGACTGCAATGGGTCATCGACAACTACGAGCAGCACCGCATTACGACGGTCAATCTCGCTCCCGTCGATGACCTCGAACATGACGCCCCGGTCGCGACCGAGATCGACGAGAAGCTCAAACGCTTGAGGGAACTCGGAATATGGGTCAGTGCTCCTGCCGGCAATCATAATTACACAAAGGGCATCTCATGGCCGGCATGTCAGCCGAATTGCTTCGCGATCGGAGCCGTGAAACGCGGTGCTGACAGCGTCTACCTCGATCGCAGCAAGAAGATTGATCTCGTTGTGCCAGCAGCGGCGACATCGTCCTCAAACGCGATCGTCTGCGGCGGAGTCATGCTGCTCCGGGAAGCCATCGAGAAGTCCGGCTACGACTGGAAAGCCGACGGTCCGAACATGCCCGAAGCGATGCTGGCCATCCTGCAAAAAACGGGACCGGCGGTTGAAGACCCGCTGTCGGGACTCGCCTTTCGGCGGCTCGATCTGAAAGCGGCGATCGATCACGTGAGCAAGCAGCCGTAATGCCGGCCTTCGCAATTCGGAACTTGTCCGAGTCGTCGTAGCATCGGCTTCTAGATTACAGCGCACGGTGATGTTGGAGTCGGGCCTTCAGGCGACTCGAAGACCGTAAAACCGGGACTCCAACGAAAAGTGCGATGTAAAACGACGCGGCGAAGCCGCATCCGATAGTCGCCTTTCGCTCCGTGAAAGGCAGCTTTTCCGGCGCAATAGCCAACAATCCCTTTCGCAGAGCGAAAGGCGACCATGTAACGCGTCCTACAATGCACGCAAGCCGACAACAAATCGCGAAGTAGTACAAAGAGGTCACTTAAGGCCGAGGATCTTGAGTGTTGTGTCAACTATGGAACTGACCTTGCCGCAACGGCACCGAGCTATCAACACGCTGCGGGAAACCCAACACTTGCATCCAGCGGCCCATCAGCAGGCTGTTGCCAAGTGGTCAACAACTTGAGCTACTACCAACGGCGCAAAGCTGATGACGAACGACTCAGCTCAATTCACGACTCGCGGCCTATTCGAACCTCTCACAATTGGATCACCTCATGATCGACGATCCCGAACTGCAACTCATTCATAAGCTCCGCAATGCACGACGCGAGATCGACTCGGAGTTGCGGAAGGTCATCATCGGACAGCATGAGGCGATCGAGCAGTTGCTGCTGTCGCTGTTTTCGGGCGGGCATTGCCTCATTACGGGGGCGCCGGGATTGGCAAAGACGCTGCTCGTGAAGTCGGTTGCGGATCTTTTTCATCTGAAGTTTCAGCGCATTCAATTCACTCCCGATTTGATGCCGGCGGATATCACTGGCACTGAGATTCTTGAGACCGATGACGACGGACGACGGCGACTCGTCTTTGTGCCGGGACCAATCTTTGCGAACGTCATCCTCGCGGATGAAATAAATCGTACACCTCCGAAGACCCAGTCGGCTTTGCTCGAAGCAATGCAAGAGCATCAAGTGACTGCGGCGGGCAAACGCTGCCCGCTCGATGAACCGTTTTTTGTGCTCGCGACGCAGAACCCGATCGAAATGGAGGGCACCTATCCGCTGCCCGAAGCGCAGCTTGATCGGTTCATGTTCAATGTCGTCGTTGACTACTTGCCCGAAGACGATGAAGTCGCCGTTGTGACTCGCACGACATCGACGAAGCCCGAGCCAATCAGTCCGCTCTTCACCGGAGAGGATCTCTTGAGGTTCCGCGATCTCGTGCGATCAGTGCCGATCGCGGAAGACGTTGTGCGTTACGCCGTGCGATTGGCAGCAGCCTCTCGTCCGGGACAAGCAGAGACTCCGGCCTTCATCAACGAATGGGTCAGTTGGGGCGCGGGCTTACGAGCGGGGCAGTTTCTAGTGCTCGGAGCAAAGGCGCGAGCGCTCTTAAGCGGCAACTCGCACGTGAGTCTCGATGACATCAAAGCCGTCGCGCATGCCGTGCTGCGACATCGGATCTTGATCAACTACCGCGCTGAAGCAGACGGGATCACAACGGAGTCGATCATCACTCGGTTGCTCGAAACGGTACTCGCGCCGCATCGCGGATGAGTGAGTTGCGGTCGGTCTTGCAGGGCACTTTCTCGAATCTCTCTCGCGTAGCTCGGTGCGAGAAGAGAAGTGAGCGGCAAGCCATCAAAGACTTCGAGCGACGAATTGGAAGTCGGTCGTACGAGAGATTGTGCTCAAGTTCCGAGCGCCTTACTCATCGTCGCCGATGACACCGGTGATCCCCGACAGTCGCTTCACGACCATTGTCGCATACGAGCCGCGCGGGAGTTCGAAGCTCAGCCGCAGCTTCTGCCGCTTCGGATAGAGCTCGTCCTCGGACACTTCGGCTTGCAGATTGCCGATGCGAATAAAGGCTGCTCGTTGTCCCTTCGAAAAGAAGCTGTCGCGCGGGTACTTCACTCGTAGTTCACGCTGCTCGATGCCTTCTTGTGCGAGGACTCCATTGAGCAACTCTGCGATCGGACCTTCTTCGAGCTTCTGACGCGCTGAGGGTAATGGTAATTGCAGCCCTGCAAGTTGATCGGTCTCGGCTTCAGTGAGCCCGCTGACGAAGGCGCTGGAGCCGCTTGCGAGTTCGAACTCGCGTAAGCGTTCTGCCGGAAACGACTGCCGCAGATAAGCCGTCAGCAAGCGGTTCCATAACGCACTTTGATAGGCCGACAGATAGAGCCCTCGCAGATCGCAATTCAGGCAACCGAAGGCCGAGCGGAAGTCGGGAGCTTTTCCCGCAGCTTCTTTGTCCGCGAGATTGGTCACGATGCTGCGACGGTGCGATCGTTCGAGAAGCTCTTTGCACTCGCGCCACTTACCCCAATGCTCGCGCAAGATCTTCTTCTGCTGCTTCTCATTCGAACGATCATCGGGATGCGCATCCGCGAGCGCGAGCCATAAGGCTCGCTCGTAATTTCCCTGACACCAAAAACGCGCAATCCATTCGCCGCTGAAGCCGAGTGAACCGAATCGTTGATCGTCGAAGTAATTGGGGATGCCGCGATCTTTGAGATCATCAATCGCTTGTTGAGCCGTCGCGATCTCAATCCCAGTCATGTCGCGCATCACGATCGTGAAGCGATTGCCGACGATGTGCGTCGCGGTGAAAGCGTCCTGAATCTGCCCGAGATAAGTGACATCGAGCGACTTCTGATTCAGGTTCCGACGCGGACCATTGAAGATCGTGAAGTACTGCGTTGTGACAGCGTGCTTGTCCTTAAGGCCGCCGTAGCTGAATCGCTTGCGCGGCACTTGCCATCGTTCGACAAGAGCCGCGATCGCTTCCGGAGTTCCCATCGAACGCTTCTGAAGGCGATAGAGCGATTGGGGGCCAGTACCAATTGAGAGCGGGGCGAGTTCTTCAACGACGAAGTCTTCGGGCTGACATTTGAGCTTCAATGCAGACTGCTCCGGAATTCTGAGGGACGGCATCGAACCGTCGTTTAACGCAGACTTAAGTCACGTCGCCGCACGATGGCTCGTGCGGCTGACGACGACTCGATCACAAGAAGCCGCGACAAAGCTGCGGCCTCTCTGTGTTATTTCGAACCGACTGACAGCAACGCATAACGCTCGGGCTGTCAGTCAGCGATGTTTCTCGGTCGCGTACCGGCTGTAATTTTTTGTAACAAGAGGCGTCAGACATCCGTCTTGCCACTGAACTCAGACGAGTTCAGCGACGGCCTCTGTTCGAAGATGTCACAACACCGGAGCGACTGAGTTACTTAGGAATCTGTCCGAGTAGCATGGACTTCCAGTTCGTACAGTCTTCCTGACGATTCGAATTCGTTTGTAGGAGTAAATACAGCACGGGCTGGAAGCCCATGCTACGGCTACTCGGACAGACTCCTATTTGAGTCGCTCAGAGAAGCGATCTCGTCATTACGTCGACTCGCTAAGACTCATGCTGCTTAAAGCTCGTTTCGAGCACGACGGGCGCTGACTCTTCTTCCTCTTCGTACTCGTCTTCATCGTCGAAGTCGTCGTCGTAGTCATCATCTAGGTCGTCCTCGAAATCCTCATCGTCCCATGCAAAGCCTCTGCCATTGGCCCCTACCGTGTAATGGCCGCCGGCCTTTGTGACGAGTTCGCAGATTCGCCTTTGCATCATCGGACTATCGTCAGGACCGGAGACGTAGTACGGCTTGCCGTTGAATCCAAACACGAACTCCTCAGTGCAGCTACTCGCGTCAACGTCGCCGAAGATCTTCGAAGTCATCGCGTAATCGCGATGCGGTTCGATTCCGATCGACCGCGCGTATGCAACGGACTCTTCAACGATCTTTCGAACGAGCGGTGCGGGTACCGAAACGTGACTGACGACTCCGCCGTCGAGGCGTTGCTCTTCCCATGTCGCGAACAAATCGCCCGGCATCACTCGAGCAAACGTGTCTTTGACTCCGAGGCAATAGGTGTCGACTAAGAACGAGACGAGCAAGAATCGGCCGTCATTTCCTCGGCGAATAAACAAGAAGCTTTCCAATCCGCCTTCGTCCTCGGGGAAGTCCGCCCGCAAGACTTTGTAGATCGGCCAGTTAGCGGCACTCGCCAGTAGCACCGGCATGCCGCCCGACTTCACTCGAGCGATCTGCTGTGCTTTCTTCTTGCGCTCCATCCGTTTCTTTTCGAGCTTCTTTTGCCGCCGCTTGTCGTTCCGCGCCATGTCCGTCGTCCTCACGGGTCTGAAGGTGCCAATGCAACTCTCACTGAGTTGCTCTTGGGCGAAGAGTAAGAGCATTCGTTCGAAGCGGGGAGCGACAGCACTTAGCGATCTCAATGGCGCTGCCAGTTGATTTGCAGGAAATGCGTCGAGCAACTGATGCACGGGTCGTAGTTGCGAATCACTTTCTCGCACGAGCGCGCGATCGCTTCATCAGGCAGCGTGAGCACTCGCGGCAACCAATCTGCAAGGTCGCGTTCGATCCGAC
>CAZNMS010000297.1:0-1529 GCA_964573505.1 uncultured Planctomycetaceae bacterium | reverse complement strand
GATCCGACTTTGATTCTGAGATGTCGGCGGGACGATCTTCGCGAACGACACCAATCCGGCTTCATCGCACTGATAGCGGTGATAGAGCAAGCCGCGCGGAGCCTCTGTTGCCGCACAACCTTCGCTGGAGCCAATTGTCACCGGCAGCTTCGCGACCGTCGGCTCGCGGTACTCGCGCAAGATGCCGAGCGCTTCCTCATAGACATGAATCAGCTCAAGACCGCGCGCGATGATCATGCGGAACGGATTGAGGCACGGCAGTGAGAAGCCGATTTCATCCGCCGTCCGTCGTGCCAGTGGCGAAAGTTGCTCGAAGCACAGATTGACTCGCGCCAGTGGGCCGACGCAGTAAGGCCCGCGCGTTGAGACTCGCTCGGCCTGCAATGCTGTCGAATGCGCGACATGAATTTCTTCGAACTCGGTCTCGTACTCTTGAGCCGTCCACTCGCCGCCGAGACTCGAAACGATCGTGCCTTCATTCAATGGGTACTCATCGGGATGCGAGAGCGAGACGAAGTCGTACTGCTCATCGAAGTCCGGGAAGTTGAGTCCCGCGACCCAGCGCGTTGCTTCGACGGCTGCTGCGACTCCCCATTCGAAGTGAGGAATGAGCCGCTCGAACTCAGAACGTCGCGGCACGCGATGAAAGCCCCCGAGCGCGACGTTGATGGGATGAATCGCACGACCGCCGAGAACATCAAGCAACTCGTTGCCGTGCTTCTTGAGACGTAAGCCGCGGCGCACTTCGTCGGGGAATCGCTCTGCGGCCTGCAATCCGCTTTCGCATCCGAGGAAATCGGGAGCATGCAGCAAGTGCATATGCAGGCCGTGACTCTCGATCCATTCGCCGCAATACAGCAGGCGGCGAAGTCGGCGAAGCTCGGGGGTAATTGTTATTCCAAACGCCGCTTCGAGGGCATGCACGGCACTCATCTGATACGCGACCGGGCAGATGCCGCAGATCCGCGCGACGATGTCGGGGACTTCATGCGGCGAGCGACCTCGCAAGAACGCCTCGAAGAAACGCGGCGGTTCAAAGATCCGTAACTCAACGCGCTCAACATCATTGCCGCGCAGTTGCACTGTCATGCCGCCTTCGCCTTCAACGCGCGACAAAGCGGCAACTTTGATAGTCCGAATCGAGTCAGTCATGAGAGCACGTCGTCTTCGATCGCATTGCGATCCTTCGCCACTCAAAGAAGTTTGCGGCGCAGTCAGCAAGACATCGAGCGCTGCGCAGCGACAGAGCGATTGGCTGAATCGAACTGCTGATAGAAGCAGGCTGAGGTCGGCACGTCATTCTTGACGTTCACGGCGTTGCATTGCCGACCGATCAAAACGACCGGGAGAGGCAGCCTTTCGGTTCTCTGCCAATTGCATTGCGAGCTGAGATGTCAGCACTCGGCAGTAACGAGCGAGCTATCTATCCGGCACGCGGTCTGAATTGAGGGCATCTCGTTCTACTAGTTCGCGATTTGTTCTCGGCTTGCGCATTGTAGGACGCATTACATAGACGCCTTTCGCTCTGC
>CAZNMS010000296.1:0-10839 GCA_964573505.1 uncultured Planctomycetaceae bacterium | reverse complement strand
ATGAAAACTTCGCCCCCGAGTTCACCTCGGGGGTTTAACGGCCTTTGCGCAAGTCGAATTCGAACCGACTCGAAGATGTGCAAGAGCCGTCAAGCCCCCGACAAAAGGCCGGGGGCGAAGTTTTCATCAAGCTCGTCAGCCTCTGACCGCAGGGCTTCAGTAGAGAGGCATCGAGTTGCCGATCGAACCGACTCGTCAGTCATCCGCAGTCCGGCTCCTGCCATCCGTAGGACGCCGCTTTTCAAGCAGTCGTGCTTTCCTGCGGATAGCAAAGCCGAACTGCGGATGAGCCCATGTAAGTCGAATTGCAGGTCGATGTGTATCAACAACTGCTCGCGCGAAACTTGCCTCTGAATTCACGAACTCGGTTTTCGAGCGACGCGCAATCGCGTCATCGCTTGCAGAGTCGCGGCGGGTTCCGTCGAATCCCGCCCGATTTCCGGGCTTCATTCGTTTCGGCTCGGCTTGCAGGCTCTTCGAAAGAGATGGCTATGAAGAAGTTGTTCGCACTGTGTTTGCTCGGGCTGATGTCGCTCGGTCAAGTCTTCGCTCAAGAGAAGGAAGAAGGCTTCAAGACGATCTTCGACGGCAAGTCATTCGACGGCTGGAAGATTAACGAGAACAAAGAAAGCTGGTCCCTTGAGGACGGCGCCTTCAAAGCGAAGGGCGATCGCAGTCACCTCTTTTATGTCGGTGACGAGAAGCCGTTCGTGAACTTCGAATTGAAGGTCGACTGCAAGACGACTCAAGGTTCGAACGGCGGGATCTACTTCCATACTCAGTATCAAGATTCCGGCTGGCCGAAGTACGGCTACGAAGCGCAGGTCAACAACACTCATGGCGACTGGCGGAAGACCGGCAGCCTCTATGCCGTTGAAGACGTGAAGGAGTCCGCAGCTCAAGACGACAAATGGTGGACTCAGCACATCACCGTGAAGGGCAAGCAGATCACGATCAAAATCGATGGCAAGACCGTCGTCGACTACAAGGAGCCAGAAGGCAAAGTTGCCGGCAAGGACTTCACCCGCGTGCTCGATAAAGGCACGTTCGCTCTGCAAGCACACGATCCGAAGAGTGTCGTGTGGTTCAAGAACATCCGCGTGAAGCGATTGGATTAGTCTCAATCTGACGAGCACCGAGCAGCACTCAGTCGGGCAATTGGTCCAATGCGAGAGATCTTCTCCACAAACTCGTCGAACGAAGATGCATGAGCCTCGCGAGGTATTGACCCACTTCGCGAGGCTCCACTATTCGACTCTCACTCTGTTCCCGCTGGTTTGCAGGTTGTGTGCGAGGGGTATGTCGCCGTGATTCGTGAGCCTTATCACGTCTTGATTGCTGATGACGACGCGGGATTCCGCGACGTCTTGAAGGAAATCTTTCAGCCTTACTTTGCGCTCATTGAAGCCGTCTCGGGCGAGCAGGCGGTCGAGTATGTCGAGCACATCAAAGTTGATCTGCTCGTGCTCGACATGAATATGGATGAGCTCACCGGGATCGAGACCATTCGCATTGTGAAGCGGATCGACTCTCACTTGCCGTGCATCTTGGTGACGGCAGATGCGACTCCCGAACTGCGGCAGGAAGCAGAAGATGCCGACGCATGGTCTGTACTCGCGAAACCGGTCAGGAAGTTGGAGTTGCTGCAAACGGTGTCGACGGCCATCGGTTCCGCTTACGGAGACACCTCAGTATTGTCCCAACTCACGTCGCTGAACTAACGAGGCTATCCGGCAGCGGGCAAATTGCTGACAGTCAGATCGTTGGGCGAGGACTCAACTCAGACGAACTCACGAACCAACGGAACGTAGGACTGGCTCGAAATGGCGTTGCTCACATTCCAAATCTTGGAAGGCATGGAGCGCGGGCAAGTTCTTTCGGAACTTCTGCCGCCCATCACCATTGGCCGCGAAGAAGACAATGCAATTCAGCTCAACGATGAGCGAGTCAGCCGTTTTCACGCGAAGATCCAAGAAAACGCCGGCCGCATCATTCTCACCGATCTCGAAAGCACGAACGGCACTCGGGTCAACGGTCACCCGATCAAGATGCACGTGTTGCAGTTGGGAGATCAAATCGCGATCGGTCGCAGCCTGCTTCTCTATGGCAGTGCAGCCGAAATCGAAGGCGAGATCCGCCGTCAGGCCAGCAACATCACTGGGGAAGACTCTGGTGGAACCGTTGATGTTTCGCGCATCGTTAAGGATGCCTCTGAAAATCGTCGCGATGACGACGAAGAAATCTCGCGGCTGTTCCCACTGAGCGTGCCCGAACTGCCCTCAAAATTGAACGGCTTGCAGGTCGCTCAAATCACGGACCTGCTTGCTCACGTTCACGATCGAATTCACTCGATCGTTACCGCCGCCCGTGTAACCGGAGACGCGAGCGCTCGACAAGCAGAACTCGCAAACCGCGCTTGGCAGCGATTGCTGCGAGTGCAGATGGATCTCGCGACCTATCTCAAGAAGCTCGGCGATCCGAACTTGAACGACGAGTAGTGCTCCGTCGCCGCCGACAAAAGCTCGGCGCATCTGCCTGATAACCTCTGCCAACTGCTCCGGTTGTAGCAATCGCGGCGGTCACACTCAGAGCGGCGGTTGCTCCTAACTCTCGCACGAAGCCGATTTCTCGCACAGTTCCGCTCGTGCCTATTGCATGCCTGAAAAATGGCAGGCTCGCCGTTCAATCCATTTGCATCGGCCTTTTTCAAAACGTGCGCGCACGAACCGTCCGAAGAATTGAGTGCGATAGAAGCCGCACGATGCGTGCAAGCGGTATCAGGAGATGCTTGAAGTGCTCCTGATGATGGAAAACCGCTTGCCAGTCGCCCCGCCGAGGATTGACGGAAGCAGGGAGCTTGCCGTCGGTGCTGATTGTTCCGCCAACTGCGGAACCGGCCCGCCTCGTCAGGAAGTTGGAATCAACCCGCGCACCGAGATTGCGCTCTCGGTACGTGCTTGAGGCCATTCCTCGAACACTGTCCTCAGAGCTTGCGACAGCAAGCGTGCCCCTGCGCTCCGCCGCTGACATGCGGAGTCGGACGTCGCCCATTAAGGAGAATTGCCGTGACCATTCGCTCGTGGCTGGAAGACCTGCAGAGCCGGTTGCAACACGTTCGCTCCGCCCGAAAGCTTCGAACAAATGGCCGCTACAAGTTGGGAGACACGCTCGAATCTCGCGCGAAGCTGGCTGCCAACGTGCTGTTAGTCGGTAACGAATTGCAAATTCTCTCCGACGCCGGGGAAGACATTGTGATTCGCGAGAATCAGCAAACATCAGGCATCGTCGACATTTTGATCGATGGCACTGCCTCGACCAGTTTCACATCTCTACCAACGTCACAACTGCAAGCAATTTCGATCGTCACTGGCGACACAGAGAATGCAATTGACCTGAGTGGAGTCTTGGCTGCCAGCTTCACAAGCCTCACTTCCATCAGCGTCGACGCTGGTAACGGCGACGACTCCATTACGGGCAGTGCCGACTTCGATGAATTGATCAACGCAGGTCATGGAAATGACACAATCAACGCCAGCGGCGGCAACGACACAATTAACGCTGGCGACGGGGATGACATCGTCGACGGCGGTGTCGGCGATGATCTCATAGACGCCGGCAACGGTAACGACTCTGTCGTCGGTGGGGTCGGAAATGACTCAATTCAAGCAGGCGACGGTCGCGACACGATCAGCGGCGGTGCCGGAGCGGATACGCTGCTGGGTGGCGATGGGCACGATCAAATTACAGGCGACGCCGACGATGACAGCATCATTGGAAACGGCGGCAGCGACACCCTTAGTGGAAATGTTGGTGATGACACCGTCCTCGGCGGTTCCGGTGACGACCTACTTAACGGCGACGCGGGCAACGATTCTCTGGTCGGAAATGCGGGCGTAGACGTCATTCTGGGCGGTGATGGGCTCGATAATATCAATGGCGGAACAGGAAATGACAGCATCGACGGGAATGCCGGAAATGACTTCATTCTTGGTGGCCTTGATGACGACTCCGTCGACGGCAGCGACGGCAACGACACCATCTTTGGCGGCGGGGGGAACGACTTACTGCGCGGAGAAGGCGGAACTGACTCTCTCGCCACTGGGGATGACTCCATATCTGGAAATAGTGGGAATGATACCCTAGTTGGCGGATTTGGTCGCGACACCATGAATGGCGATCTTGGAAATGACGTCATTCGCTCGACTGAATCGATTAACCTCACACCACCACCAGTTCCCACTCCGCCAACACCCCCTGTTGATCCGGGACCGTCGGATGTTAATTTTGGACCGGTTAGCGCCAATCCTGGTGGTGCAGCATTAGGAGCAACTGCAACGCTCACGACTGGAACTGGCGATGGAAGTTTCGCACTCACCACGAATGGAGAAGGAAGCTTCACGCTTACTACAATTGACCCAATCGGCACCAGCACCGCCTCGTCAGGGCTTTCTGCGGGGCTAAATGATGTCAATTTCCGCCGTGTCGGCGATACCAATCCACGAGTTGGATTAAACTCCAGTGGCGCGACAATGACAGGGTCGGCAACTGAAGCCAATAGTAATTGGTCACAGTTCGGCCTCAACTGGCAGTTGACACAGCAAGTAGCTCGATTCAATGACCGCTTCGGAGCAAATGCCGGATCAATTCTGACGCAGTCGTTCACAATTACCAATCCAGGAACTTCGACTGAGAATTTTGAATTGGTACGGGAAGTGGATCCGCATATTTTTGCCTTCCCTGGCGGCAATGGAACGGGAGCAGGACGCATAGTATTTCCGAGTGGTTATGAACTTCTTTACGAGACAGATCTTGATCAATCAACTCCGACCACTCCGACATTTTGGATCGCGATCTCCGGAGTTGGCGGGACCATCCCAACGACGAATCGCTATTGGGTCGATTCATTCGGCACCATCTTCGGATTCCCCGGCACCGACAATGGATTGTCGGACATAGTGTTGACTGATGCTAACAATGACGGGTTCATGGATAACGGGAACGGTGATCCGTCGCTCGCGATTCGAAATGTCTTCGCAATCCCAGCGGGCGGGAGTATCACCTATACGACTCACACACTGTTTGGCAGCGGTCGCCCCGACCTGCTTAATCAAATTCCGAATGTTCCTCCGTCAGGATTGCCGGAAAGTGCCACGGTCGTTGGAGATTTCCCTATCACTGTTAATGTCGTGTCAAATGACACAGACACTGACGGGGTGATTGATTTTTCATCCGTCCAGATTGCATCCCAACCAACAAACGGCACTGCAGTAAGTCTCGGCAATGGGCTTATCACCTACACGGCCAATGTTGGATTCTCAGGCACCGACACCTTCACCTACACCGTCGCGGACAATGATGGGGCGAGGACAAATCAGATTACGGTGACGATAACCGTTATCAATGATGCTTTGGGTGATACGCTGAATGGCGGCGAAGGAGACGATACTGCTTTTGGCTCTGGCGGTGATGATCTCATCATCGGGAGCGCAGGCTTAGATTCGCTCGACGGGATCACCGGGAATGACACGATTCTTGGGGGAGCTGGAAATGACACCCTGCAAGGTAACCAGGGGAACGACTCTCTGAATGGACAGGGCGGGAACGACCTCATTTTAGGTGGTCCCGGAGAAGACACACTGATTTGGCGGGGCTCAGGACAGGGAAGTGACACCCTCGATGGTGGCGAGGGTTCCGACGGCTTGCTGTTTACAGGAACAACATCCCCGGACGTTCTCACTATCGGACAGAATCCACTCGGGCAGTTGACCATCGGCGATGGAACCTACACAGCAACGGTGACTGAGGCAGTTCCATCTGTGACGGTAAGTGGTGGCACGGGCGACGACTCTATTACGATCGGTAACCTTTCAGGACTGGCCTTGGGGCAACTCACAATCGCTGGCGATGCTGGTAACGACACGATCTTCGCGAAGAATGCGACCTACGGCGGAGTTGCGGTCTTCCTCGATGGTGGCGTGGGCGATGACGCGATCACCGGGAGTGAATTCGACGAGACGGTTACCGGCGGCGACGGAAATGATGTTATCAGCAGCCGGGGCGGTAATGACTCAATAGATGGCGGCGCGGGCGTAGACGTCGCATCTGGCGGACTCGGCGATGACACAGTCAATGGCGGCGATGGCAACGACATCCTCAATGGCAACGAGGGCAACGATGTCATGGATGGTGGAAATGATAATGACACCATCAATGGCAACGACGGCAATGATACCATCGACGGTAATTTTGGCGATGACAATATCACCGGTGCCGTCGGCAATGACTCGATGTTTGGTAATCTCGGTCGCGACATGATCTACGGCGGTGGCGGCAATGACACCATCGACGGCGGTCGCAATGAGGACACTGTCTACGGCAACGCAGGCAATGACCGGCTGTTGGGAGATCACGGCAACGATTTCATCAGGGGTGATGAAGGCGATGACACGATTTTTGGCGGTGATGGTGATGACATCATTCAAGCGGGCGCGGGCAACAACCTCGTGTCTGCGGGTGATGGCAACGACCTTGTGACCGGCGGAGCGAATAATGATGTGCTGATTGGCGGGGACGGGGATGACACTCTCGTCGGACTCGATGGATCCGACACGCTTCTCGGACAGCAAGGACGAGATGTGCTCAATGGCGGCGGCAAGACCGACGTTGGGGCACATGGCGATGGGCCACTTCCCGCGATTTCGGTCGAGATCATCGACGAGAGCTTTGTGTTGCCGACAGCTCTGCTTTCCGCGTTATCGTGAGCAAGCTGACTTCAAACGACTGAGCTTCTGAATTGGGACAGCGGCCCGAACTCCGGTTCGGGCCGCTGTTGTGTTGATGGGCCTCTGCGGCGGTGACAGACTCCTGCCCGGAGTTTCGAGACGGGTTTGCCTCGTTGAGCGTGTGAGTCTGAGGCGGCTATTGGCTTGCTGTTTGCCCCAAAGGGTTTTGTCTATGTCGGTTTCACGACCGCCCTCAAGCACGCGTGCTCGAGTCGCCAAAACACTGCGTCGCATTGTCCAATTCAAGGGCATGGAGCGCACGTCTCCCGGTCAGTATCGCAACCGGGTTCGCCGCCTGTACGACGGCCCGCAAGGGGCCATCATCAAGTTCAGCAGCGTGCTTTCGTTGCACGACCCGCTTGTCGGGCGATTGCTGAGCAGCGGGCAATTCGACATCGGACGCTTCAAGAGCATCCTTGATGTCGGCTCGGGATCGGGACAGATCCTCAAGCACACCCTGCGGCTGATTGCTCCCGAAACGACAGTCGTTGCCTGCGACCTTTCGCCGCAGATGCTGCGTCGAGCAAAGGATCGACTGCAAACGGATCGAGTGGATTTCGTTGCTGCCGATATGACTCATCTGCCGTTCGCGGATAACTCGTTCGACTGCATCACGTGCGGGTGGGTGATTGAGCATTTGCCCGAGCCCACTCCGGGACTGCGTGAGATGACTCGGGTGCTGAAGCCCGGGGGCAGCCTGTTGCTACTGGCGACCGAGGACACCATTACCGGAGCGATGTCGAGTCGCACTTGGAAGTGCCGCACCTACAACCGCATGGAACTGAAGGCTGCGTGCGAATCGGTCGGACTCAGTTGGCATCGCGAGTTGTGGTTCAGTCGCATGCACCGAGTCCTGCGTCTCGGCGGGATTTTGGTCGAGGCCGTTAAGCAGTAACCCCTGCTCCCACCGGGTATTGCTCGCGCGGCGCGTTCAGAATTTTGGCTTCAGGCGCCCTTCTGTCGGCTGACCAATGCGAGTCACGAGAGCCGTCATCGCTGTGCCGTCCGAGTGCAGCCCAAAGCGCAGCAGTTTGCTCGATAATCGTCTCGCATGTGACTGCAGACGGCACGACAAACACTGAACGCGACTTTGCGACTGCGCAAACAAAAACCCGCATGATGCCAGAACTTGCGGCGTCATGCGGGTTTATGTTTGAAGTGGACAGGGCCGGGATTGAACCGGCGACACCAGGATTTTCAGTCGTCCCGTCGTCGTCAACGCAAGTCATTGATGGGATTGATGATGACTGCGATTTGATAGACAGCAAGAACCCCAGCGCGCAGCAGAAAGCGCAGCACTTGGCGGGCACATGCCCGACTTTCGAAAAGCTGATCGCTCTTTGGCCGCGACTCGATGACGACGCGAAGGCTCAGTTGCTCGCGTTCGCGGAGCGGGCTTTGAATCGCTCGATGGTCCCGGCGGGGCACTGACAGAACTGACAAAAAGAGAGGGGGCTTCAACGGTTTAATCGGAAGGAAAACGGCAATGACAAATGATCGTGATGAAGCTGGCCGGTTTGCTGCGGGCAATAAAGGCGGGCCGGGACGTCCGCGACGTGCAATTGAAAGTACCTATCTCGCGACGCTCGGCGATGTTGTCGGAATTGACGACTGGGCTGCGATCGTTCGCCGCGCTGTTGAGGACGCGAAGCAAGGTGACTCCCAATCGCGTCAGTGGCTTTCGCGATATGTGCTCGGAAATGAGCCGACGACGTTGTTAGCGATCGCTGGTCGCGAGGTTCGAGCAGAGTCCGAAGCCGACGATGCTGATGAGATCCAGCAAGAAGCCGAGCGGCAACATCAGGAGCAACTCAATCAGCAGCGATGCGCTCGACTGCGAAAAGCAACGAATGCCATTCTCAATCGTCTGCCGAGCGAGGACTAAATGGATTCCGTCAATCGCGAGTTGATGCAATTCCTACGAGCCGTCAAAGCGGCTGCGCCATTCCCCGAGCGATTTGATGAGGCCGAACGGGATGCAATTTGCGAAGTCGTTGGTGATGCCTGCTTGATTGAGGTGACGGAAATTGCAATTCAAGCCGCTCAGACAATCGTCAAGCTGGTCGAACAATCGACGCAACGGGGCATTGCAAGATAGTTTCAAAGGCGTTGAAACCATTTAGGGACGGGCAATTGAAACTTTCGCGAACGGAACGCGGAGATGGCCAAACGTCAGAAAAAGTCAGCGCTCATGAATGAGCCCAAGTCGGAAGCAAAAGAAGTTGTCACTCAATTCTCGTCACAACTTCCGGTGAGCTGCAAAACACCAAGCCGAGAAGGGCTGAGCGAACTCGATTTCCTACTGAAGATTCACGACAAGCTGCCGCGCGACAGAGAGATTCGCGAGCTTGTTACCGACCTCTTGAATTGCGAATTGAGTTCCGACCAAATCACTCGACTTGCGCGAATTCGACAAGTGGGTGAGTCGTTTCCGGTGGCTGCTCCAATCATTGGAGCACAATTTGAGACGACGCTAAGTGCGTGGCTCAGCAGCCTCACTGACCTCTTAGGAAGTGACGGGCTCCCTGAATGTCGACGGTATCAAATTCGAGTCGTGGCACTACGCAGTCGAATTAAGAGCGATCTCCACAAAGACTGGTCCGATCCCGAGTATGTGAAAGCTGCATGGCGACACTCGCTCAGCCTGCTCGAATCTAGCGACGAGTTTCCCGCGCCGATCGGACATACGTCAAAGTTGGTCGCGAGCATCAATAGCGGTGAAGAGCGCAAGGAGCTTGAACGCCTCTTTTCGGACGCACTTCGTGAGGCAAAGCAGCAACCGAACGGACTCCGTCAGGACATCGAAGCCACTTTGCGAGTTGTCCGCGATGCCTTGTGTGATTTCGCTTTTGAAGCACTCGTATTGGCACAAACAGGCTTCATCCATTCGACGACGAGTGCGGCATTCAAGCACGCGGTCGTTCGCGAGCCTGAGGGAGTAACAAGAGTGACAGCGACGGCTAAGCCTGATGCGATCTCACAGAAGCAGCGACGTGCAACGATCACGAAGGAACTTCGAAAGCCTGCGACCCGACTGCGGTTGAAGGAATTGCTGGGCGATGCACTTGATCGACTGAGAGAGGAACTAACGCCGCTCCTTAGTTGGTCGCTTATGTCGGTTGGACAGCGGATTCATCGCGAATTGGGGCTCGTCTGCTTTGAAATCCGAACGGCGCGTTTCAGTGGGCCGCTCAAGGACGGACGATGGATCAAGCAACCGAACACCAAACAGTTACCTAAGCAACTTCCGTGGGACGAATGGTCGCACGGTGGGATGAGTCCCGAACCTGATTGCCCGATAGTCTGCCTAGTCAATCCGAGCGACGGTTCGACGAATACGGTTGGAGTCATTGCACGCGAGAACGGCGGAGCCGACACGACCGATGCAGAGCGAAACCTGAAGACCTGCCTCTAGGGCTGGCTAAGAACGATCGAAGTCTTCGAAGCAGCAGAGGCAAGCGACGCTCAGACTCGCTTGAGGAATATCGAATCAGGTATCGAATCTCTGCTTTCAACGAAGGCCAAGAAGAAAACTTCGAAACGCAAAACATCGCGAGACGACCCCGACCGGCAACGCATTCTCAACGCTTGGGGCGACGGAACCAAACACCCTACTTATCAAGAGTGTGCGGCAGAAATTCGCTTGGGTGATTGGAACAATCGAAGTGCTGAAAGGCGCGTTGAGTTGGTTGTTCGTGCGAATGAGAGACGTGAGCGGTATCAACGCGAGAAGGCCCGTGCGACAAAGGCCGTCAAGCGAAAATAGTGTCGCACGCGAATGACGCGAGCCCCTGCGACCGCCTGCATTTGTAGGGGTTTTTGATGCCGATCGTGCGACGGCGGGCATCGTTGCGAATCGGTCGGCTCGGTTCGCCGGGCGGCTCGTTGGCTGACTGGAATTCTGGCCAATAGACTCGAAGTCGAAATTGGCCAATCCATCACAACGACGCTCGACCGAGTCGGGCGCTTATCCCGCGAGCCTGCCGCATGCCTGTTGAAGCGAAACCGTTATTCCGTCCCGATGTTCTGCGACCTCATTTGCGAGCCTTTCAATGGC
>CAZNMS010000295.1:0-10877 GCA_964573505.1 uncultured Planctomycetaceae bacterium | reverse complement strand
AGTGCGGTAAGCGTCGTTGCCGAGAGCTTGCTTGCAGGCCAGCGTCTCAACTTGATCGTTCACCTTCGTGCTCGTGCCATGAGCGTTGATGTAGTCGAGATCGTCGGTATTGAGTCCCGCATCCTTCAGCGCCATGCGAATGCAACTCGTTGCTCCGCGGCCTTCCGGATGAATGTCGGTGACTCGATAAGCGTCTGCCGTCGAGCCGTAGCCGACCAGTTCGCCATAGATCTTCGCGCCGCGCTTCTTCGCATGCTCAAGCTCTTCGAGAATCAAGATCCCCGCGCCTTCACCGAGCACAAAGCCGTCGCGATTGAGATCGAACGGACGCGATGCCCGCTGCGGCTCGCTGTTGTGCTCAGAGAGTGCGGTTAGCAGGTTGAAGCCAGTGACGCCGAAGGGATGAATCATGCTATGCGAGCCGCCCGAGATCATGACGTCCGCGTCGCCGCGTCGGATGATTTCAGTCGCTTCGCCGATCGCCTGACTCGATGCCGCACAAGCAGTGAGGCAATTGAGGTTCGGACCTTGAGCATCAAACAAACTCGCCAAATGACCGGCAGTCATGTTCGGCTCTTGCTGGAGCTCGCACTCGCCATTGAGTTGCTGCAACCCGAGCCGCGCGAACTCAGCGAGATCAACTTCATCGCCCTTCTTCGACTTCGCGATGATGCTCATGAAGATGTTGAAGTCCTGAGCGCCTTCGCCAGCGCCGAGATAAACCCCGAAACGCGACGGATCGAGCATGTCGCGGTTCTCTAGGCCGGCGTCTTTGACGGCATCAACAGCAGCACCAATGGCGAAATGGATGTTGCGACCGCAGTACTTAAACCGCTCAGCATCGGGGATGTAGTTCCCGAGGTTGTAGCCCTTCACTTCCGACGCAAATTTCGTCGGGAAGCGAGAGGCATCGAAGTACGAAATCCAGCCAATGCCACTGCGGCAATGCATCAGCGAGTCCCACATGGTCGTCAGTGTCTGACCAATGGGAGTGATGCAACCCATGCCGGTAACAACGACTCGGCGTCTCATAGTTTGAACTCCTGAGAGGGCTCGTGAAGGTCGCGGAATAGCGTGCCGCAGACCGAATTCATGGGACGAAGAGGACGACTCAGACAAATGCGACTGAATGGCTTAAGCCCATTCGTCCCAGTGGTCCCGTATGCCCCGCACCCGTGCGACTAACTCAGAATCTGCCAGCTACTTCGCCGCTGTCGTGCCATCGCCCGCTCGGCCCACTTCCAAGATCCCGAGCAAGTTCATTGAGAACACGAAGTTCTTCTGATTGATCGCGCCGAACTGCGAGTCCTTCTGATCCAAATGCACGAACATGATCTCCGCCTCGGCGACAAGTCGATCTCCGACATGCGCCGTGACTTCAACCGATCCGCCTTCGACTTCCGCGTTGATCAAAGTCGCCGTGTAGGTGATCTGATCTCCGGGAACGACCCAGCTATGAAAGGTGACCTTCGGCACTTTGGCCAAGATCACGATGTGCTCGAACTGGTTGACTTCACCCAAAAGGATGCCGCCGGTCTGAGCCATTCCTTCAATCATCAGCGAGCCCGGCATCACTGCGAAACCGGGGAAGTGATCGTGCAAATGCTCTTCGGCCAAAGTCACGTTCTTGACGGCTTTGGCGCGCTTGCCACTCTCGAACTCGGTAAAGCGATCAATCCAGAACCAGCGCATCGGAACGAACTCCGGAAGCGAACAAACGAAATCAGCCGAGGCTTGCATGCCTACGGTTTAACCCGGAAACGATCTCGCTCCGGCTGACCTTTGCACCGTGTCATTAGTCACGGTGCGAACTGAAGTCCTGCGGTTGAGCAAGCAATTAGCCGAGCTTCGCGGCGATGAAATTCACAATCATCTTCACCGTGAAAAGGCTCTGAATGTTCTCGACGCGCGGATCGCTTTCGAGGCTGCTCACGTCGGCATGCGGCATCTTCGACTTCAATGCAGACAGTCCCTCAGCAGTGATCTTGCCGTCCTTCACGAAGGATGCATCCGCTGCCAAATTCTCAGGGAACAGCTCGCCGCGAGGGATCTTGATCCCGAAGTTCTTCTCGAGCCGGAACACGATGTCGAGGAAGTCGATTGACTCCGCACCTAGCTCATCAACGAGCGTCGCCGATTCGGTGACTTCGTCATCATCGACGCCCAGCGCGTCGACCAGTGTTTCACGGACCTTTTCGAGAATTTCATCACGAGACGCCATGAGGTTGCTCCTCAGATGGGACGAATTACTGAGTCCCACAGTTTCGCCGAACCCAACCAGTTCCCAAGACAGCTCGGCGAAGAAGCTGCGGACTGACCCAAACCAGAGACGCTGCGGACGCGAGGCTTCAAGCAATGCTCGATGAACTCCCCAGTTCGACCTCTTGCCAATGGCATCTCACAAACAAGACGGCGACTCGAAGATGACCCAAACGGGCCGCCGAAAAGGACGCAGATTCTTGCGGTTGATTCTGAATCCAACAACCCGACCTACATTCCACTGCCGAGCGTTAGTCCGCCATCAACTGTGAGAACATGTCCGGTGACATAAGAGGCATCGTCGGTCGCGAGATAGCTCACGGCGTTCGCGATGTCTTCGGGCTGACCGAGTCGCTTCAAAGCGATGTGCTTTGTGATTTCTGCTTCTGCCGCATTGCGAATGGCTTCGGTCATGTCGGTTGCAATGAAGCCCGGAGCAACTGCATTCACGGTGATGCCGCGGCGTCCGACTTCCTTTGCGAGGCAGCGGGTGAAGCCTTCAATGCCGCCCTTTGTCGCGGCGTAGTTCGTTTGCCCCGGATTGCCGTTGTGAGCAGCAACGCTCGAGATGTTGATGATCCGCCCTTTGCGAGCCGACATCATCGGTCGAATTGCTGCATGGCAATAGTGGTAGACGCTGTTGAGATTCGTGTTGATCACCGCGAGCCAGTTCTCTTCGGTCATCGCTGCGAGCAAGCCGTCCTTAATGATGCCAGCATTGTTCACGAGGATGTCGAGTTGGCCCCATTTCTCAACGACGGCATTCACGACTTCATCAGCTCGTTTGCCATCAGCAGCGTCGGCTTGAAACGCGATCGCTTCGCGTTGATCAAGCTCCAGTGCTTTGACGACGTTGTTGGCGGCCTCGGCGTTTGAGTTGTAGGTGAAGGCAACCTTCGCACCTTCTTTTGCCAATGCCTGCACGATGGCCTTGCCAATGCCTCGGCTCCCGCCGGTGACGAGAGCGACTTTCCCGGCCAATTTCATAGTTGATGTCCTCAGAGAGAGACGGCACGCAGGCCGCAATTGATTCGCTTCAAAATTCGATCTGAACCGGAACGTGCTGACGACCAGCAGAGAACCGACAGCTAACACCAGACGGCTTTGAGGTCAGCAAACGCTACGACTTCGTCGGCTGCCAAATCTGATGGAAGAGTACTTTCATCTTCGCAATCAGCTCGTCGTCTGCCTTAGCGAGCGACTCGTTTCGGTCGCGGAGATTGAGTTGTTGCAGCGTGATGCGGGCACTGACTGCAGACTCGCCGTCGATGCTGCTTTCACATTTAAAGGTGCATTCTTCTGGTCCCCAAGAATGCGTTTTCAGAGTGACTCGCAGTTGCTTTCCCGGAGTCACGAAGCTGTTGAACTTCACGGCTTTGGCTTGCTTCAGCAGGATCGTGCTGAACTTGAAATCGTCGGTGTAACGCATCAGCCATGCGCCAGCTTGCACGCAGGTCTCAATCATCAAAACACCCGGCATAACAGCGAAGCCGGGGAAGTGATCCTGCAGGTACTCTTCCGCCAACGACAAGTTCTTCACTGCCGTGATGGACTGACCGCGTTCAAGTTCAACAATTCGATCCACCAACGAGAATCGCATCGTTCAAAAGCCTCAGGGCCAACACACAGAGGGCCAGAATCAAAATGAGCGAGACACAACGGCGTCTCGCGCGGAAACGCGCCAAAAGCGGGCGGGAGACTGAGGGATCCCTAGCCGACTTTCAAGCACGGTCGAAGCCTCAACACATTGGGCCAATCCGATGCCTGTCGCCGATGGGACTTCGCATATAGCCGCCCGCGACGACAAGTTCGGCGAGCAGCGTTCAACAGCATGAGGGCTCAATCCGAGTCGCTCTGACTTCGCCGCAAGCGCTCTGCAACTGCTTTCTCCAGCTTGCCTATTGTCGGTCCAACAGCGACAGATTTTGGCTCAAGTCTTTGCGTGAGCGTGCTCACCACCAGTTTGCGTCGCGATCTCAAACCGTCGATAGAGGGAGCACTTAGAGTTGTTGAGCGATCGACTCAATTAGGCGAACGGCTGAAGAGTTCATACCGGTACGACGGACTTGTCGTCCGTCGAAGGCGAGGCGCGACGGACTACAAGTCCGTCGTACAAGAATTCGCCAGTAGGTTCACAACTGCCGCTCGCCTTACCTGTCGCAACGAGACCGCGCACCATGAGTGAGCAAGGCTTTCCGATCGACGCTGAATGGCATCCACAACTTCAGAGCATCGTCCTTTGGTGGGTGATCGCGGTGCTGTTGTTTGGAGCCGGCATCTTTGCGTTTGCGGGATGCCTGCTGTGCCCACCGAAGTTATGGCGACAGCGACTACTCGCAGGTCTTGTGCTCGTCGCGCCAATCATTGGGGCATGGCTAAGCACTGTGAATTCTCAGTCTCAACTTGGGCCATCGAACATTGGGGCTGCGACGTTTGGGCTATGGACCGTCTGCATTGGCGGCTTAATCGTCTCGCATATTCGAACGCGTCGCGCCGGGCATCAGCCGACCGAACTTGAAATCACATTCTTTTCGATCGGCCTCGCGACGGCGTTCACGTGCCTTTGGTCGGCAGCAGCAGGAGGGCATCCCAGAGAAGCCTCGCGCCGCTCTCAATGCCGTAACAACATGAAGATGCTCGGTCTCGCAGCCCACAATTTATGGGAGACGAACGGTCGCCTTCCGCAATCGGCGAGCGGTGAGGTGCCCATGAGTTGGCGGATTGCCTCCCTGCCATACCTCGATGGCTCGGACCACTTCGAGCGGTACGACCAATCGCAAGCATGGGACAGTCCGAAGAACGCTCCGATCGCGCAGTCTGAGTTCGCCGCCTACATGTGCTCGGCACGTTGGACGGCGCGGAAGGATGAGCACGGCAGATACTTCACCGACTACATCATGCCGACGGGCGAGGGGACGCTTAGCAACTCAAAGTCGCAGCGCATCGAGGAGATCACTGATGGAGCAAGCAACACGTTGCTGCTCACCGAAGCGTCCGGCCTGCGCATCATTTGGACTGAGCCGCGCGATCACGACATCACGCGCGAGCCCATCGGCATCAACTTGAAAGGCACGAGTGCGGAGCAGTCGCCGGGCATGATCTCGTCGTACCATCGCGAGGGCGCCAACGTGCTATTGGCCGACGGGGACGTGAGGTTCCTCTCCGAGAAGACCGACCCGACAGTGGTGAAGCAACTGGCTCACATCTCAGACGGCGAGCCGAAGCAGGTCCCGGAATAGATTCTGACTTCGCAACCTCAGCGCGCTGCGCACGGATGAGGTGCTGCAAATCGCAGGACATCGAAGTCGTCTATGCGTTGATTCGACCGACCGACATCGTGAGTCGTTAGCACATCATTGCCCAGTGCTCGCAACCACATCACAACGGCCATCGGAAAGTTTTCATTCGCATAGAGCCGCGCCATTTCATTCCGCCTCCGAGTTCTCGCCGATCTCGTGCTCGATCTCCTCAGAATGTCGAGCGACATTGCTCCATGCGTTGCGCAGATCGCTCGCTGTCAGCGACGGAAAGTTCTGCAAGATCTCGCCATCTGATGAGCCCAATCGCCGCCATGACTCCAACGACCAAATCGGAATGCGAGTTCCGGCGATGCGAGCCGAACCGCCGCAGATACGCGGATCGAATTCGATCCCCTGCTGCTGATCCGTGAGATCGGCTGCTATCCAAACAAAGAGCTGAGCACGCTCTTGTCGGGGAAGTGCGGCGACTATTGATTGAGCCTGTTCGAGAGTCGTCGTCATGTGGGGGCTCCTAATGATGATGCTCATGCCCCGACACTTTGCCGCCGGCTTCTAGGAACGAGAGCAAGTTCAAGATCTCTTCCTTTGAGAGGATGTTGAGCAAGCCCGGCGGCATCGCGCTGACCTTTGAGGCGATCTTGTCGTCGATGTCTTTCTTCCTCACGGGAGTCACCGAGTTCGGAGCCAACAAGTTCGTGAGGACTTGATAGGACTCGGCGTCTTCTTTCGCGATCACTCCGTTGATGACGCGACCGTCGGACATCTCGAACTGCCAGCTTTGATATTGCGGGTTGATCTCCGATGACGGCTCGATGATTTGCTTCAAGAGCTTCGGGCCTTGCAGCTTCTTGATGGACTCAACGAGGTTCGGGCCGAGGTTCACTCCGTGACCGGCGACCGCGTGACATTGATGGCACTTCGCTTTCACGAAAGCTTGCATGCCCTTGAGTTTCGAGTCGTCGTCCTTCTTCGCGGCGGGCAACTCTTTGAAGTCGGCCATCGACCATTCTTTGACGATCTTCGGAGCCCGCGCGGCCAACATCGCGTCGACATCTTTGAGATCCTTCACAACGACCATCTCGCCGTTCATGACGATCCAATGGCCGGGGAATGTGCAGACGAAGGGATACACACCGGGCTCGGTCGGGGCTTTGAAACGGAAGACGTGAATCTGGCTCTTCCGCGTCGGGCCGATCATCGGCGACGCATGCAGGATGAGACTCTTCTTCACTGTCGGTACGAAGTCAGAGTTCGCGTTCTTCGGATCTTTGGCCATCTCGTTCGCGGCCATGCCGACTTCTTCAAGAGCATCCGGCTGCACGATCACGAGGTTGTGATCGGTCGCGTCAGGGTTCGAAAACACGAGCTTCACCGGCTGACCCGTCGTGACCGCGAACTGCTTGACGGTGAAGAGCATGCGTTCGGGCTGACAGCCGATCTTCACCAGTTTGAGCCCCGGCTGATCATCGAACGCTTGCTCTTGTTTGTTGGGCTTCGGTTCGACGATCTCTGCCAGTCGGATCGACTTCTTGAGCAGCGCGTCGATCTTGTATTTTGGATTACTCTCCCAATGCCGCTTCAGAGCTTCCGATCCGAGCGCGCAGTTGATCGCGTATTGCAGATGCCCGCCGCGCGGATGCTTCAGCACATCGAGCATCGCCTCGAGCGCCGGCTCAGTCCCGATGTACGACGCGCAGATCGCGGCCTCCATACGCACGAGCCCAATGGGATCGTTCGCGGCTTTACGGAGTAGCTCGACGGAATCAGGCATCGCCTGATGCCAGTAACGCAGTTGCCGCACGGCAGCCGCTCGCGCGTGATGCTCCTCGCACGCAAGCAGTTCTTTGAGCAAGTCGGCGTTCTCCGCACCGATCGTTGCAGTGGCCCACATGGCTTCGACTTGATGATGGCGATATCGCGGGTCGTCTTTGCGAAGACTGCTGACGAAGGCGGCGATGGCTTTGATGATCGCATCCGATGACGGCGTGTCGTTCATTCGTCCCAGTGGTCCCGTTCGTCCCATTGGCTTTGTGGGACTCATGGGACGACTGGGACTCATGCGACTGGGATCAATGGGACCAATAGGACCGAACTCAGCGGCGCGCTCGCGCAATTCGCGCTTCGCCCAATAACGGATGCGGTATTCAGGCCGCTTCAAGAGCTGTAGCAACTCTTCCACTGAGGCATCGGCAATTTTCGTAGTCGAGTCGCTCCGCGACTCGACGCCGAGTTGCGGAGCAACTCGGCCACGAAAGGCGTCCGGCTTTGCAACCACTCGCCAAATTCGCCCCGAGTGCCGATCGCGACGCTCATCGCGCAATGAGTACTGAGCGTGCCCTTTCACCGGGTTGTACCAGTCGCAAATGAAGAGATCGCCGCGCGGGCCGAAGTTGATGTCGACCGGAATGAAACTGAGGTTCGTCGAGAAGATGAGGTCCGAAACGTACTGCTCGTCAAAGCCGAATTCGGACTCGACCCACTTGTGAATCTCGACGCGGTTCGTCGGCTTGTAGCGGACCTTGATGAAGTGACCTTGCAGCTCGGACGGGAACGTCGCCCAGTCAACGAACTCTTGCCCGCAGGTGCCCGAGTACGCTCGCAACCCCGCCGGAGCCGGATGCTGCTGCGGGTACTTCGGATCGCGCGCATGAAACGCACCGGCAAAGATTGGATGGCTCGCAACATGATTGCCCCAATCGTCGAACGTGACGCCCCATGGATTGGTGCTCGGGTAAG
Organism: uncultured Planctomycetaceae bacterium; assembly: GCA_964573505.1. Classification (GTDB taxonomy): domain Bacteria; phylum Planctomycetota; class Planctomycetia; order Planctomycetales; family Planctomycetaceae; genus AM-0621. Next base: position 2,622 of record CAZNMS010000295.1, on the reverse strand, counting down.
TGCCGAAGCTCGTGAGCCGATGCGAGCGCGGCTCGTAACGAAACCAGCCGCTGTTCTGCTGACGCACGGGACCGTAAGGCGTTTCGATTTGCGAGTGATGAAAGATCGACTCGCGAATCAGCAGCGCTCCGTCGGGAGTCCATACGAAGTCATGCAGCGCGTGATGCGAGTCTTCAGTCCCGAAACCGCTCAGCACGACTTCATGCACATCGGCCTTGCCGTCTCCGTCGGAGTCTTTGAGGAACGTGAGATTCGGCTGCTCGCTGACATAGACGCCGCCATCACCGAACTCGAACGACAGCGGGACATGCAAGCCCTCGGCGAAGATCTGCGACTTATCGGCCTTGCCGTCGCCATCAGTGTCCTCCAACACGACAAGCCGATCATTGGGTTCATGCCCCGGATAGACATGCGGGTAAGTGCCCGAGCAACTCACCCACAACCGCCCGCGCGAGTCCCAGCGCATCTGAATGGGATTCGCTAACTCGGGGAACTGTTCTTCGCCCGCAAAGAGATTCACATCGAAGCGCGGATCGACTTTGAACGCCTTGAGTTCATCGCTCGCAGGCAACCACTCATTGACCCCGCGCGACTGATTCACCGCCGGGAGCGCGGGCACGTTCGAGTCGTCGATCTTCGCCGGCACGTCTTTGCCCTGAGCGATGTCCCACAACCGCTGATCGCGATTCGCGACCATGATCTCGAAGTTGCGCATGGCCGGTAGGAAGTCGAGATAGCCGTACTCCTTGTTGCGGTCGCCGGTGTAATAAAAAGTATTCAGCGGTCGATAGCGGCGAAAGAACTGCCGGTCCTTATCAACGACCGTCTGCCGCAATGCTTCATTCAACGACGAAGGCTCTTCGCCGAACGTGCCTTTGAAGAGCGCGCGAGCAAAGACGCGATCACCCTCTTGATTGAGATGACATCCATTGATGGTGAGAGTCGCCTTTCGCTCCGCGAAAGGAAGCTTTTGCGGAGCAAAAGCCGACAATTCTTTCGCGGAGCGAAAGGCAACATTCAGCGGCTCAAACACATCGACGAACCCAACTCGCTGTTGCTTCGCGACATCGCGCATCGCATCTGCATACAGCTTGATCCGCGCATTATTGAGATCCCCCGCCGCGACGCCCGGCACGTTCTCATTGGCGATCGGCGAGACGATGACAACGCGAGCCGCCGACTTGCCATTGAACGACTTCGTCGCGAGTCCTTCGACGAACGCGCTGAACTTCTCGCGAAAAGCCCCGAGTCCCGCTTCACCCGCGAACGACTCGTTGAACCCAAACGCCGCGAAGATGACGTCGATCTTCTCGTGCAACAGATGCTGTTCGACATCCGCAAAATTGGCCGGTCGAGGCTGCAAACCAATCTCATCCGCCGACCAAGAAAGGTTCCTGACAACGAGCTTGTGCTGAGGAAATTTCGCCTGCAGGAACGCCTCGAAGTGCCCGTAAAGCTGCGAGCGTTCAAACAACGTATTGCCAATCAAAGCAATGCGCTCGCCGCCTTTCAGTTCGAGCGGCAACGTCGTGACAACGCGCGCCACCGTCTGAGGTCTCGGAGCCGTCTTCTCGTAGATGCCGAAACGCAGGTAATCGTTGTTACCCGCTACCGGCTTCTCTTGAGCGGCTCCCCAATTCGTAATCGCCCCTATCAACGCCAACGAGCACAACGACACATTGATCAATCGAAACATGCTGTCTCCACCAGCGAAGGCAGTTGCTTAAGAAAACAAGATCGGCCGCAGATGCCGGGCCATGCGATCGACCTCTTGCAAGTTGTGCTGCAGCAACTCGTGCTGCCAGAAGGTGCGATCGTCAGACAAGCATGCTTCCGCGAGTCGTCGACCGACCGCTTCACGACTTCTACATCCGGGAATCTTCAGACGCTCCGGTCTCGACCATACACCGATCAAGAAGACACGATCGCGTAGGTCATCCGGTATCGCCGATGCGACATGTTCACGGCGCGAAGATTTCTCATCGAAGTCAAAGAGGAGAATCATCCAACGTTTGGGCCATCGTCGCATCTCATGCACGAAGTTGTCCCTAAACTTATCCCTGACTTTGGCCCATCCTTTTGCATTGCGAGCAATCGTGATTCGTGAGCTCACATCAAGTGAGAGTCCCAATTGAAAACCGCGTGCGAAGTCGCGATTCGCATCGTCTTCGGGGAGCACGAGGATATGAGGCAACTCGTCGTTGGCAGCACTCATGGCACGTCTCCGCGCTGCATCGCTTCATCGAAGTCCCCGTGAACTTCAAGCTTGTCTGCCGATGTGATTTGCGGCGGCGAAAAGTGATTCCGGCGATGCATGACGAGAATGTTCTCGCGCGAGAATTGCCTCATGGCTTCTTCATTATGGGATGTCATGAGGATTTGATTGCCAGCTTCGAAGGCTCGGCGAAGTCCCAGCATGAGAGTCGCGACTTTGGAAAGTGAGATGTAGTTGTCGGGTTCGTCCCAGAAGCAAAACATCGGCCCGCAACTCACAGCGGCAGCGATCGCCGTTGCCCAAACGAAGAAGCACTTCTCTCCTTCGGAGAGTTCATCAAACGAGAGTTGAACTGTTGCAGTGCCATCCTGAAATCGAACAACGAGCCTCTTCGCTTCTCCGCCAAC
>CAZNMS010000294.1:0-10898 GCA_964573505.1 uncultured Planctomycetaceae bacterium | reverse complement strand
GGCGGCAGGTAACAACAAACACACCGCCATCAGCGTCGCGGTTACATCTTGGAGTGCTCCGGCTCGACGGAGCCCTCCGACTCAGCGGCACAGTGCTCACAACAAACAAGGGGTGCCGGCGCCAATAACGACTCAGCACAAACCCCTTTTGCGTTGTGGGCTGCCATTCCACAAGCGACTCATCCAACAGGCGGCTTACATCGTGCCTGCGATCGAGCCGGCATGTAACGAAAACGACAAACGACAAGAGTCGGAGGGCTCCGTCAAGCCGGAGCACTCCAGGATTCACATACAACGAAAGAGCCTTTCACATGCCCAGAACGATCAGTCACGAAGCCCTCGTCAGTTTTGTGGATGAAGTCCGGTCGTACCTGCCGACGATGCGGCAAGGCATTGCGAGCTATCACGCCGATGGCTCGCAACTGGATGCGTTGCGAGAAGCAACTCGGCTCGCGCATTCGGTGAAGGGCACGGCCTCGCTCGTGAATCTGCCGGGGCTCGCGCATGTGATGAGTCTCGAAGAAGACACACTCGAAGCGGTCGGCGACGGACGTCATCAATGGAACGACGCGACGTGCGAGTTCGCAAACGGCATCGTCAATTTGGTCGAGACCTATTGCGACGACCTCTTGCTCAAGCGAGCGGATGAAGCGGCCTTCATTGCCTCTGCCGCGAAGTTGCAGCGCCGTCTGGCGGGACTCGATGAAGCCGGTGACGACGTCGCGATTCAAGAAGTCGTCGCAACCGTGCTGCCCGTTGATGAGACAACGCCCCCGGGCTCGCCCCGGGGGTTAAGCGGCCTCTGCGCTACTTCGATTGAGAACGATGCAGATGCCGCGACCGAGACTAGCGCAGAGGCCGTTGAACCCCCGGGACAAGCCCGGGGGCGTAATGACGACGACGTCTTCGATCCCTCCGTGCTGATGCTCAACGATCAAGAGCAGCTCGACGCGTTTCAGTTGGAAGCCGAAGACCACTTGCACGACTTCGCGACGGCATTGGCCGAGTACCGCCGTTCGCCCGAGTCGCTTGATCCGCTGCGTCAGGCGCGTCGCACGATTCACTCGTTGAAAGGTTCCGCGAGCACGATCGGACTCAACGACGTCGCACACCTCGCGCATCAGATGGAAGACGTATTACAGCAAGTCCTCGACGGCCACTTGCCGCAGCAAGACTCAACACTCGAGTTGCTGCAAGAGTCGACCGATCGGCTTGAAGAACTCGTTGCGCAATCAAGCGATGTAGGACGGGCACTCTTGCCCGTCGCGCCGGTAGCCGAGGCATCGAAGTCTCAAAGCGTCGGATCGGAAGAACGGCCGGACGCGAGCAACAACGCCGCAACGCCAAGTGCAGCAGTGCCGCAACCAAATTGTACGACGGACTTCCAGTCCGTCGCGCCGATCGACGGACTACAAGTCCGTCGTACAAATGCGGACGGGCAAGAGTGCCCATCCTCCAACTCCGTTGCAGCGGCGGTCGTCGCTTCGAAGCCCGCGTTCGACATCGACCTCACTGATCGCGAGCGAGTCAGTGCCGACTTGCTCGAAGTCTTCAACGAAGAAGCCGAAGACCATTTGAAGGCGATCTATGCCGCGTTCGGTCGCATCGAAAAAGGCGGTGCGGAACGAGACCTCATTCAAGACATCCGCCGCGCGGCGCATACGCTCAAAGGTGCTGCCGGAGCAGTCGGGTTGCGAGTCGTCACGCAGTTGTCGCACCGCATGGAAGATCTGCTCGATCGCCTCTACGAAGGTCAGATCGCTGTGACCGCCGAGATCTTGATGCTGCTCTACAACACGACCGACACGTTGCAGGATCTCGTGAGCGGCAAGTACGATCGCGATGCGATGCAGGTCACGATCAGCGGTCACTACGCGGCCTATGCGGAGCTGCTCGAAGCCCCTGTAGGACGGGCTACTAGCCCGTCCGTGCCGACAACAGTGCCGAACTACGTCACGGCCAACGCCCAGCAACACGGACGGGTTGATAACCCGTCCTACAAAGACAACGACGCCTCTTCGAGCAACGAAATCGAAGTCGCCGCTCTGCCCTCGTTCGGATCGAAGACCGTCATCGCTGCGGCGAAGGCCGAAGAGAACGAAGCCAAAGCAGACCCGCGAGCGAGTCGCTCGGGGCAAGTGCTGCGAGTACCGATCGAGCGGCTCGATACGCTCGTCCGAGTCGTCAGCGAACTCATCATCAATCGCACGTCGTTCGAACAACGCATGTCCGACTTCAAGCACTTCGTCGGTGAGATGACGCTGACGATCGACCGCTTGAAGCGCGTCTCTCAAGAAATGGAATCGCGCTACGGAGTGACCGCACTCGGCGGACGCGGTTTGAAGAACGCCGCGGGCGATGGCGCTGCCGCAATGGCGAATAATTTTCAGATCAATCAAGCGCGGCTCGACGAATTCGATGCGCTCGAGTTCGACCGATACACCGAGTTCCATTTGCTCTCGCGCTCGCTCGCGGAATCAACGAGCGACCTCAACACCGTCGGCGGCGAACTCAAAACGTTGATCGGTGATTTTGATTCCATGCTGACGCGGCAAGGCCGCTTGTCGCGCGACTGCCAAGATCGGCTCATGCGCATCCGCATGGTGCCCGTCGCAACGCTTGCGACGAGACTGCATCGCACCGTGCGCGTCGTCGCTCAACAGCAAGGCAAGCAAGTCGATCTCGACATCGTCGGCGAGCACATTGAACTCGACAAACTCTTGCTCGAAGAAATGGCTGACCCGCTGCTGCACATCCTGCGAAACGCCGCCGATCACGGCATCGAACCGCCGGCTCTGCGAGTCGTGCGCGGCAAGCCCGAACGAGCAACGATCCGCGTCAAAGCCTTCTATCAAGGCACGCAAGTCGTCCTGCAAATTAGTGACGATGGCAACGGGCTCGACGTCGAACGCATCCGTCAAACGGCCATTGCGAACGGTCTGATCGCTGCTTCTCAAGCCGAGACACTGAGCGATGAAGACCTCTATCAATTCATTTTCTTGCCGGGCTTCAGCACCGCGAAGGAAGTGAGCGAAGTCTCCGGTCGCGGCGTCGGAATGGACATCGTGCGATCGAAGGTGCATGCCCTCAAAGGCACAATTGGCGTCGAGTCCGAAGCCGGGCAAGGCACGACTTTCACCGTCCGCTTACCGATGACATTGGCCGTGACTCGCGCCTTGATGGTGCATGCCGCGAATGAAACGTTCGCGATCCCGATGCAGGCCGTTGTGCAGATCCTGCGACTCGAACGCGACAGCATCGAGAAACTCGGGCGCGAGCCGATCGTGCGCATCGGCGGCAAAGCTCATCCGCTCGTCAAGCTGTCACAACAATTACGCCTCAAGGGGACGTCGGATGAATCGACATCGACCGTGCCCGTGCTGATCGTCGAAGCGGGCGGGCATCAGATCGCATTGGCCGTCGACAAGATCCTGTCGGGCCGAGACATCGTCGTGAAGACGCTCGGCAATCACTTGTGGTCGGTGAAGGGACTCATCGGAGCAACGCTGATGGGCGACGGCTCGGTCGTCCCGATTCTCGATCCGGCTGAGCTTGTCGGTTCGTCACTGGGGCATGTCGCAACAGTTACACCGTCGCGAGCCGCTCCGGTCAACCGCATCAAGCAACACAACGACGTGCCGACGATCATGATCGTCGACGACTCGGTGAGCGTGCGGCGGGTGATGACGAACCTCATCAAATCCGCCGGTTGGCTGCCAATGGAAGCGTCGAACGGCATTGAAGCTCTCGAAAAGCTGCAAGCCTCGGCGGTGAAGCCGGACATGTTCCTGCTCGACATCGAGATGCCGCGGATGGACGGCTACGAGCTGCTCGCGTCCCTGCGATCGCAAGACACGCATCGCTCAACGCCCATCGTGATGGTGACATCGCGAGCCGCCGACAAGCACCGCAAGAAAGCAATCGACCTCGGAGCAACCGACTACCTCATCAAGCCCTATCAAGACGAGCAGCTCCTAAGCCTGATCGGTAAGTTGGTCGGAGCCCGAGAAATGGTCGGCGTCTGATCCTGGAGTGCTCCGGCTCGACGGAGCCCTCCGACTATTGTCGCTTCAGGGTGATACCTGTTGGCGGTCAGGTCGCAGGCACAGCCGAAATTGGTCTCTCCGCCATTCGTGTTGATAACCGTGAGCGGCAAGGCGCTAGCCGCCGGTTCTGGACGCATTAAGAACCTGCGGCTAGCGCCTTGCGGCTCTGTCAACACAACACTCAACACGAATGGCGGAGACCCCGAAATTGAAGACGAATCAACGAATGACTTTGCCTTCGATCCCGCCGATTTGGACTTAGGAATTCAAGCGACAAGAGTCGGAGGGCTCCGTCAAGCCGGAGCACTCCAAGTGTCTTTATCCGTGTTCGATCCGTGTTTCATCAGTGGCTCAACAATGCCTTCCCCAACAGCATCGCCGATTCGCGTTCTCATCGCAGACGACTCGCCATTTCTGTGTCGCGTGCTCGGTTCGTTGTTGCATCAGACGCCGGGTTTTCAGGTTGTGGGTCTCGCACACGACGGGCTCAGAGCCGTTGAACTGGCAAAGAAGCTGAAGCCGGATGTCATCACACTCGACATCGAGATGCCCGGACTGGACGGCATCGACGCGTTGCAGTCGATCATGCGCGACGTGCCGACTCCGGTGATCATGGTCTCGGGCATCAGCAGCGAAGCCGCCGACGTCACGCTGCGCGCCATGCAGCTCGGAGCCGTTGACTTCATCCTCAAATACACGCCGGGCATCGACACTGACCCGACCGAACTGCGCCGCGAGATCATCTCGAAAGTGCGCGCCGCTGCCGGAGTGAAAGTCATCCGGCTGCAAAGAACGCTTTTGCCCCACCGACCTTGTGTCGGTGGTTCTCTGCCTCATGGCTACCGACCCGGCGCCGAGCAGCCGAAGGTCGAGCGAAGTAGCCATGAGGCAGATAACCATCGGGGCAAGCCCGATGGGGTAAGAACAATTCCTCCGAGCGTTCGGCCTCCTCGACCGAGCACGCGCGATGTCGTCGTGATCGGAGCCTCAACCGGCGGCCCGGCGGCGTTGAGAGAACTGCTAAGCGAACTGCCGGCAGACTTCCCGCTGCCGATCATCGTCGTGCAGCACCTGCCGCCGACTTTCACGAACGCATTGGCGATTCAGCTCGATCGGCAACTCGAACTCGCGGTGAGAGAAGCTCAGCACGGCGACGTGCTCGAACCGGGTGTCGTTTTGATTGCACCCGGCGAGAAGCATTTGCTCGTCAGCAGCGACCTGCGAATCGAACTCAGCGACGGCCCGAAGATCGCGGGCAATCGTCCGGCGATCGACGTGACGTTGCAGTCGGTGACTCAAACTTGCGGAGCCCGAGCGATCGGAGTGTTGCTCACTGGAATGGGCGAAGACGGAGCGGAAGGACTCAGCCTGCTGAAGAAGAAAGGCGGGACGACGTTTGCTCAAAGCGAAGAGTCATGCGTTGTCTTCGGAATGCCTCGTCGAGCGATCGAACTCGACGCCGCGCAACACATCGGCAGCCCGCAGGAGATCGGGCAGCAGCTAGCAGAACTCGGAGAAGCAATGCTCACGCGCCGAAGCGGGACGAGTCCGCGCACTCGTTCCCAAGCTCTGCTTGGGAACGCGCCTTCGGAAGCTCTGCTTCCCGAGCCCGCTTTGGCGACTCTGATCTGATGAAAAGACACCGGACGGGAAGCAGGAGCTTCCCGATCCTGCGTTCCCAAGCAGAGCTTGGGAACGAGTGGGTTAAAACTCGAACAACCGAGGCATTCACTATGCGTAAGCAATCAACCGTCGAACTGGTGCGCATCATCCGCTGCGGCGTCGGTGCCGAGACCTATTGCCTCGAAATGTCTTCCGTCGACAGCGTTGCCGAAGCCTCGCTGATTCAGCGGTTCGAGCACGCCGCCGACAACGGGCAAGTCGGCGTCATCGCTACTGAGACGGGCGACGTACCGGTCTATCGTCTGGCCGAGCGACTCAGTCGCGATGTCGTCGAGAAGGCTGATCGCGAGCACGTTGTGATTCTCAAATCGAGCTTTGGGCGCTGGGCCATTCAAGTCGGTACGGTGTCGCGAGTGACTCAAGTGCGAGTCGATCAAATCGTGCGCGTGCCTGAAGTCGTGATGGATCCGACGCGCAACGTCTTCAAAGGCGTCGTGCTCGTTGCAGCAGAAGAGCAAGCCGAAGCGGCGACCTCAGCGCCACTCACGAAGCATCGAGATTCAGACGCCTCTGTAACGCAAACTACTCATGAGGCGGCGAGCATCTCGTTGCTACTTTCTCCCGAGCGGCTGCATCCTGACGCCGTGCCGACGGTTGTTGAGAGTGCCGACACCGAGAGTGACCGAGTTACCTCGCAGATCAGCTCAGCGCCGCAGAGTGACTCTGCTCCGAAGACACATCGCAAAGGGCAAGTGGTCGTGCTGTCGGTCACGAACGAGCTTGTTGACGAGCAGCGATGTTCGGTCGGCTTAAGCATGGCGCAAGTGCTCGAAGTGGTAGCGACCGTCCCGATGATCCCCGTACCGACAGCTCCGAGCTTCGTGCTCGGTCTCGCCTGCTGGCGCAATCAACCGGTGCCGTTGCTGAATCTCGCAACGCGCGTCGGGCTCAAGAGCAGCCTCGATCAACAGCGAATCGTCATCGCGCGCGGCACGGACTCGCACGACCTCATCGCGTTCCCCGTCGACAGCTCGATCCGCTCGTTGAAGCTGCCGCTCGAAGCAAAGCCGTGCCTCGTGCCGGTCGGCATGCGTCCCGACTTCGTCCGCGCGGCTTATCAAGTCGATCAAGAAACGCTCGTCGTCCCGGACCTGCATCGCGTGCTCGCCTGCGTGTAAGAAAACCGACAGCGAGCGACAATCGCCGATGTAAGATGGCCGCCCTCGGCCGTCGTCTTTCTCGCGAAATACAGACGGCCGAGGGCGGCCATCCTACGACTCGATGCGAGTGCGGGATGTTGATCGTGTCACACGAACGCTCTTTCCCGGAGCGAAAGGCGACTATCTGCAAGTTCCGAGCTGCTGTCATTAGTCTGCGATCGCTATCTGCCATGATGCAGACACGATGAATGTAGGAAATCTGACAGAGGACTCGCAGCGATGACTCACGAAGTTGGCAAAGACGACGAGATGGCTCCGGTGATTTTTGATCCGGCGGACGGCACGAATTCCGATCAAGGCATCTCGCAGAACAAAGGCTGTCGGAACGCGGCTATTGGGTGCGGCGTTGCTGCGGTGCTGATTGGGATTGTCGGAGTCATCGTCGCGGTCGTCATCGCACTCAATTGGCGGACGTTCTTGTCGAACTTCACGGTCGATCTCGCGGCGCAAGCCGTCGACCAAATGGAGATCCCGCAGGAAGACAAAGCACGCATTCGGCAGCGACTCAATGGACTCGCTGATGACTTCAAAGCCGGGCGTCTCTCGAAGGATCAGATCGGACGCATCATCGAGAAGGTCGTTGCGAGTCCGCTGATCGTCGTCGCGGTCGTGACCAGTGCCGAGAACCACTACGTCAAACCGTCGGGCCTTACTGACGACGAGAAGCAAGCAGCTCATCGCACGCTCGAACGTCTCGCACGCGGCATCTTTGAATCAAAGATCAATCAAGCGAAGCAAGACGAAGTCATGCAACTCGTCATGCAAGAGGAAGGCGGACAGCGCAAGCAGCTCAAACAAAAGATGACCGACGACGAACTGCGCGCCTTTCTGGCGAAGTCGAAAGAAGCTGCCGATGAAGCCGAGATCCCCGACGAACGATTCGAGATCGACATCGCTGACGAATTCGAGAAAGCGATCGACGCTGCGATGCAGCAGCCGTAGATGGCGGGCGATATGTCCGAGGTTCGTGAGGCTCACTTCCGCGCGGGGATCTCGTCCGAGCCTTTGATCGCGGTCGCGGGATCCCAACTGAGGAACTCGAAACTCTCGTTGCCGGGCAAGTCCTCAAAGGGCAGTGCGCTTTCGGTGTTGCGGTCGAGATTCACGTTGTATGGCATCGTGAAGAACTCAGCGGGCAGCAAGTCCTTCAGTCGCTCGCGGTAGTGCTTCACCAGTTGTGCGTTGTAGGGCGGCACGTGACTCAAGCGCTCGCCGCGATGGTACTCCGTCAGCCATGCACTGCGGCGGATGATCTCGTGACCGACTTCCGGGTTCAGCGAGTGAAAGGGTCTGCCGTCGCGTCGCAGATCCATCATCGCGGCCTGAGCACGCTTCAAATGCCAGTTCACATCGAAGTCTTCCGGCACCGTGCTCTGCGCCATCGCGATGCCGATCGCGAACGCAAGACTCGCAAACCGCTCGCGCGAGACATGCTTGCGTTTGAGGATTCGCTCGATCGCCTTCGACTGCACTTGCCGCTCGCCGAGAGCGCACTGAGTCCACTTCTCATCAAGCGATTGCAGTTCGCCATTCACGAGTTCGCGAACGGGAAGCGTGCGGTCCTCATCCCACTTCGGCGGCGGCACGAACGGGTAGATCGCCGCGAGCAGCTTTGACTCGGGCAGCGCCTTAGCGATCTCGATGAAGAGTTCGACATCAGCCGCTCGAAGCGGCTCGTCGAAGTGAACCAACTTGCGATTCACCGGAGTCGGCCGGCAGCCGATCAACAGGACGAGCAGTGATGTCACAATAATTGCACGCATGAGACCGAACCTGCTGCTTCCCTCGTGAGACCAGCGCTGCGTATGGTCGCCTTTCGCTCCGCGAAAGAGCGTCTTTGCTGCGACGTTGTTGCGAATGGCAATCGCATGTGCCGCGACGCGTTGAAGACGCACTTTCGCGGAGCGAAAGGCGACTATCGTCTGCGGCAGCTTGCATCCTTCTTTCGGCACGATCGGCAGAGAGATGCGGCGAGCACTGGCTGCTCAGAGCAAACATTCGTCAGTCCGCGCGCAGCTTGCGGCGGATGCTCATCCGCACTGAGGCAAATGCCGGGCGGACGAGCGAGCTTTCACTCAACGCGCTGCATCGCGCGGATCTCGGTGACGTCGAAAAGAAGGGCGACGGACCGCGCGCGATTACTCACCATAGATCGGCGTATGGCGGTACGGCGTTTCGAGGATCAGCAGGCACATCGCCGTCAGATAAAGACGACCGGCTTTGTCGGCGTACTCTTCGTTCGAGCCGTAACTCGATGAGCTGAACTTCGGGTTCCAGCTTCCGCGAACGTCATTCGGCGCCTTGCCTCCGGCCTTCTCTTGATGGCCGACAATCAAGCCCTGCAAGTTGCCGAACCATCCGCGCCAGTCGTCGCCGCCCATGTTGTGCAGCGTTTGAGCCATGTAATACCACTCATAAACGTTGCGTCGACCGGCTGCCCATTGCGGCTGATTCTCAGGCGCGAGCAAGAACTTCACGCCGTCTTGCAGAGACATATTGTCCCTCTTCCAGCCGAGCCACTGACGGCACAGCAAGCCTTCTGCGGTCATCGCCAGCGAAAACTTTCCAGCAGGATCGCTCGGCAAGTAGCGGTAGCGCGAGCCTCCGTTCGACTCGACCGAATTCAGAAACACCGTCATGCGGCCAAAGGGTTCGGGCGGAACGGTGATCTCGGCAATGCGCGCCGTATTCATCGCCATCAAGCCCCATCCAGAGACCGACAAGTCGCCCATCGACTTCGAATCTTGAGGCTGATAGCGCCAGCCTCCATTCGTCGGATGCTGCGAGTTCAGCAAGAACTCAATGCCCTTCGTTGCCGAGTTCTTGAAGGACTCATCCTTCGTTAGCGCGTACGCCTCACACATTGCGATCGTTGCTTGAGCGTGCGCGTAGAACGCCGTCTGACGTCCGAGTTCAGTGTGATCGTGAAAGTCGCCGTCGTTCTTTTGCACGGTCTTCAGCCAGTTGAGTCCCTTCTTGACGGCTTCCTTATGCGGACCGTTCTGATGCGTATGCCCGTCACCGAGCAGCGCTAAGAGCGCGAGTGCTGTCGCTCCCGTATCCGTGCGTGCGACCGAGTAACCGGCATCGGGATAACCAGTATGCAACTGCCAGTTGCCGCCCTTCGTTTGCTGTCGGACGAGCCAATTCATTCCCGCATCAACGCACTTTCGCAGCGCATCGGCTTGATTGTTCGTGCCGCCTCCGCCGCCCCCTCCTCCGCCCGAGCCTTTCGTGCCTTTGCCGCCGAAGGTGCCGTCGAGTGCTCCTCCGCGACCAGTGCCCGACCGATTGCCCAGTCGCCCTGCTGCAGAGACGGGAGCTGTCTCGTCTGCAGTCGTCGATGACTTCGACTCAGGCGGAGCGGATGTTGCTTCATTCGTCTCGGCGACACCGAGCGCCGGCGTTTCGGACGTGCCTGTATTAATTACGACAGCCGAAACTTCTGCCGGTCCTTCGCCGGGACCGGGCGGCAATGTGTTGTCGAAGCCGTCGCCAATCGCACCGGCGCCCCAACCTTGAAGTTCGGTGTAGCTCAGTCGCTTCGCACCCGGCAGCACGACGAACCACAGAATAAGCAGAATGAAAAGATGCACTCCGAGACTCGCCGCCATGCCCCAGCGACTGCGGGTATCTCGCTGCAGGAAGTAGATCTCGAACCCGTACTTCGCGAGTGCGAACAGCGACCCTATGAGCGACTCGTCTTTCGGCTTCGTAACCGAGCGGCGTTGTGTCTCCGCCTCAAAGTCAGGAAACGGCGAACTCTCCGGTCGTGAGCGACCAGATGCCGGCTTTCGATCACCCGACGGAGGCGTTGCCATTCGAAGTACCCGAGGCGAGCAAGAAATAGAGTCCCGAAAAGGGTCGGGACTCTAGTTAGCGATCTGAGGCTGCGAAACGGTCACGTCTTTTCGGTGCGAGTACTGCGAGTCGATAGTCGCCTTTAGCTCCGCGAAAGGGAGTTTTTGCAGAGCAAAAGCCGACGATCCCTTTCGCAGAGCGAAAGGCG
>CAZNMS010000293.1:0-10922 GCA_964573505.1 uncultured Planctomycetaceae bacterium | reverse complement strand
GGCGGAATGGCCGCCGCGTCGGCTCGATCCGGCTGCGACCGAACCGATGCCCGTGCCGTATCTCAAGTCGGTGCCGCGACTCATTCCAATCGACGTCGGTCGGCAACTCTTCGTCGACGACTTTTTGATTGAGAAGACAACGCTCAAGCGGACGTTCCACAAACCTCAGAAGCACGCGAGCAATCCAGTCTTCAAAGCCGAGACGCCGCGCGAACTCGGTGCTTCGGATGAAGGCGAGAAAGGTCAAGAAGCGACGACGTTTATCGGTCAAGGCGGAGTGTTTTGGGATCCAAACGAAAAACTCTTCAAGATGTTCTACGTCGCCGGTTGGCGCGGCCCGCTGTCGCTCGCGACGAGCACCGACATGATCCATTGGAAGAGGCCGGATCTCGGTGAAGGACGCGGCAATGTGCTGCTGCCTCAAGGACTGAAGTGGAGTGGCCCCGAACTGAAGTCGGGCGGTTCAGACAACTGCGTTTGGCTCGATCTCAACGCGAAGTCACCGAGTGAGCGGCTCAAGTTCCTCACATGTTGGATGCACGTGCCGAAGGACGAGCGGCCTCAGAGTTTCAATCACTCTCTGCATGTGAGCGACGGTCGCAAGTTCTCGGCAGCGGTCACGAGCGATGTCGCGGTCGATGACTACTGCTCGTTCTTCTTCAATCCGTTTCGCAACAAGTGGTGCTTCAGCATTAAGCGCGGCACTCAGCGAGGGCGTAGCCGTTATTACATCGAAAGCGATGAGTTCCTGAGCGGCAACAATTGGTCGCAAGCCGTCTTCTGGACGGGAACCGATCGGCTCGATCAGCCGGAGCCCGAAGGCCGCTATCCCGGAGCGGGCGATCGGCCTCAGCTTTATTCGCTCAATGCCGTTGCTTACGAGAGCTTGATGGTCGGCATGCACTACATCCATCGGGGGCCGAAGAATGAGATCTGCGATGCGGGCAAGTTCCCGAAGCTCGTTGATCTTGAGATCGGCTTCAGTCGCGACGGCTTTCACTGGGACCGACCGGATCGCAGCGGCTTCATCACCGGCTCGCGCACGGAAGGCTCATGGGATCGCGGCTACTGCCATAGCACGGCGGGCGTCTTTGTGGTGCTCGATGAGCAGCTTGTCTTTCCCTACATGGGGACATCGGGCATCGCACCGAGCGGCAAACGCGGCATGTACACAGGCGGCGCGATCGGGCTCGCAACGCTGCGTCGCGACGGCTTCGCTTCAATGGATGCAACGACCGAACGAGGTTCGCTGACAACTCGCCCTGTGACCTTCAGCGGCAGCGAACTCTTCGTGAACGTCGCCGCGCCGCAAGGAGAGCTCGTTGTTGAAGTCATCGACTTACCGGAAGAACGAGTGCTCGCGACGTCAAAGCCCGTGACGGTCGACTCGACGAAGCAACGGATCGAATGGGAGAAGAAGACGGATCTCAGCGGCCTTGCAGGAAAGCGGGTGAAGTTTCGATTCCATCTGCGAAACGGGCAGCTCTACTCATTCTGGACGAGCCCCGACGCGAGCGGTTGTAGCAACGGTTACATCGGAGCCGGCGGGCCGGGTTACTCGGGAGTTTGCGATACGGTTGCGAAGAGCAAGCCGGAGTGAGGCCGCGATGAGCGTCGTAGCATGGGCTTCTTGCCCGTGCTCAACCGCGACGAGCAGGCAGAAGGCAGCACGGACTGGAAGTCCATGCTACGAGGACGCACTCCCCAATAAGACGACGGCCGAGGGCAGCCATCCTACGCGCGAGAAGCACAATGAATGAGTCCAATCAAAAGGATGAGGTCAGCACGACTCACACTTTGGTTCAGAACGTTGAGCCGCCGGTTGAAGTGCCGGCGGAGGCCACTCTTATGGATGCTCCGCGCGTTGAGGCTTCAGCGACTGAAGTCGATGCGCGGGCACAACCGGCGGGGTCCGTCACTGCGGTAGATGTTCCTCACGGCACGTTGAATGAGAGTGCCGCATCCGCATCGAGTCCGTCGCCATTGCAGACGTCGTCTCAGACGGACGTGCAAACGCTTGCGCCTCAGCAGGCGCAGTCGGTTGACCCGCAAGTGGTTGAGACCGTCATTCAGCAAGCGGACAGCAGCGAGACTCAGTTCGAGACGCCTGACGCAAAGCTGCAAGTGAGAACGGCCGGCGGACGGCGGCCGATGCTGAAGACTTTCGGTGATTACGAAGTCATCTCGGAGATCGCCCGCGGCGGAATGGGCGTTGTCTATCGGGCTCGTCAAAAGCGGCTGAATCGCGTTGTCGCGGTCAAGATGATCCTGCAAGGTCAGCTTGCTTCGGACGGCGACATTCAACGCTTCTATAGCGAGGCCGAAGCGGCAGCGCGGCTCGAACATCCCGGCATCGTGCCGATCTATGAAGTCGGCGAGCACGAGGGACAGCACTACTTCTCGATGGGCTTCGTTGATGGCGAGAGCCTTGCCGATCGCGTGCGGCGCGGGCCTTTGCCGGCTCGTGAGGCGGCGGCGTTGTTGCGCGATGTTGCAGAGGCGATTGAGTACGCGCATCAGCACGGCATCGTGCATCGCGATCTCAAGCCGGGAAACATCTTGCTCACGCGCGACGGGCAACCGCGCGTGACGGACTTCGGATTGGCGAAAGCCATCGAGCAAGACAGCGGACTGACGGCGAGCGGTCAGATACTGGGTACTCCTTCTTACATGCCGCCCGAGCAAGCCGCCGGACGCATTCGCGAAATCGGGCCGCTGTCGGATGTGTATTCGCTCGGAGCCGTGCTCTATTGCTTGCTCGTCGGACGTCCGCCGTTTCAGGGCGCGACCGTGATGGAGACGCTCAAGCACGTTGTCGAGTCTGCTCCGGTCTCGCCGCGTTTGCTCAATCCGTCGGTTGATCGAGACCTCGAAACAATCTGCTTGAAGTGCCTTGAGAAGACGCCCGCGCATCGGCTCGCTTCGGCAGGCGAACTCGCTGCCGAGCTGCAGCGGTATCTCGCCGGTGAGTCCATTCGTTCCCGGCGCGTGAATGCCGCGACCCGAGTTTGGCGCTGGTGCCGACGCAAGCCGTTAGCTGCGGCACTCGTTGCTTCCGTGCTCGTGCTCGGCGTTGCGATCGCGGCGGGGTTCTCGTTCGCGAAGTCCGCCTCAGCGACGCGCGAACTCTCGACTCTACAAACGGAGTTCGAACGCAAGATCGACGACGCGCAGTTATCCGAGCAGTGGCTCAACGCGGCGGATCAACTCGCGTCTCGCATTTCGGCACTGCCGAAGCCGAACGAGGACGCGCCGAACGATCATGCAATTCGCATTACAGATGCGTTTGCGGAACTGCTCCGCAAAGACTTGAAGCGACCGAAGCTCAGCAGCGAGCGCGCAGAGTCGCTGCGCGCGTCGATCCACTTGCTCAAAGGCCGCGCTCCGTCGCTCGCGGATGACTTGCTGAAACAACTCGAAGGCCGACTCACCGATTGGGTCATCGACTTTGAACTGAATGCGCTGCCATCGGTCGCAACGAAGCCTGCAAGCACCGAGCCGAAGTCGACAACAGACGCGCCGCCGATCAGCGAGCAACTCACGAAGATCTTCGGCGCGAACAAAGTTCATTTCGTCCGAGATTCTTTCATGCCGTTGCACGGTGAGAACTCGACCCATGCTGTCGTCGGTATGACGGCCAAAGCCGCGCATGCGGATGCGGCGCAGGACATCAAGTACGTCGTCGCACCGCGCACCGTCACTCTGCACTCGTGCCGCGACGACATCGAACTCTCTGCCGTCTTTGCTCCCGAATGGCGTTCCGCACCGGAGATCGGACTGAGCCTCAATGCGATTCAGAGTCGCGGTTATGACTTCGTAGTTCGGGTGCTCGATGCACCGAGGCGAACAACGTCTCAAACGGAAGACGGGGGCGACGCTCCGTTGAGCCAGCAAGACAAGAAGCAGTTCGTCGCTGAAGTGCGGCGTCACGGCGTTCCGCTGCTGCGTCGAGTGTTATCGAGCGATTCATTGCCGACGGGGCCGCTGCAATTGAGAGCACGACGACAGCGCGGCGATCTTGAGTTTCAAGTTCACACTCTGCCCGCTGTTCGCTTCACGGATCCGTTCCCTCTTCGAGCAGACGCGTCGGGAGTATTCGCACTGCGCTGGCCGGCGAGCGTGCCGCTGCAGTCACTAAGTGCGCAGCATCGTCCGCGCGCGGTCGCCACTTCGGGGATTGAGCAAGGCGACGAACTCTTCGACGACGGCAAGTTCGCAGAAGCGGCAGAGAAGTACCGACAGCAAATGACCGACTCCGATGATGAGTCCGTGCAACACGAGGCGCGCTACAAGCTCGGAGCAACGCTTATGGCGCTGCAGCGTCCTGCGGAAGCTGATGAGGTGCTCGCACCGTTGTTGGCGAATCAACAAAGCTCATGGGCTGCGCTGTCGGGAGTGCAGATGCTCGTGAGTGCGTTGCGACGCAAGCAGCCGACAGAAGCAGACAGTCTGATCGAGATCCTCTCATCGCGGTTCCGCTTCGAAGAACTCGCGATGCTCGTACCGACCGAACTCCGTGATGAGATCCTCAAGAACTACGCGCAGTCCTTTCTCTCCGTCAGCGGTGTCTTGCAGTTCGATGCGAACCGCTTGCAGAAGATCGAACGCGCGGCCGCGATTGACCGCTTGCTGAGCACAGACGGGCTCGGCGACTTCTTCAATCAAATGGAGTTAGTGCGAGTCTACCGCTACGTCGGCAAATGGCCGGAAGCGCTGGCGGCAATCGAGCCGCTTCTGAAGCGAAGTCGCGATGCGACAACGATGCGGCACTTCTGTCGCATCCTGAGATTTCACGGGCTTTCTCAACGAGCGATCGACGAGATCGACGCATCGCTCTCGGGCCGCGTCCCAATGGCACCCCCGCATACCGTCATTCAGCGGCAGATGCTGCTGTTGGAACGGGCACGAGCGAACTATGTGCTCGGCAAGATTGCGAACTGCGAAGCCGACCTACGAACGATCATGGCGCTTGCAGACCCCGTGAAATTCGAGCCCTATACGCTGGCGGCATCGGCGGCGATGTTGGGGCTCCTGCTTGAGGATCGCGGACATACCGCCGCCGCTCTTGAGATCTGGCGCGAGAGCTATCGACGCGGGCGCGTGCTCTTTGATGGCAAAGCAAAGAACTACGACACCAGTGTGATTTTGGTGTTGCTGCTCGGTTCACTGAGTGGCGAGTTGCTTGAAGCGGACGCGAACGAGTTCGTGCGATTGGTCAGCGCAGGCGATTCGGGCGGGTCACTCGTTTCAATGGCGACATCGCTCGTCACTCCGCAGTCGATCGCGGAAGGCATGCGCGAGATGTGGCGCACTCCGCGCGGAAAGTTGGCGGCTCGCGACTTTGCGTTTGAACTGATCCCGCTGCGCGAACGCACGCGCTTACCCGTCGTGCTGCTCGGGCAAACGTTCTTCCGACAGAAAGCCTTCGAGAGCGTGCTGACGGACGAGCAAGATCAAGTGCTTTGGGACTTCGTGTCTGAAGGGCATGCGGGCGTCCTTGAACGAGGCACCCTCAAAGCGTCGCAGTTGATGCAACTCGCGCTCACATGGAAGGGAACAACAAACTTTGTCGGCTGGGGCGGAGTCGCTCCGTCATTGCCGCCGGAACTGCGAGCGAAAGCCGCATGGATGTTCGGGCATCGCTTCTTGCGTCTCGGTAAACCGGCAGAAGCAAAACAATTCTTCGAGACAGCTCGCAAAGACGCCCCGCTCGATTCGGTATTGGCGAAGATCGTGAAGCAGGATCTCGAACTGTTGCAGCAGGACCGGGCTCGCTTGCTCGTCACTTCGAATGTGCGAGATGCCGTTGTCACGGTGCGTCGCGGGACTGAGACCGTCGCAACGTTAGAGCTGCGATCTCAGCCGACGAGCGAAGTGCTGCTGCCCATTGGCAACTATGAACTTGAAGTGAGCGGGCCGCAGCAGGCTCTGACTCAGTGCGATGCCGCCGTCATCACGATGAGCACGCCCGATGTAACATTTCCGACAAAGGCTGCTGAACCGAGCGCAGCCCCGACGGCGCTCACTCAAGCTCAGCCGACTCGGTTGAACGTCAAGCTGCCGCCGCTCGCGACAGCGACATTGAGATTGCTGCCGCGCTGGCGCGAACCGACTGGGACTCTGCAGTTGGCGGGAATCGTGCCGACTCCCGCAATGCTGCCCGAATTGGGACGCTGGCAAATCAAACGCCGTCACCCGCACGGGCTGTTGCATCTGCCCGATTGGAGCCCTGATGGGAAGTTGATCGCGATGACGTCGCAGAGTCATGCGATTGAAGTTGTGGGTGCCGACGATGGCCGAGTGGAATCAATGTTACTCGGGCACAACCTGCCGTTGCGGCACCTGAAATGGTCACCGGACGGTTTGTGGATCGCATCGAACGACTTCAGCGGTTCGCTATTTATTTGGGACGTGAAGCATTCGCGGCTCGTCTTTAAGCGATCGGATCAGACTGGCGGAGTGAGCCACTTCGCATGGAGCCCCGACGGAAAGGCGATCGCTGTCGCAGAGCACGGCGGGGTCGCGATTCTCAATCTGGCCGGCGTCGTCCTGAGTCGCATCGCACAAACGACAGCCATCTGGGGACTCAACTGGAGCGCAGACGGACAACGATTGGCGATGGCCCTGCAGGACAATCATCAGATCGCGATCGCGACCCTTAACGAGCAAGGCCGTTGGGGCGAGCCGCGTCTGATCGCAACGCAGATCGAGCCGGGACCGTCGCGCGTCGTGTGGAGCCCCGACAGTCGTCTGCTGATCGCTGCGTCCCCTTACATGCTCGAAGTGTGGGACGCCGCACAATGGCAACTCATCAATCAATGGCAGGCACCGGAAGCGATTCATTGCCATTGGGAGTCGGACAGCAAGCACATCCTCATTGCGGGCGGTCACTCGGACATGCTGCGGTTTGAGGCCCGCGCTCCAAAGGGCAGCAGTCCCGAGCGAATCGCAACGAACTTTCCCTCAACCGGTTGTGCCTTAAGCCCCGATCAGCAGCACATCGCGCGAGCCGGCAATCGCGAACTGCGAGTCTTCGATCGTCAAGGAGTTCTGCAGAAGACGTTCTCATGGGGACCATCGCAGGCGGTGATGTCGGTCGCATGGGCGCCGGATGGGCGTCGCCTCGCGAGCACTGCTGACGAGCGTTTTTTATTACATGAAGTCTCAGGGGCCGAGTCCGAGTTGCGGATCGGCAAGTTGTTGAGTTCTTACGCGCCAACCGGTGCGGAAATACCGATCGTGAAGTGGTCACCCGATGGCAGCACGCTCGCTGCGTCGAACTGGGGCGGCACGATCTGCCTGTTTTCACCGGATGGGACGAAGATGGTGAAACGTCAACTCGGAAGTCCCGCAACCGTGCTCGATTGGTTGCCGCGCCGATTCAAACTCCGTTCCGAACCGGCACTCGCAAACGATGTCTCCGTTGAGAAGAACGCATCTGCTCTCGATTTCATCTCGGTGAATCAACAACGCAAGTTGCAAGTGCTGACTCGCACCGGCGACGTGCGAGCCGAGTTAGCAGACTTCAAACACAACGCCTTTGCGTTGTCGGTGAGCCCGAGTGGTCAGCAAGTGGCGGTCTCGTTGCTTGGCAGCCAATTGGTCGTCGTCTCGCTGAGCACTGGTGAGCAACGCAGCGTCTCGTTGAAGGGTAATGCTTATTACCTTCTTTGGTCGCCTGATGAGAAGACTGTGTACGCGGGAAGCGAGGCCCTGCAGGCGATTGATGTCGACCGCATGCAGGTGCGAAGCGAGGCTCCGTATCTGCATTGCTCAATTGGCGCCATGTGTTGGCGACCGGGCGGTGATTCGATCTACGCGACGTCGCGGATCGGCCACTTGTTCGAACTCAACTTGAAGGGCGAGGTAGTTCGCACGCTGCGTCAACCGCCGGGTGACCTCATGTCGCTTAGCCTGCATCCCGATCAACGCACGCTGGCGGTCGGTACTCATGACGGAGCCGTCGAACTTTGGGACAGCGAGCAAGCAAAGCCGCTCGGCATCTTGTTGGTGACGCAGCACGGCGGATGCTTATCCCTGAGCGCGACCGGCGAACCGCTGAGCCTCACTTCCGGCAAGCCTGATGCAAACGGCAATGCGCCGACGGATGAACTCGACAACTTTGTGTGGATCGTTGAGTCGGAATCGGGAGAGCAATCAATGCTTAGCGCCGCAGAGTTCTTCGCCCGTCAGCAGGCGGCCTTTGATCGCGAGACTCTCGCGCGAGTGAAGCAATCGGCGGTCTCGCGCGAGTCTCCCGCAACCGTCGTGAAGGACGTCGGAAAGCTGAGTGTTGCGGAGATCCAAGAAGCGTCGGGACTCATCGCGAGTCGCAAGCATGAAGGCGTCTTCTGGACGATCTCGGACTCGGGCAATCCGGCGAACTTGTACGCGCTGGACGAAACGGGCCGAGTGCTCGCGACTTACAAGATTGCCGGTGCGACGAACTCGGACTGGGAGTCGATCACGATCGACGAGCACTCGCGCCTCTTCATCGGCGATACCGGCAACGCCGCGCGAGTGGCCACTCGGGCGATCTACGAAGTCGACGAACCCGACCCGCGTGCCGCCGCCGCCAGTAATTCTTCTTACGCGCAGCCGATCGAACTGCCACTGCGCCGCAAGCTGACCTTTAGCGCGCCGACACCGCAGACGGACTTTGAAGCCGCCTTTGTGCTCGGGGGGCAATTCTTCTTACCCAGCAAGGTCTCGTCGGGGACAACTCAGCTTTTTGCCCTCGACATCCCGAGTGCCGAACCCGCTTCCGCCGACCAATCGTTCGCGGTCGAACTGAAAGCACTCGGTCCCATTCCGAACGCGAACTGGATCACCGACGCGACCGTGCATCCGAGCGGCAAGCGACTCGCGCTGCTGACGTACTCGGAAGCGATCCTCTTCGACTTACCCGAGAGCGGCAAATTGCCCGCCGCCTCAGCCAATAACGCGCTACCGACACCTGCTGCCCGAGTGCGTTTCGAAGCCCCCTTCATCGAGGCCGCCGCCTTCGACCGCACCGGCAATCTGCTCCTACTGAGCGAAACCGGAACGCTGCATCGCCTCGCGCAGTAAACCCCTTTTGGAGTGCGGAGATTCATCTCCGCTTTGGTCCTCGGCGCAGCCGTCTTCGTTTTTGCCTTTTGGTCTTCGTCTGACTGACTGCGAAAAGAAGATGGCTCCGCCGAATTGGAAAGCGGTGATGAATCACCGTACTCCAAAATGGTCCTCGGCGGAGCCGTCTTTCCTGCGCTCGGCTGGTGCGGCTATTGGCCGGTCGTTTCGGTTCCCATTGCGGCGCGGTAGGCGGCTTCGGCTTGATGGAACTCGAGCAAGGTCTCGATCTCGATTGAGGCGGCGTCGGCGGTTTGTGTTTCACGCAGGTTGACCGTCAGCAGGTCGGTCTCGCCTAACTCGAAGCGGCGTTCTTCGGCCACTTCCATCTTTTCGGCCAGAACCGTCGCTTCATGCGCTTTCGAGTAGCGGCGATAGGCAGCGAGCACCGCTGTGTGAGCAGATCGAACTTCGGTGCTGATCTTGTCCGTCACGAACTGCCGCTTCGATGACAACTGCGCGAGCTTGCCTTCTAACGCCACTTGCTTGCCCCGCGCCTTGCGACGTTGCAATGGCACAGATGCTTGCAGCCCCGCTTCCAGTTCGAACTCGGACTTGTCTCGCTTCTTGCTCGTCGCTTCGCCGATGTCCTGCGAGCCCGTCACGACCGCGTCGAGTTGCGGTAGCTCGAGGTTCTCGGCCTGAGCACGTTCAACCTCAATCTCCTGACGAATGAAGTCGAGCATCCGCGTCTCGGGGCGTTGTGCCAGTGCCGTTTGAATGTCTTGCTCAAGCTCATCCGCATGCTGAGGGCTCGGCGGCGGAAAGTCCGGGAGCTGCGCCGTTGTCGCGATGAGCGGCGTGCCGTTCGCGTCTCGGTGATAGAGCGACAGCTTGATCGCAGAGAGCTGCACCTTGCGTT
Organism: uncultured Planctomycetaceae bacterium; assembly: GCA_964573505.1. Taxonomy (GTDB): domain Bacteria; phylum Planctomycetota; class Planctomycetia; order Planctomycetales; family Planctomycetaceae; genus AM-0621. The sequence continues at coordinate 952 of CAZNMS010000293.1, read as the reverse complement.
CGGCTTCGATCAGCTTCGCCTGCCGCGACACGATCAAACGTTGATTGTCCGTCAGCTCGATCTCAGGCTTGTCGCCGCGTTCAACTTGCTTCTTCAAAGCCGCCTGTCGAGCTTCGGCGATGCTCAAGAGATGCTGAGCGACCTGCACTTGTCGGCCTGCCGCGACCCACTCCCAATAGGCGAATGAAGCCTGCCGCACGAACTCGATCAGCTCCGTTTGAATGCCCGGCTCAGCCGCTTGCTGAGCCCATTGACTCGTCCATAAGTCCGTGCGTCGTTCGTCGATCGCGCGGTTCTGAAGTAGCGGCATGATCGCTCCGGCTTTGAATTCACCGGCGTGATTCGTCGAGCGTTCTTGATACCACGGTTCGAACGAGCCGCGCCCATTGCGGTAGCCGCCGAAGAGCGCCCCGCCGCCCATCAGCGGCTGCTCGGCACCGATCGAATGCCGATAGGTCTCATAGAAGCCGAGCGGTTGATTGAGCGTCTCGGCCTTGAGCTTCAGATCAAAGCCGCCTTCCGCTTGCAGGACATCGCCCGCCGCGATCGTCCGTGCTTGATACGCCGCCGCGATCATCGGATGAGTCGCATAGACCGACTGAATCACCTGACCGAGCCGTAGCTTGTCGTTGCCCACTGTCTGCTCGAACTGAGGCATCGCACCTTGATTGCCCAGCTGTAATGGCGATTGCACACCGGCGGCTTGAGGAGCGGGCGCGTTCGGTAACTGAGCGGGAGTCACAGTTGGCTGCGATTGAGCTTTGGTCGGCTCTTGTGCTTTCGTCTGACTCGGCGGCGGAAGCGGCGGCTGTTCTTGATAAGAGGCGAGCTGAATTCCATTTGGCGATCGAGCCGGATTGCTCAACTCGGGCCTTGCAGCGATCCCCGCCGGAGCCGGAGCAGCAACCGACTTCGACGGAACGTTCCGAGCGACTTGCTGTGCTTCGAGCCG
>CAZNMS010000292.1:7112-10922 GCA_964573505.1 uncultured Planctomycetaceae bacterium | reverse complement strand
GTCCCGAATTCTCGCTTGACGCCGCAGCTCTCATAGGAGCGAAAGGCGACTATCACAGCACGCGCTCTCACTCGGCGTCATCGCGGACACTGAACTCCAACTTCCAGCGTTTCTGCGCCTGCTCGTTGACGCACCACAATTCGAGCATGCCCAACTCGGTGATGTGCGAGTGGAATGTCACGGGCACATACGAGTCAGCGATGTCTTCGTCCTTCGGCAACGTTGCTTCCATCGAGTCCGTTTCTTCGATCTCCTCGTTGTCCCATGAGGACAGCAAGTCGCCCGGTTGATCCTCTTTGCGAACGGCTGACTTGAAGAAGCGAAACTGAGCGGGCTCGCCGACGATCAAGCCGATCTCATCAGAGGGCACGTCGGATTCGGTGCCTTCTTCCATTCCGAAAGGCACGACGCATAACGCTCGCAGAGGACGCGGTGCTCCGGGGATCGCGAGCCCGGCGGACTCGATGCCGACGTAGTAGGAACTCGCCGTGCCGCCTCGAATGCGCATGCCTCCATGCTGCTTCGCCCAACCGTAATGAGCAGCTCCGCGAGCGACCGCATGATCGAGGTCATGTAATCCTTCTAACACCTTCGGCGTCTCTTGCTGGCCGAACCATCCGCCGAAGACATTGAGTAACCGCTCCATCAATGAGTCGGCTTTGAAGACGCCGCCATTGAAGAGTAAGTGCGTCGGCTTCACCGCGCTGCCTTCCGCACCTTGAGCCGCCAAGAACGCCGCGACGTGCTTTGTGATGCCGGTATCGGACTCGAACGGCAGCCCAATCTCTTGAAAGCCCGAGACGCGTTGCCGTGCCGGTTTGTCGGTCACTTCGCATTGCGGGAAGAAGCCGTCGGCCAACATCGACGCGACCTGCTTGCGATCGACTTCGACCGTCACCGTTCCGCCAATGAGCTTCGAACCTCGACCGAGCACCGAAATCGGAAATCGCTCCGGTCCCTCGGCCGCGAGCAGCGTTTCTTTGGCCACGCGGCACTTATGCCACAACGAGACCGACTGCCACGGATCGAGATTGATGCCCTGCTGTTTAAAAAGTTCGGCCACATAGAACGCCAGCGCGAGGTCCATGTTGTCACCGCCGACGAGCAAGTGATTGCCGACGCCCAGTCGCTTCAGCATCAGCTCGCCGTGCTCTTCTTCAACGCCGATCAACGTGAGGTCCGTCGTGCCGCCGCCAACATCGACGACCAACAACGTGTCGCCGACTTTGAGCAACTTGCGCCAGCGCTCGCCTTGATGATCAAGCCATGAGTAGAGCGCCGCTTGCGGTTCTTCGAGCAGCACGAACTTCTCCGGCAATCCGGCGAGCAGCGCGGCTTCGCGTGTAAGTTCTCTTGCACTCGCATCGAACGAAGCCGGCACGGTCAGCACGACGAGTTGCTCTGCGATCGGCGCATCGGGAAACGACTGCCGCCAAACCGCAACGAGATGCTCTAAGTACCGCCGCGAAGCCGCAACGGGAGAGATCTTCGGAACGCCCTTCGGCGCGCCCCACGGAAGAATCGGCTGATGTCGATCGACCTTGCTGTGACACAGCCATGACTTCGCCGCCGCGACGGTGCGTTGAGGTAACTCGGCCCCTTGAGCCCGCGCCAGTTCGCCGACGACGTACTCCGCCGCTTGATGCCACTGTAAATCAAATTGCCTAGCAGCAGTCTCTTGCTCGGTTGCGAGATACAGAAACGAAGGCAACGTCGAGCGGGACTCAACTGTTCCCGGTGCGACCAATTGCGGAATCGGCAAGCAGCTCACTTCCGGCTTTTCAGCATCGAGCGGCGCATAGGCCAGCACGCTGTTTGTCGTACCGAGATCGATGCCAATCACAAACTTTGCAGTCATGTCGATCCTTCAAGAGATGCCAACACGCAGAGCCAATCAAAAGCGGCTCAAGGAACGGGCCGGGACTTTAGCGGCTAAAAGTCGCATCTCATCCTATTGGACTCTTCGGGAACTCATTGTCTCTTGCCCCGAAGGGGCATCTTTTGGAGTACGGCGATTCATCGCCGTTTTGGATCGCGGCGAAGCCGCCTTTTCTTTGGCAGAAAGAATGGGGAGAGCCATTCGATGCCGAATTGAATGGCGTTGAAGACGGCTCTGCCGAAATGGAAAGCGGTGATGAATCACCGTACTCCAAGAAGCGCCGCCCGAGTTCCCAACTCGCACTGGATCGAACGCAAGCCGAGCAACTGAAAGGCGGCTTCCTACGGATGGCAAAGCCCGACTGCGGATGAGTGACGAGCCGCCTTGCAGCGGTGCCCCACTAATCCGCCGGAGCAATGGCACGGCGACGGACTACAAGTCCGTCGTACAAAGAGGCGAGCACTGCACGCGGACGATTCGAACGCAGGATCTCACTCCCGCGCGACTCGCTCCCGAAACATTCAAAGCCGAGCCAATCAGGTCTTCATCACGCATCCGGGAATCGTCGAATCGGCATTCGTGATTCTCATGAAAGGTATCTCGCAGGTTTGCCGCGCTGCCTGACTTGACGGCATCTGTCGTCGTGCCTTACGAGATGCCCGCAGTGCTGACAGACGCCTTTTCGAGTGTCATTTGGCCGATTTCCGAGCGATTTTTTCACTTCGCCGGGCTCATGCCGAAGCTTCCGAAAGCTGTCTCGACGGCTCCCGCCTCGATCCTCGCTCGCTCCTGCCTGCCGCTTCTCGTCGCTCCGCGTTCACCGCTCACGAACGCAGTTTCTCGGCTGAGATCGCACTTGCTTGACCGCTGAGACTTCGAGTCGAAAGCCTGATGGAAGCCGCTCAACTGGTCTTCGTCGACACGCTCATTGCTTCTACAAACCGTTCATGCCGCAGCCGTCGAGACGCGTCTTTTGACGACCGCGACAACTCATAGAGTCACCTCGACTCGATCATTTGTAACTCGAAACAGAATCGCGCCGTCGGTCAGTGAGGCATCGCCTTGCGGGTCAATCGCGAGTCTGCATCGAGTGCCTCAGACGCGGCGCAGACAAGGAGAACAGATTTCATGTCCGCAGTTGTTGACGCTCCTCAGGCAGGGGCTGAGAAGAAACGAGAAACTCTCGAAACCGTCGTCGTGAGGTTTTGCGGTGACTCCGGTGACGGTATGCAGCTCGTCGGTACTCAGATGACGAATTCGTCGGCGGCCTATGGCAACGACGTCTGCACGTTCCCCGACTTCCCGGCTGAAATTCGCGCCCCCGTCGGAACGCTCGCCGGTGTTTCGGGCTTCCAGTTGTGCTTCTCGAATCACGACATTTTCACGCCCGGCGACGAAGTCGACACACTCGTTGCAATGAACCCTGCGGCTCTGCGAGCAAACATTGGCGACCTCAAGATTGGCGGCACGCTGATCGTCAACGAGGACAACTTCACGAAGAACGATCTCGCGAAGGCCAACTACGATCACAACCCGCTCGAGAGCGACAAGCTTCGCAACTACCGCGTGCATAAGGTGCCGATGACGCGTCTGACGCGCGACTCGGTTGCGGGACTCGGCCTCTCAACGAAGGAAGCCGATCGCTGCAAGAACTTCTTCTCACTCGGCCTCGTGTATTGGCTCTACGAGCGCGACAAGAACGTGACTGAGGACTATCTCCGTCACCAGTTTGCGAAGAAGCCGGAGATCCTCGAAGCGAACCTCCGAGCTTTGAACGCCGGCTACAACTTCGGCTTCTCGACCGAGAGTTTCACGGTTCACTATCAGGTTGATCCGGCGAAACTGCCTGCGGGCAAGTACCGCAAGATGACCGGTAACGAAGCGACGGCCATTGGCCTCGTGACTGCGGCGAAAATGGCGGGACGCTCGCT
>CAZNMS010000292.1:0-7102 GCA_964573505.1 uncultured Planctomycetaceae bacterium | reverse complement strand
CGCCGGTTATCCGATCACTCCGGCGAGCGACATTCTTCACGAACTGTCGACTCACAAGAACTTCGGCATTCGCACGTTTCAGGCGGAAGACGAGATCGCTGCTTGTGCGGCGGCTGTCGGTGCGGCGTACTGCGGCGAGTTGTCCGTGACGGGCAGCTCCGGTCCCGGCATCTGCTTGAAGGGTGAGGCAATGGGCCTCGCGGTCATGACCGAACTTCCGGTCTTGATCATCGACGTGCAACGCGGCGGCCCGAGTACCGGTCTTCCTACAAAGACCGAGCAAGCTGATCTCTTGCTGGCGTTCTTCGGTCGCAACGGCGAATCGCCGATGCCGATCATCGCTGCTCAAAGCCCCGGCGACTGCTTCTACGGAGTTCAAGAAGCTCTGAAGATGGCCGTCGACTTCATGACTCCGGTGCTGTTCCTTACGGACGGCTACATCGCCAACGGTGCTGAACCGTGGCGCATTCCGAGCATGGAAGAGCTTGAGCCGTACAAGATCACGGTGAAGCATCAGACCGAAGTGAATCACGAGAAGGGCTATATGCCTTATCTCCGCAACAAAGAGACGTTGGCGCGTCCGTGGGCGGCGATTGGTACGCCCGGACTCGAACATCGCGTCGGCGGTCTTGAGAAATCAGATGGCTCGGGTCACATCAATTACTCGCCGCCAAATCACGAGCACATGGTTCGCACTCGCGCCGGCAAGGTCGCGGGTATTGCGAATTACATCCCCGAGCAGACCGTCATCGGTCCTGAGTCGGGCGAGTTGCTCGTTCTCAGTTGGGGCGGAACTTACGGCGCCGTGCGTTCGGCGACGCGCGAAGCTCAGAACGCGGGCAAGTCCGTTGCTCACGCTCATATTCGCTACCTGAATCCGTTCCCGAGAAATCTCGGAGACTTGCTCAAACGCTACAACAAAGTGCTGATCCCCGAACTCAACATGGGCCAATTGCTCGCGTTGATTCGGTCGAAGTACCTCGTTGACGCACGCGGTCTCAACAAGATCAAGGGCAAGCCCTTCTTGGTCAGCGAGCTTGTTGCGGGCATCGACACCGTTCTGTCGACTCCTCTGAGCGAACTACCGGCGAGCCTGCAAACGGCTGCTGGTCGCAACGAGGACCTCGGCGAAGCCGGCGGCTGATGAATGTCGGCAAGGGGCAAGAGGGGAGAGGAAAATAAGCCCTTGAACTCCTCTCGCCCCTAGCCCCCTCGCCCCTCGCCCTAACCGAATGGAGCGAGGGAGCAAAAGTTACACAACGAATCTCATAGCTCTTCCAATTTCAAACTTTCCATAGGCACTTGCCATGACCACAGAACTCCCCGTTTTGACTCCGAAAGACTTCGCGAGCGATCAGGATCCTCGGTGGTGCCCGCGTTGCGGCGACTACTCGATCTTGGCGCAGATGAAGAAGGTGTTGCCGACACTCGGCATCGCCAAAGAGAAGTTTGCTTTCATCTCGGGCATCGGCTGCTCAAGCCGCTTTCCCTACTACATGAATACGTATGGCTTTCACGGCATTCACGGCCGAGCCCCCGCGATCGCGACTGCGGTCAAGATGGTTCGTCCCGACATGCAAGTGTGGGTCATCACCGGCGACGGCGACGCGCTGTCGATCGGCGGCAATCACTTGCTGCACGTGATTCGTCGTAACGTCGATCTGAAAGTCATCCTCTTCAACAATCAGATCTACGGTCTGACGAAGGGGCAGTACTCGCCGACCAGTCCGCTCGGAAAGAAGACGAAGAGCACCCCAATGGGCTCGGTCGATCATCCGGCGAATCCGCTGTCGGTCGTGCTCGGCTGCGAAGCGACGTTCGTTGCTCGCTCAGTCGACATCGACATCAAGCATCTGACCTACGTGCTTGAGCGAGCGGCTCATCACAAAGGCACGGCGTTCGTCGAGATCTATCAAGACTGCAACGTCTTCAACTCGGGTGCGTTCGAGTTCGCGACCGACAAGGCGGTCAAAGACAACAATGTGATCTATCTTGAGCACGGCAAGCCATTGACGTTTGCTGGCGGCAAGAAAGGCATTCGCATCAACGAAGGCAGCCGTCCTGAAGTCGTCGATCTCGGCGGAGACATCAAAGAGGACGACTTGCTGTTTCATGACGAGAAGCAAGTCGAGCCGAGTCTCGCCTTCACGCTCGCTCGCATGCGTCATCCGGAATTTCCCGAGCCAATGGGCATCTTCCGCTGCGTCGAGAAGCCGACTTACGACGAAGAGTGCGACAAGCAAATTCAAGCGTCGATCGCGGCTAAGGGCCCCGGCGATGTGATGGAATTGTTACATCGCGGCGACACATGGGACGTGAATTGATCCCGTTCCAGTGCGACTTCACAGCAATGAAGTCGGCACGAGTCGCATGAACTCAAGAGCGGTCATTCGAATCGAATGACCGCTCTTTTCGTTTGTGTGCTGAACGCCAACGTGAAGTCAGCGAGCGGTGACATCACTACGGCAAGAGAAGAACTGTCATCAGAAAAGTTACACTCATAAAGCGAGCCGCAATGACTCTGCAGCGGCTCGACAACGTCCTCTCATTATCCCGCACAACATCATGACGAAACGCGCTTTGATTACTGGCATCTCCGGTCAAGACGGTCGGTATCTCACCGAACTGCTGCAGGCGAAGGGCTATGAAGTACACGGCATTTTGCCGTGCCGAGCTCCGGGCATCGGAGAAGCGGGCGAGCGGCTCTATTACGCCGACCTCGCAGATGGGAGCAATCTGTTGCCGATCATGGAGCAAGCTCAGCCGGATGAGGTCTACAACCTCGCGGCTCAAAGTCATGTGAAGCTGTCATTTGAATTACCTGTCTACACTGCGGACGTGACGGGAGTCGGCGTGCTGCGAGTGCTCGAAGCGATCCGGCAGTATCAGCAACGCAGCGGCAAGCAGGTGCGTTTCTATCAGGCGTCATCGAGCGAGATGTTCGGCAAAGTCGTCGAGACGCCGCAGACCGAGCGGACTCCGTTTCATCCTCGCAGTCCGTATGCCTGCGCGAAGGTCTATGGCTATTGGCAGACCATTAACTACCGCGAGTCCTACGGCCTGCATGCATCGAATGGCATTCTCTTCAATCACGAATCCCCGCGCCGCGGCGAAGCGTTCGTGACGCGCAAGATCACTCGCGCGGTCGCGGCCATCAAACTCGGCCGGCAAGACAAGCTGCGATTGGGCAACATCGAAGCCCGGCGAGATTGGGGCTTTGCCGGTGACTATGTCGAAGCCATGTGGCTGATGCTGCAGCAGGAGCAACCCGACGATTACGTCATCGCAACTGGTGAGCCCCATTCGGTGCGCGAGTTCCTAGAAGCTGCGTTCGGACATGTTGGGCTCGACTGGCAGAAGCACGTCGAGATCGACCCGCAATTCATGCGTCCGGCCGAAGTCGATGTGCTCTGCGGCGATGCCACTAAGGCGCGTACGCAACTTGGATGGCAACCGAAAGTCAGCTTTCAAGAACTCGTCGGCATGATGGTTGAGCACGATCTGCAAGTGGCGGCGTCGGCGAAGTAGCGCTGCGAGTAATTTGAATTGCACAGCTCGCGGACGGAATTGATAGTCGCCTTTCGCTTCGCGAAAGGAAGCTCTTGCGGAGCAAAAGCCGACAATCTCTTTCGCAGAGTGAAAAACGACAAACGGTTCCGATTAATTTTCCTCAGCAAGGCTGCGTGATGAGTAAGTCTGAGTCGCTTGCCGTTCCCGCGCTGCGAGTTCAATCGAGCAACGCTGCTCCCGTTCGTTCTGACGGGGACTTCGTGCTGTATTGGATGATCGCTAATCGCCGGTTGTCTTCGAACTTTGCGTTGCAACGCGCGGTTGAGTGGGCCGTGAAGCTCGGCAAGCCCTTAGTGATCTTTGAACCGCTCCGCAGTGGTTATCGCTGGGCGAGCGATCGGCTGCATCAGTTCGTCATCGACGGCATGCAGGACAATCAAACGCGCATCGCGGCCCTTCAGAATCGGTCGATCGTTTATTGGCCGTATGTCGAAGCACGAACGGATGAAGGGAAAGGATTGCTCGTCGGACTCGCGCAACGCGCGTGCGTTGTTGTGACGGATGAGTTCCCCTGCTTCTTCTTGCCGAAGATGGTCGCTGCTGCCGCGAGCCGCTTGCCGGTGAGATTAGAAGCCGTCGACTCGAATGGACTGCTGCCGCTGCGGGCGACAGAGCGAGTCTTCACGACCGCGTTCTCGTTCCGAGCGTACCTGCAAAAGGAACTGCCGCCCTATCTGTCGCAGATGCCAATCGCAGAGCCGCTGCGGCATTGTCGCGGTCTGCCCGAGTTGAGCTTGAGCGATGTCTTGCGGACGAGCGGTTCGCAAGCGACTGCTGCCGGACAGCTTGATGCGATCAATTTGGCGAGCTTGCCGATCGACCATTCGGTCGGAGTCGTCGCGCAGCGCGGAGGCACAACAGTCGCGCGGCAACGTCTGCGAGCGTTCTTCGAGCAGCACCTTTCAAACTATTGCACCGGAGCAAACGAGCCTGACGAAGACGCCCGCAGCGGGCTGTCGCCTTTCTTACACTTCGGGCACATCTCGGCTCACGAGTTGTTCGCAGACCTCATGAAGCGCGAGCAGTGGTCGCCGGAACGACTCGGCTCAAAGACCGGCGGCAAGCGCGAAGGATGGTGGGGAGTCGACACCGGCGCCGAAGCATGGCTTGATGAATTCATTACATGGCGCGAACTGGGCTACAACCTTTCGTCACATAGCGACGACTTCGACCAATACGACTCGCTCCCGCAATGGGCTCAAGCAACGCTCGCGAAGCATGAGTACGACCCGCGCGAGTACCAATATTCGCTCGCTGAGTTCGAGCAAGCGGCGACTCATGACGACCTTTGGAACGCAGCTCAGACGCAGTTGCTGCGAGAGGGCAAGATTCACAACTACTTGAGGATGTTGTGGGGCAAGAAGATCCTCGAATGGTCGGCGTCTCCGCGCGAAGCTCTCGCCGTGATGATCGAACTCAATAACCGCTACGCGCTCGACGGTCGCAATCCGAATTCGTACTCGGGCATCTTCTGGGTTTTAGGTCGCTATGACCGAGCATGGGGGCCGGAGCGACCGATCTTCGGCAATATTCGTTACATGAGCAGCGACAGCACTCGGCGGAAGTTGAACGTGAAGCAGTACCTTCAACGCTACGGCAAGCCGGCGAGGTCGCGGGCGCCAACATTGTTCGACAGCGACGACGACTGATAGGGCGCGATTTCCAATGAAGAGACCGCATCGTTAGCGCCTCGCGTTCGGTGTTATGCAATTGACCGTGAGTCATCCCGCCCCGAGAGTCCCGCCGCGTTGATGCGTCTCGCACTGAAGCTTGCGCGGGTTTGCGAGATGGCTCCGCCGAACGTGCTCATGACACTTTTAATACACGCGAGTTGCTGAACTGGAACTCGCAGAATCCAGTGAGCTGCAACCTCAAACAAGGACAACGAACAGGAGAGAACAGAGGAAACAGAGAACCCGAACGGAGTCATGTCATCATCAATCTTCATTACTGCTGATCAGCAAAAGTGTTGTTTGCGAGCGGTCAATGAATGCTTGCAGAGCGGCACCTTTTCTCTGTTCCCTCTCTTGTCTCCTGTTCAAGCTCTTCTTGAGGTTGCCCAAAACGTGACTCAAAAGTGCAAGTCTGACTTCGTCAGAGTCCACTTAAGCGTCTCGATCGTTTCTGCCGCAATTCATTCGGGGAAAGACAATGACCGCTTCCGCATTCCGCTCGTGCTCTCGTCGGACGTTTCTACGCGGGGTCGGAGTGACGCTCACACTCCCGTTGCTCGAAGCGATGACTCCGCGACGTGCTTTCGCCGCTGCTGCCGAACCGCCGCGCCGCATGATCCTCATCAATACAACGCTCGGACTGCATACGCCGAATCTGTTCCCGGAGAAGTCGGGGCGCGACTACGAACTGACGCCGTATCTCGAACCGCTCAAAGACTTCCGCGATGAATTCACGGTCTTCTCGGGACTCTCGCACCCCGAAGTCGATGGCGGACATCCGGCGGAGTTGTGCTATCTGACTTCGGCACCTCATCCGCGCGCCGACAACTTCAAGAACACAATCTCGCTCGACCAATATGCGATCGAGCAACTCGTGCCGGACACGCGCTTCGGTTCGCTCGTGTTGGCGTCGTCATCAAGTCGCGGGTTGTCGTTCACTCGCAGCGGAGTACCGATTCCGGCTGAAGAGCGTCCGTCGCGAGTCTTTAAGAGCATGTTCGTTGATGGCACACCGGCGGAGATCAGCACTCAACTGCAACGCCTGAAGCAGGGGCAGAGCATCATGGATACGGTGCTCGGTGAGGCGAAGGCGTTTCAAAAGGGACTCAGTCAGCAAGACAAGCAAAAGCTTGACGAGTACTTCACATCGGTCCGAGAAGTCGAGCAGCGATTGGTCAAAGCTCAGGATTGGACGAAGCGACCGAAGCCTAAGGTCGATGCGAAAGCTCCCGTCGACATCAATAGCTCGGTCGAAGTCCCGGAGCGCGTGCGGCTGATGATCGACCTGATGCAATTAGCATTACAGACGGACTCGACGCGCTTCATCACGTTCGCGTTGAACGGACTCAATGCCGTGCCGGTCATTTCGGGAGTGACGCAAGACTGGCACAACCTCTCGCATCACGGGCAAGACCCGGCGAAGTTGACCGAGTTGAAGATCATCGAAGTCGAGCAAATGAAGCTCTTCGGTGAGCTACTGACGAAGCTCAGAAGCACTAAGGAGCAAGGCGGCACCCTGCTCGATCGCACGATCGTGATGTTCGGCAGCAACCTCGGAAACGCGAGCAGTCACGACAACAAGAACTTGCCGATCATGGTTGCCGGCGGCGGTTTCAAGCACGGGCAGCACGTTGCGTTTGATCCGAAGAAGAACCCGCCGCTGAGCAATCTCTATGTGCAATTCCTGCAGCGGCTCGGTGCTGAAGTGAATGCGTTCGGATCGAGCACCGGGACGCTTCCGGGGTTTGAATTGGCATAGCGCCGGCGCAGTTGCGTTCGTTCGGTCGACGAGAAGAGTTCCTCTCCGGGCGGGCCGGCACAATGGGTGAGGAACACTGGTACGACGGACTTGTAGTCCG
>CAZNMS010000291.1:0-10933 GCA_964573505.1 uncultured Planctomycetaceae bacterium | reverse complement strand
CGGTGACGATGTTCAGCACGATGTCGTTCGCGTATTGAGAACCGGCATTGGCAAGCGGGACCGGCGGATTGTGATCGATGAAGTAGTTCTCGCGCTATTAGACAGTTCCCTCAAACAGCAACGACTCAACGTCTTGAATGCCGCTCACCGCACCCGGTTTCACGCGCAGGCGCAGTCGGCCATTCGACGCCGGATCGACCGTCACTGTGACGTCGTAGATCGCATCGGAGACGGCAACGAATCCCGAGATGCACGCACCCGCAGCCGCATCTCCTTCAATCGAGAAGTCGCTGCTGTCGACGTTTGAAACGTCCTCATTAAAGGTCACTCGATAAGTGACGGAGATCGCATCGGTTCGCGCATCGGTCGGAGTCAACCGGGTAATCGTTGTGACACGCGGAGCATTCGGATTTGGCGGCGGAGTGAAATTCAAACTGAGAGCGACATGAGCTTGCGTCTCTCCGCCAGTGAAGCCGGAGTACGAGAGCGTCGTCGTCGCACCGTCAGCGACCTTTGAACTGAGAAACGTCGCAGAGACTTCGCCGCCGAATAACGACACAGAATTCACGACTTGATGGGCGTCTCCGGAAACGGCTCCGGCGGAACTGCTGCCCGTCACGCTGTAAGCCGAGACGGCTAAGTCTGCGGCATCGAGTTCGACCGTATGACTCGCAAGCTGCCCGACTTCAACGTCTTGCACTGGGGCGAATTGATCGACGCTCTGAAAGAACTGAGTGAGGTAGCCGCCATCAACCGGGTCGGTCCAATCGACGTAGAAGGCGCCGATGGAATCAGTTTCGCTCGAACCGAGTACCGCGATGTAGACCGATGTGCGAACGCCATTCTCGAAGGATTGACCGAGCAACGTCAGCGGTTCGTCATTGAGCACGACTTGATCAACGTCAGTGCCTGCGGCGTTGTCGTCAAACACCGAGACGAGCAGCACTCGATTTGTTCCTGCTGGGATTGTGAACTCGAAGTCTCCGAGTCCCGAATTGCCGATGCCGTCAATGACGGTCGCGCTTCCGAGCGGTGCGACATAGGTCGGCGTCGCTCCGAACTCGACCGCTCCGAGATCGACCGCATCACCGACGATGCGCGATTCGAATCCGCGTCCGTCCGCAGTGGTGCCGAGTGTCACCGTTGCATCGACGTCACCCGCATCGAGCGCCGGGCTTCCGGGCAAAAGCGCCAGCGTCTTTGTCGGACCGCCGTTGAACTGCAACTCTCCCAATAGCGGGTCAGCAATGATGATCTTGTCTGCGACAGACTCATTGATCGGAACGCTGCTACTCGAACCGCTCTCGATGATGAGTCCCGTCGTCGGGGCAGTTGCGGTGAGAATGCCGCTGCCGGACGTTGTCAGCACGAGATCTTCAACCGGAACGAGGGGGTCTTGAGGATCAGCCTGCGGCGCGTTCGTATTGGCGATGATGTTGTTGAGCAGCACGTAGCTCGTCGTCACGCCGTCGTCAGCAAGCACGGCGACTGCTGCCGAATCCGCGAAGTTGCCGGAGACCGTCGAATGCGACAGTTGAAGACTTCCGCCGCGAACATAGAGGGCGGCACCGCCGCCGATTCCGATACCGACATTCTCTCCCGCACCGCGCAGGACGCTATTGGATGTAAAAGTTGCTCCATCAATTTGTGTGATGGCAGACTGGCTGAAGATCGCACCGCCGTAACCGTCGCCGTTGCCGTTTCCGCCTTGAGCGATGTTGTCCGTGAAGAGCGATCGAACGACCGACAACGTGCCTTCATTGTGAATCGATCCGCCGAGCCCGGAGCCCCCGCCGTCAGCGCCACTCGCGCGGCCGCCCGACAATGTGAGATTCTCAAGTCCTAAACTCGCACCGGCCAAAATTTGAAAGTGCCGTCCGGTGTTGTCTGATTGCAGAGTGAGCCCCTGCTCGCCGAGCGGACCGCGAATCGTGATCGACGTCGCGATCATGAACGCACTGCGTCCCACTTCACCCGGCTCAGTGCCGCTCGTGAAAGTCGAGAGCGAAAGAGTCTGAGGCCCTCCGTAGAAAAGGCTCGGGGCAAAGATGATCTCGTCAGCTCCACTACCGGCGGTTGAGCCATCAATCGAGACATCGGTCTCTGCCGCTTCAATCGCTTCGCGCAGAGTGACGAAGCCGTCGCTCGCAGTCATGTTGTCCGCGAGGCTCGTGACGGTGATCGTCGCAAGCAGCGCGCGATCTTCGAGAGACTCGCTCTGCCGACCAATGTGAGGTAGCTGCGACAAACGTCTGTGAGTCTGTCGGCGACGACATTGCTGCGCCCCGACAAGACGCTGTTTGAGATCCGCGAGCCATTGAAAGTTCGTCATCAGAAGCCTCACACAATGCAGGAGTCGGCACCGTGAGGCGATCGGCAATCGAGAGTGAGCCGTAGCGAAAGTCGCGAGACTTCCGTGAGCGATGAAAGGGTTCGAACTCAATTGAGGCTGTCACCGACTTCGCAATGCACGAGTTGATCGCGCGAAGTCTTGTGAAAGCGGACAGGTTCAAAACGAGCCTGCAAATGAGACTGCCACTGACGAGTCTTGCTACGGGAATTGTCGATCGACCGCTCGCCTTACATAAGGGAGTCGAGCGCCGAATAACGACGCTCTTCCGGTGTCGAGCCCGATTCTGCCCGCGTTCGAATGCTCCTCAGCAACAAACTCATCCGGCTTAGAGAAGCCGCTTGCTCTTCGTGCCGATCGCGCCTTGAGTTCCGATTCGCGAAACTGAGGCATCAATCGTTTGCCTCCGTGCGAGCGACTCTTCAAACGACAGTCGCGTAGCGACTCGACGACGCGTGCGTTTCGGTTCTTCAGAGAGATAGGTCATGAGCAAGACCCGCGACTGACAGAGCCGCAGTTCGAACCGAGAACCTGAAACATCTCGATGACTCCGCTCGCATGTCGAACCGACGGTGCGCCAGTAGCCGTCTCAGGGCGAAGTGACTCACGCGCCGAAACGGTTTGCCTGTGACGCTTTCAAACCTTCGCCAATCACTGCGTCCGATCGAAGTCCGCGCCGAACTGCGTATGTAAGAAAAGCACCACTGTTCTGCGTGCGGTGGGTCGACGCGGCGGCGAGCGACAACGGACGCATCACTGAGGGATAGTCGGAGAATAACTTCCCGTATTCGTAGCATGGACGCCTACGTCCGTGCTGCGTCGCTGTCGGACGTAGGCGTCCAACCTACGCGACGCAAAATCGGAAGTTATTCGCCGACTATCCCTGAGGAAGCGTCGCGTTGTCATTCAGGCTTACTTCACGACGTCGCCGAATAAAAAAACGTTGTCGAAGCGACCGGTGTCGTCGAAGGATCCGACGCCGACTTGTCCGCTCTTGAAGGTCTCGTCTTTCGCGGTCATCACGGGCTTTTGCATGTCATCGAAGAAGACTTCGATCGTGCCCTTTGCGACATCGCGGACGAGTCGCGCGTGATGCCAGTTGTCGGTCCAATTCGTTCCCTCAGTTGAGGTCAGCGAGATCTTCTTGCGCGGTTCGTTATTGACGATGAAGATCTGATTGGCGTGATCGTCGGCCTTTTTGCCGAGATGCACGTAATAGAGATGTGCCGGATCCTGATAGCCGAAGAAGAGGCACAGATCACGGTGCCCGTAATCCTTAATGGTCGATTGCAGCTTCACATCGAGCACAAAGCTGCCGACCTTCACGTCCTTGATCAGCGCGCGGTTGAACGGCGAGCGAACGGGGTTCTGAACTTTGCTCGCTTGAAACTGATCAAGCACCGAATTGCCGTCGACCTTCGTCAGGCGCCATGCCTTCGGATCACTTTGCTCCCAGCGGTCGTAATTGCCGGACTCGAAGTCATCGCAGAAGACGAGCGGCAGCTTTGTCCCAACATCCGGGGCAGCCTTGCGGCAAGGCCCCTCATCCGCGGTCGACACACCAATCGCGGGAAACAAGACAAGAGCGAGAGTCAGAAGGAGACGCATCAGAAGATCCCTTTCGAAGCAGAAGCGAGTGCCCATCGAACGCCGCGTCGAACTATGGCCGGTCCCGAGTGCGACTCCAACTTGAGCGACTCAATTCAACGATCGGCTGAGGAATGCTCGCTCAAACTGTCGCTTCGGCGTCGAGTCTTTTGCAGCGCGAGCATGCTCGCTTCGCAGTTCGAAAGATGGGCCGGCAAGCGAGGTTGAGTAGATGCTTCGCGCTTCTGCCGGTGTTCAATGTCGAGACTGAATGTCGCTCAGACAATCTGGACGCTTATTAGATTTCATCCGAACAACAGAGGCAGTTGGACGACATCTTCAAGCGGATCGCCGGGTGCGAAACTGGATGAGGGAAAACTCGCATTCCCATGATTTTTCGAGAAACACAGCGAAATTCGTGTCCACAAATTGGCTGTTTTCCGTCCCCAAAATAGGGAGACCCTCCCCTGGAACCGTTTCTGCCAGACGACGGCTTTCACCGCCATCGGACTGTCTCTGCCCGGGGGAGGGTCGTGCTTCTTCGACGACCTGCGAGGTCGAAGGAGTTCGCCTTGATAGGCCGACTTGTATTGCGGTCGGCCTCAGAATTTAAAGTCAGCATCAGCAAGTGCTCACGCGATGGTCAGACTGTAAGACCCAATCCTTTTTCAATCCAATAGCGGTTCCTTCGCCAGCGTCCTTCACGTGCATCCCCTCCGTGAGCACATCGCTCTGGCGCGATTTGACAGGAACTAGAGCATTCGCCCATCTCTTTGTCGCGCCAATCGCTGCATTCGGCCGCTCAACGTTCTCCTCACCATGCTCCGCTCTCTTGCGTGTCTCGCTGCGACGGTGCGGTCCAGTGATCGCCACTCGCAAAGACGCACTGCTCGCTTCAGTGAGACCATCGCGGACTCGGCAAGCAGAAATCATTTCGACGAAGCCTTCGCCGCGATGCGATCAATGCCCCCGAATCGAGATGCCTGCGTCATGCTTATTCACGAAGGGCGAGCACAACAAACCCGAAAATTTCTGCGAAAACGAAGGATGTTGCTCACCATCGAACTACTTCGCACGAAGTTTTTCAAAGCGTTGCGTGATGGATAGGGCATCCCTACATTGCCCGCCCTTTCCTGCACGGCTCGACTGAAGTTGATGCGTATTTCAGTCTCGGACTCAAGACTTAGCCCCCTCAGAGGGCTAACGAAATTGCGGTGATCCAATGAGATCCCGCCCGCTATGAGTTTCCGCAGCAGCCCTCTGCGTTTGAACGAATCACGCTCAACTTGCGCCGGGACGCTCGGAATGTTCGAAGGCATTACAGGTAGCCTGAAGAATGCATTGTCATTCATTCGCGGTAGTCGTTTGACTGAGTCAAACATCCGCGAGGGAATGGGACAAGTGCGCCAGGCGCTGCTCGAAGCGGACGTCAATTACGACGTTGCAACCGACTTCGTCGACCGAGTGACCGAACGAGCCGTCGGCGAAGAAGTCCTGAAGTCACTGACGCCTTCTCAGCAATTCATCGGTGTCGTGCATCAAGAGCTCGCTGAGCTCATGGGACCAGTCGACCACTCGCTGCACTTCTCAAAGACCGGCGTCAGCGTCTTGATGATGTGCGGACTGCAGGGTGCAGGTAAGACGACGACGTGCGGCAAGCTTGCACGAATGCTGAAGGAGCAAGGTCGCAAGCCGATGCTCGTCGCTGCGGACTTGCAGCGACCGGCGGCAATCGAACAACTCAAGGTAGTCGGTCAGCAAGTCGGCGTTCCGGTCTACTCGGAGGAACCCGGTAAAAGCAGCCCCGTGCAGGTTTGCATGAATGGCTGCAATCACGCTCGTTCGTTGGGCGACATCGACACCATCATCCTCGACACTGCCGGTCGTCTGCATATCGACGCAGACTTGATGACCGAACTGCAAGAGATCGACCGCCGCTGTCATCCCCAGCAAGTTCTGCTGGTGTGCGACGCGATGACGGGTCAAGACGCAGTGAATAGCGCGAAAGCCTTCAACGAAGCTCTCGAGCTTGACGGCGTCATCCTGACGAAGCTCGACGGAGATACGCGCGGCGGTGCGGCTCTATCGGTGAAGTCGGTCACGGGAGTGCCGATCAAGTTCATCGGTGTCGGCGAACAACTCGATCGCCTCGAACTGTTTCATGCGGACCGCATGGCAGGACGCATTCTCGGAATGGGCGACGTCGTCACCCTGTTCGAGAAGGCTCAGCGTGAAATCTCCGAGCAAGAAGTGCTTGATGCTCAGGAGAAGATGAAGACGGGTCAGTTCACGCTGAACGACTTCCAAAGCACGATGAAGATGATCAAGAAGCTGGGCTCGATGAGGGACATCCTCAAGATGCTGCCCGGCATGAGCGGTATCGCGGATGCGATGTCGCAGATGCAGGATCCAGAAAAGGATCTGCGACGCATTGACGGCATGATCAACTCGATGACGAAGCTGGAACGCGAGCGTCCCGACAAGATCGACCGATCAAGGCGAATGCGTATTGCTGCTGGTGCTGGCGTTGAAGCACATGAAGTCGGAGCCTTGATCAAGCAATTCGATCAGATGGCTTCGATCATGAAGCGAATGGCAGGACTGGGACCACTCGATCGCATGCGAGCGATGAGTGAACTCAGTCGGCAAGGTGCCATGAATCCGACCGGCGAACTCAAAGTTCAAAAGCAGCGCAGCAAGCGAGGTCCGATCGACCCGGAAGTGGTCAAGGATCTGCGAAAGAAGAAACGCAAGGAAGCGGCGAAGGCTCGGAAGCGCAATCGCTAAGTCGAGTTTCGCGACGCTCCTTGAGCGTGCGTTGGTTTCACAGAGTCCCCTCGCGAATCTCGCGCGGGAATCAGTTTCTAAGTGACTGATCGTTGAGCGTGCGTCGCTCACAGCCTCAGTCACAAGGTCTTGTAAGGAGTTAGGGAAAAGTGGTTCGTATCCGAATGAAGCGTATGGGACGAACTCACCGCCCGTTTTACCGGGTTTCGGTGATGGATATTCGCAAAGCCCGCGACGGCGAGTCGATCGAGGACATTGGGACCTACGACCCGATGGTTCACGACAAGTCGAAGCGATTTGCAATCAAGATGGACCGGTATGACTACTGGGTCGGTGTCGGTGCTCAGCCTTCCGACAACGTGAAGGTCTTGGTCAAGAAGCTGAAGACAAATCGTTGGGGCACGGCGAAGCCAGCTCCGGCGTATATCGCTCCGAAGGAGCCGGTTGCTCCGGCTGCTGAAGAAGCACCGGCGGAAGAAGGTCAAGCGGCTGAGTAATCGCGGTCCATCGCTTTGCGATGGGCAGTGACTCAGGCGCTTCGCATTAGTCCTAAGCCCGTTGGCTGCCGAAAGGGATTCGCAGATGGGAGACATGCAACCCGACGCGACGCTCTCAAGTCAGCAACAATTGGAAGTCGCAGACTCTCAATTGGAACGAGACCCGGTCGATCGAATTCGCTTCGACATACTGACTTTGTTTCCCGAGATGTTTCATAGCTACATGGGACAGAGTCTGTTGAAGCTCGCGATTCAAGCGGGGCTCGTTGACCTCAGATTGTGGAATTTTCGCGACTGGGCAAAGGGTAAACGGAAGTCGGTGGACGATCCTCCGTTTGGTGGCGGCGCCGGCATGTTGATCATGTGCCCGCCAGTCTTTGACTGTGTCGAAGCTGTGCAAGCGGATGACTCTGAACCCGGACAACTCGTGATGCTGACCCCTCGTGGGCGGCGACTCGATCAGCAGTTTGTGCGTGAGCTTTCGACTCACAAACGACTGGTGTTGTTGTGCGGGCGATATGAGGGATTCGACGAACGGATTCGGCTCGGACTTAATCCGCTGGAAGTGTCGATCGGAGACTTCATCTGCAATGGCGGAGAAGTCCCTGCGATGATGATTGTCGACTCAGTGATCCGGATGATTCCGGGGGTGCTGGGCGATGAAACCAGCAGCAAGTACGAGTCATTCGCTGAGACTGGCCTGCTGGAGTATCCGCAGTACACGCGACCTCGCGAGTTTCGCGGAGCTGCGGTGCCAGAAGTGTTGCTGAGCGGCAATCACAAGAAGATCGCCGAGTGGCAGCTTGAACAAGCAATAAAAATTACTCAGGAAAGACGACCCGAACTCTATGAGCGCTATCGGGAGCGTTTTCCTGAGATACCAAAGAAAAAGAAACGACGTCGGACCAGTCAACGGCCCGCAGTCGATTGATTGGTCTCGAATTTTGAAGAGGTGATGTCATGGCAAATCCCGAGAAGCCGGATTTCAAGAATCGCGGCCGCAAAGAAGAAATCTTGGCCGTCGAGTACGGCAGTCTCCGACCTGAGCCGCTGGTGTTTACGGTTGGTGATACGGTCGACGTTCATTGCCGCATTAAAGAAGGCGACAAAGAACGCGTTCAGATTTTCACGGGCGTTGTGATCGCTCGACGGGGCACGGGGACATCGGCGATGTTCACCGTTCGACGCATCGTTGCCGGTGAAGGTGTCGAGAGAATCTTCCCGGATCATTGCCCGAACATTGCGAAGCTCGTCGTGAAGCGTCACGGCAAAGTGCGACGCGCGAAGCTTTACTACCTGCGTGATCGCATCGGTAAGGCAACGCGTTTGGCCGAGCGTCGCGGCAAGGTCACGATTGAAGAAGGCAACGCCGCCGCTGCAAAGGCAAAGGAGACTGCGGAAGTCGTAGCCGCTCCAGCAGCAGCGCCATCGGCGTAAGTCCGCGAGCCTCGTCGTTTCAGTCGGCTGATTGACGGAGTTCGTCGCGGCAGGCAGAGGCGGAACGGCAACCCTGTTCGCATTCGTAGAATTGCCGCCTTCGATCGTTGAGGAGTTCCATTGAGGAATCTCAACGGGCGAGGGCGGCAATTTCGTTTATACGGCACGGATGGGATGCGAGGAGTCGAAGCATCGACTTCTCGCCCTTGCAGAACGGCAACCTTCAATGCAACGCGGACAGCGGCAAGGCAGCACGGACTGGAAGTCCATGCTACGGCGACAAACGCCGTCGGCTTCGGCATGCCATTGAACTACTCAGTCTGCATTTCGCGCGGGATTGACGTCTTGCAATCAGAGTAGTGTAACTCTTACTGCATCGGCCATTGAGCCGCGATCGCACGGACCGATCGAACTTCAGCGCGTTGCACTGAGTTCGCTTTCCTTGAGTTCGGTCTCGGCCTTGATCGGAGTCAGCTCGCCGACGAATGAGGACTCGAGCGAGAAGTAGCGTTCAAGATCCTTCACGTTCGCATGCAGGATTTCGATGCCCGGCAGCACGCTAAGCTTGTCGACGTCGACGGGCAGCACACCGCGCGGACGAGTGGTGACGAGCACGAAGCGAGTCGCTGAATCGTTCTGCTGACTGGCCTCTTCAATGAGCTGTGTGATTTCTCGTGCATCCCCGCCTTCAATCTGAGCAAGCAGATCGAAGAGCGGATCGAGTCCCAATGAGCCTCGATTCGTGCGCCAGCGCGCCGACTTGTTGCCCGCGATGTAGATCGACTGCTCAACGCCGCGCGTGCGCCGCGTGTGATCAAGACAAATGGTCGCAACGAAGCTCAATGCAAGCTCGATCGTGTCGACGTTCGCAGCGGACGGACGCGCCGGTAAGTAAAGGTCGAGAATCACTGACAGTCCGCGATCTCGGCTCTGATGAAACTGCCGCACCATCAAGTCATTGACGCGGGCCGACGTGCGCCAATGGATGTCGCGCGGATTGTCTCCATTCCGGTAGTCGCGCAGATGATGGAACTCGTCTTCGAACGTGCCGTGATGAGTGTCTTGTCGCTCAACGAAGTTGTTCGCCAATTGGTACTCGCGATACCAACTCGGCGCGAGCGTCCCAATTTGCGGATGCACGAGCATCTCACTGAACTCGGTCTCGATGAATCCGCGCTCGACGAGACCGAGCGGAAATCGCGTCGCGACTTCGAGCGGTCCGAAGACATAGCGGCCGCGCTTCGTGACTCGCAGTTGATAGCGCGTTGATCGCTCACTGCGAGCCGGCACTCGCGCGAACAACACTGCCGGCGAGAGGATCACATCGTGCTTGCCCGCGTTCACATGCGACTCATGCCCGACGCGGTCTCGCACCTGCATCATCCATGAAGCGATCCAAAACTTGCGGTTCTCGAATGTGATGTCGACCGAGATGACTTCACCGGCCATTGCTCGTGCGGGTTGAGTACGTCGCACGCGATTGCGCTTGAGCTGCGAGAACGCGACGCCGCCATTGACGATGAACGGGCCGGCCATAATCGAGAATACGAGCATCAGCATGTTCTGCCGACCGAAGATCGCGCCGATGAAGGTCACGATCATGATGACGAGATAGGCCATTCCCTCTTTAGGAAGCATGACCTTATTGCGATTGAGGCGACCGACTGTTTGCCCCGGCTTTTGCAGCCAACGTTCGAGCGTCAGCTTCACGCCCCATAACACCAATCCGCCGCCGAGCACGTTGCCGGTCGATTCGATCTCGTCGGAATAAGCGCGGATAACCCATGCGATGCGCGGCGCTGAAAAGTAGATGCCCGATCCCGCCATCAGGCACAAGAACGCCTGCAAAGGAATGGATCGCGAGCTTTCAACAGGCTGAGGAGACGAAGACATGCGCAACTCGTGAAGTGAGACGATCGGCAGATAGGAAGTGACGGCGGCGTCTGTTGCCATTGTAAGGGGCGGCATGCGGCGGCGTCTTTGCTCGGCACTCAATGACGAACAGCGAGCGATGTTCTCGATTCGAGATTGGATCGAGAAGCTGCACTCGTCGGACTCGGGCGAGCCCGATGAAGAACGAGCATGAGTAACCTTCGTTACAAGCGCGGATGATCGCGTTTCGCTCCAAGACTGAGGCACTAATGGTTCGGCGAGGGATAAGGCGAGCGGCAGGTGAGTTCATGCCAGTACGACGGACTTATTGGCCGTCGATCTGCGACGGCGACGGACTACAAGTCCGTCGTACAGAAGATCGCCGGTAACTTCTCATCTGCCG